>JAILAR010000066.1 GCA_024681515.1 Eubacterium sp. | reverse complement strand
AAAGATATGAAATTAGGAATCGTCGGTCTGCCGAATGTCGGAAAAAGTACATTGTTCAATTCTTTAACGAAGGCTGGAGCGGAGTCTGCAAATTATCCGTTCTGCACCATTGACCCGAATGTGGGTATCGTGGCGGTGCCGGATAAGCGGCTGGATGTTCTGACAAAGATGTATGATTCGGCGAAGACCACACCGGCAGTGATCGAGTTCGTGGACATCGCGGGTCTGGTGAAGGGTGCGTCCAAGGGCGAGGGTCTGGGAAATCAGTTCCTGGCAAATATCCGTGAGACGGATGCCATCGTCCATGTGGTTCGCTGCTTTGATGACGATGACGTGATCCATGTGGATGGCTCTGTGGATCCGATCCGGGATATCGAGACCATCAATGTGGAGCTGATTTTTGCGGATCTGGAAGTGCTGGAGCGTCGTGCTTCCAAGCAGATCCGTGTGGCAAGAAATGACAAGTCGGCTGCCAAGGAAGTGGAAATGCTGGAGCGCCTGAAGGAGCATCTGGAGGCCGGCAAGCCTGCCATCAGTTTTGAAACGCAGGATGAAGATGAGGAAGCCTACTTTAAAGAATACAATCTGCTGACGGCGAAGCCGGTGATCTTCGCGGCAAATGTAGCCGAGGACGACATGGCGGATGACGGAGCTTCTAATGAATATGTGAACAGAGTCCGTGAATATGCGGCGGAGAATCACAGTGAAGTGTTCACTGTTTCCGCAAAGATGGAAGAGGAGATCGCAGAGCTGGATGACGACGAGAAAGGCGAATTCCTTGCGGATCTCGGTCTTACGGAGTCCGGTCTGGACAAGCTGATCAAGGCAAGCTACAGTCTGCTGGGACTTATCAGTTACCTGACGGCAGGACCGACGGAGTCCAGAGCCTGGACCATTAAGAAGGGTACCAAGGCACCGCAGGCTGCCGGGAAGATCCATTCTGATTTTGAACGTGGATTTATCAAGGCAGAGATCGTCAGCTATGATGACCTGATCGACTGCGGCAGTATGGCCGTCGCTAAGGAGAAAGGTCTGGTGCGTCAGGAAGGCAAGGAATACGTGGTACAGGACGGAGACGTTGTCCTCTTCAAGTTTAATGTTTAGGTTCCGATTCGTCATCAGACGAATCGAGAACCGGCTTCAGTCACCTGTTGTTTATTGGAGGATTTTATGGAAGGCATCTACTTTCCGGGACTTGGGATTTCATTTCCGAATGTTCCGAGCGGTTTTACAATATTCGGTATGGAGATCAAGTTCTACGGACTGATCATCGCCATCGGCTTTGTTCTGGCGCTGAAGATCGCCATGAGCCAGGGGAAAAAGACCGGACTTACGGAAGAAAACTATGTGGATTATTTCCTCTGGATGGTCATTCCTACGATCCTGGGAGCGCGGATCTACTATATTCTCTTTAATCTGAAGGAATATGTGGGAGAGGGGATCAGTTTCGGTGAATCTCTCCGCAGGATGATCGATATCCGGAACGGCGGACTTGCGATCTACGGCGGTATCATTGCCGGCGTCATCGTATCCTGGATCTTTACGAAAAAGAAGAAGATCTATCTGCCGCAGTTTGCGGATAATATCACCTACGGTATCCTGATCGGTCAGATCATGGGACGCTGGGGGAATTTCTTTAACCGGGAGGTGTTCGGCACTTATACGAATTCCTTTATCCGTATGGCGATCCCGGTGGATTACTATAAAACACATGGGTCTCTCAGCTACCTGCAGAGTACGGGTGTGATCAACGATACCATGTTGCAGAACACGGAGATCGTGAACGGGCAGGAGTGTATCACGGTGGTTCCGTCCTTCCTGTTGGAGGGGCTGTGGAATCTCGGGATCCTGATCTTTCTGTTCTGGTATCGGAAGAGGAAGAAGTTTGACGGCGAGCTGTCCATGATCTATATTCTGGGCTATGGTGTCGGAAGATTCCTGATCGAGGGTAACCGGACGGATTCACTGATGGTCGGACCGCTGAAGGTAAGCCAGGTGGTGGCGGTGCTCTGTATCGTTACCGGACTGGCAGTCATGATCCGGAATTATCTGAAGCTGCGGGCAGGTTATGAACTTCCCTGTCACAGACCGGTTTCGAAAACGAAGAAGTCTGAAAAAGAGGAAGAATCGTCCGGGGAGGCGGATGGAGTCAAAATGATCACATATGGAGGGGAAAAAACGGATTCTGAAGAGGAAAACCCACCAAATGGAGACGAAATGATGGAAGATGGAGGGAATCCTCCAAAATCATGAAAAAAGAAGCATAACTAATGCACCCTGATTTTAGGGATGTCTATATATAGTGGATGCTGATCATATACCACAAGATGTAGAAGAGCTGCAAATTTGCAGCTCTTTTTTGTGCATAATGCCGAGAAAAATTGTAAAAATTTTGGTAAATCTTGAGCCGGTTTTGAAAGCGTCTCTCTATTGCATTGTTTATGGGGTTGTTGTATCATATGAACATGTGGTGGAGGCCAAATGGAGAAAAAATGAAGGCAAGTGGATGAAATTTGAAGAATTTATTGTAAACCACTGCCTCAGAACAGGAGCGGGAGCAGGATCGTGACACCTGATATGATAGGAACAAATTATCATACTGTTGACAGCAAGGGTCGAATGATCGTTCCTACCGATCTGAGAGATGGCCTTACTTCGTCATTTGTCATGTCTCCGGGAACGTATGGGAAATGTATCTATATGCATTCACAGGCAGAATGGGTCAACTACCTTGACAGGATCAAGCATATGGATCCGAAAGTGATCGATATTCCCTGGACTCTTCGCTTTCTGCGTTCATCGGCCATGAACTGCAGCATCGATTCTCAGGGAAGAACCGTGATCCCTGAAGCTTTGAGAAAGAAATATGAGATCGGGAAGAATATCGTGATCGTCGGAGCAGGTGAAAGAGCAGAGCTCTGGAACCAGTCTGAATGGGAGTCCGCAGGATTCGGCTCGGATGAGGCCTTTGAGAAGATGCAGAATATGATGAGCGCAGTGCATGACTTCTATATCTGACCGATTATGAGATATGGAATTTATACCTGAAATGATCGCGGAGAGGATTGCTGATATGGAGTTTCATCATGTTCCGATCCTGTTAGGCAGCGTACTGGATCAGTTAAAAATAAAACCCGACGGGTGTTATATGGACGGTACGGTGGGAGGAGCGGGGCATTCCTCGGAGATCCTGAAACGTCTGGGAGAAGGCGGCAGGCTTGTCTGTCTGGATCAGGACCGGACGGCTGTGGAGGTTGCCAGAGAGAGGCTCTCGGCCATTTCAGACCGTGCTTCCGTCGTGAAAACCAATTATGTGAATTTTGAGACGGTCCTTCAGGATCTGAAGATCGACCGGCTGGACGGGATCCTTCTGGATCTGGGAGTTTCCTCTTACCAGCTGGACAACGGAGAGAGAGGTTTCTCTTACCGGGTGGACGCTCCGCTGGATATGCGGATGGATCAGGACACACCGGAAACCGCAAAAGACATTGTAAACAATTACAGTGAGGCGGATCTCACCCGGATCCTTCGGGAGTATGGGGAAGAGCCTTTTGCCAGACAGATCGCCAGAAATATCTGCCGGGCCAGGGAGAAGAAAGAGATCGCCACAACGTTTGAACTAAATGAGCTTATCAGGTCCTCCATCTCCGCACGCGCCATGCGGGATGGAGGGCACCCCTCCAAACAAACATTTCAGGCACTGAGAATTGCCTTAAATAAAGAACTGCAGGTTTTGGAGGATTCCATAGACCGGATGATCGACAGTCTTTCTTCGGGAGGAAGGCTATGTATCATAACCTTCCATTCACTGGAAGACCGGATCGTAAAACAGGCCATGAAGAGGGCGGAAAATCCTTGCATCTGTCCGCCGGATTTCCCGGTATGTGCCTGCGGAAGAGTATCGAAAGGACGGGTGATCACCCGAAAGCCGATCCTTCCGGATGAGAGGGAGAAAGAGGAGAACCCGAGATCCAAGAGCGCAAAACTTCGGGTGTTTGAGAAAAAGTAGAATTCAGGGGGTGCTGGAAATGGCAGACAGAAATCGCAATCGTAATTACAATTACATGCAGGAAGATGGGGCGGAGAATTTTAACGTGCGCGATATGTATGTACTGGATGGCAGTACGATACGGAAACGTCAGGCGGTGCCGAAACCGGAGCAGACCCCCGAGCCGAAAAAAAAGAAAAAGAAGAAAGTACAGTCCTATACGCATTCGAGAGCGGCTGCGTATGCGGAACGCTCTCTTTATTTTGACGGAACCTATGTGAAAGTGCTTGCATTTGCGTTCGTGGTCATGATCGCGTGCTGCGTGATGATGGTGCGGGTACAGAGCAGGGTTACGGAACAACAGATGCACATCGAGGATATGCAGGATACGGTCCAGGCGCTTCAGACAGAGAATGCGGCGCAGGAGGAAAAGATCCGTGATAAATATTCTCTGACTTATGTATATGATGTTGCAACGAACCGGCTGGGAATGGTATACTCCCAAAAGGGCCAGGTTTTGTACTATGACAGTGCAAACGAAGATTATGTTAAACAGTTAAAGGACGTTCCTGAGGCAAAATGATGTCTCAGGAATTTCCATTGTGTTAAGGTGTTTTATGGCGGATAAAAATTCAGATAAAAAACCGAAAACAAAAAAGAAAAAGGTCTTTCTGAATCGGCAGCGCAGGCATTTGCTTTATCTGATGATCGTGATCATGCTCGCAAGTGCATTTATGGTCGGGCGGTTTGTGTGGATCATGCAGAAGCATGGGGACGAGTATGCGGTGGAGGCCGTAACGCAGCGGACGTATACCAGCAAGGTGGTTCCGTACAGACGAGGGGATATCCGGGACTGTAACGGAACGGTTCTGGCGACCAGTGATAAGATCTACAGCCTGGTCCTGTCGCCGAAGGACATTTTGGGGGATCAGAGTCAGGAGATCGACAAAGCCAGGAAGGAAGCAACGATAGAGGCGGTAAAGGAATACTTTAACGTGTCGGATTCGGAGATCAATGAATATCTGTCGAATCCCGCGTCCATGTATAAGGTTGTCCGGAAAGGACTGTCCTACGATGAGGTAAAACCGTTCAAGGATAAAATGGCTGAGAAAGGCAGTAAGATCGTCGGGGTTTCCTTTGAAGAAAGCTACAAGCGGGTGTATCCTTATGACGAGCTGGCATGCCATATGCTGGGCTTTGTGGTTGACGGAAATGTGGGACTCGGTGGTCTGGAAGGCAGTTACGATGAAGAGCTGAACGGAGTTGACGGGAGACAGTACTCGTTCCTGAATGACGGCAATCATATGCAGCAGGCGGTGGAGAATCCGCGAAATGGGTACAATCTGGTTACCACCATCGATGCGGAAGTACAGAGGATCGTTCAGGTAAACTGCGAGAAGCTGCAGAAGCAGATGAATCCGAAGAATATCTCCGTGTTGGTGATGAAGCCGAAGACTTGTGAGATCCTGGCAATGTATAACCTGCATCAGTTCGATCCGAATGATGCGTATAATACGAAGGCAATCCGATATCTCTTCCCGGATGTGAAGGATGAGGACTATGACAAGTATCTCGAAGACCTTCCGGAAGAGGATTACCTGAATGCGCTGAATACGGTCTGGAGGAATTTCGTTCTTACGGATACCTTCGAACCGGGATCAACGTTCAAGACTTTTGTTCTGGCCGGTGCGCTGGAAGACAACATTCTGGAAGGGGATGAGAGCTTCTACTGCGACGGACACCAGAAGGTGGCAGACTGGGATATCTACTGCTCGGAACATGACGGCCACGGGATGGTGGATCTGGCAACGGCATTTGCGTATTCCTGCAATGATACCTTCATGCAGATCGGTGCATTGATGGGACGTACCGTTTTCGCCAAGTATCAGAGCACGTTCGGTTTCGGTCAGCGGACCGGTATCGATATCTACGGCGAGATGAGCAATGAATCTCTGGCGTCCCTGATCTATGATGAGGATCATCTGAATGAGGTTGAACTTGCAACCTCGGCATTCGGACAGTCTGTGAGTGTTACCATGATGCAGCTGGCTACGGCCTTCTGTTCCGTAATCAACGGAGGATACTATTACCAGCCGCATATCGTTAAGCGGATCGAAGACGAAAACGGAAACGTGATCAAGAGTTACGGTGATACACTGGTTCGCAGAACAGTTTCGGAAGATACTTCGGCGAAGATGCGCGATATCCTGCAGAAGGTGGTTGAGCAGGGTACCGGATGGCGTACAGCTATGGAAGGCTATACCATCGGCGGAAAGACCGGAACGGCCGAGAAGCTGAGCTGGGAAAACGGCACACTGAAGCGTGCGGACGGAAAGTTCATCCTGTCCTTTATCGGATTTGCACCGGTAGAGGATCCGGAGGTCATGATCTATTGCGTGGTTGATGAACCGGATGTGCCGCAGCAGGATATGAGCGGTGCAGGTACAACCCTGTTCCATATGATCTCGCAGGAACTGTTCCCTTACCTGAATATTTACCGGACAAATGATCTGGATCCGGAGTCCATAGAGCAGGTGGATGATCCTGTGGGAACGGTCATTGCAGACGGCCCGGTTGAGGATGTGGAAGATCTGGAAGAGGATTCGGATGATCCGGATGAAGACGAGGACGCAGACGTGAATGAAGATGCGGATGAAGATTCGGACAGGGATTCAGACGATGACTCGGATAACAACTCAGATAGCGACTCAGACAATGACTCAGATAATAATCCGGACGAAGATTCAGGGGATGGATCGGACGAGGATCCGGATGATGGATGATTCTGCCATACCCGCAGTTCTGTAAGGAGCAGGCAAAGGCTCCGATCAAAAATGTGGGGACATTTTTCAGTACCGGTGAACGGGTATGGCATTACCATTTACCTGCGCATGAGCAGCCCGTATTTCGGGCTGTTCATGTGCTGTCTTTGTTCCGTGGAAACGGAAGAGAGCAGCATAGACCAAGAATATGATAAAGGAGATTACACCGCAGATGAAAGGGAAGAAAGTAATCGTTGCAGGAGCAGGAAGAAGCGGAATCCGTTCGACGGAGCTTTTGCTCAGGCAGGGAGCCGAGGTGATCCTGTTTGACCAGAATGAGGCACTGGATCGGGAAGCGCTGATGAAGGAGTTCGGTGGTTCGGATCATGTGGAACTGGCGATCGGAAATCTGTCCATGGAGAAGATCCATGCGGCGGATCTGATGGTGATCAGCCCGGGTATTCCGCTGGATACCCCCTTTGTGAATCGTGTGCGGGATGCAGAGGTTCCCATCTGGGGTGAGATCGAACTGGCTGCAAAATATAACAAAGGCCGGATCGCCGGAATCACCGGAACGAACGGCAAAACGACCACCACGTCTCTGGTGGGTGCGATCTTCCAGGCTTACAAACCGGACAGCCTGATCGTCGGAAATATCGGTACGCCGTTCACGCAGTTTGCGGATCAGACCTATGAGGGACAGCTGATCTCCGCGGAGATCAGTCCGTTTCAGCTGGATACGGTGTACAGCCTGCATCCGGAAGTGTCTGCTCTGCTGAATCTGACACCGGACCATCTGAACAGATATATCACCTTTGAAAACTATGCGGATGCAAAAATGAAGATCATCGAGAACCAGACGATGGAGGATACCTTCGTTGTGAACTATGATGATCCGGAAGTCCGGAAGAGGGCTGAGCAGGTGACGAATGTCCGTGTGCTTTATTTCAGCCGTGTGAAGGAACTGGAAGAGGGTGTGTTCGTCCGGAATGGCTGGATCGTTGTTCGTGAAGCCGGGAAGGAGACGGAGGTGCTTCCGCTGTCCGAGATCCGGATCCTCGGCAACCATAATGTGGAAAATGTTCTGGCTGCCGTAGCCATCACCTTCCGTATGGGAGTTCCCGTGGATGTGATTCGGAAAGCGGTGGCGGATTTCAAAGGAGTAGAACATCGTATCGAATATGTACGTACGGTTCACGGTGTACCGTATTACAATGATTCCAAGGGAACGAATCCGGATGCGGCCATTAAAGCCATCCAGGCGATGAAGGGCCCCACATTCCTGATCGGCGGTGGGTATGACAAGCATAATACTTACGATGAATGGATCGAGGCGTTTGACGGAAAGGTTAAGAGCCTGGTACTTCTCGGTGAGACCGCACAGGCCATCGCGGAATGTGCGAAAGCACATGATTTCCTTCAGTTTGTTTTTGTGGATACGCTTGAAGAAGCGGTTCGGTTCTGCTATGAACATGCACGGGAGGGAGATGCGGTTCTGCTCTCACCGGCCTGTGCCAGCTGGGATATGTTCAAGGACTTTGAGCAGAGAGGAACGCTGTTCAAGGAATATGTAAATCAGTTGGGAGAATAAAGTTTGGAAAAAAGCGGAAAGAAAAACGGCATATTTGTAAAAGGGACGTATTTTGATTATCCGTCTCTGGCTTTGATCGTGTTTATCTTTCTGTTTGGACTTGTGATGATCTACAGCGCAAGCGCATTCTGGGGGCTCTATCTGGATGATGCGCAAAGCAGTACGGTCTTTGTCAAGAAGCAGTTCCTGTTCGGATGCGTGGGGCTTGTGGTAATGTACATTGTATCGCGGATGCGTTATCAATGGATCCGTAAATGGACGTACGTGATACTGATCCTGACATTCCTGCTTCTGATTGCCGTTTTCTTTATGGGTTCGGACAGCCACGGTTCTCAGCGCTGGCTGAATCTGGGATTCATTTCCTTCCAGCCATCGGAGATTGCAAAGCTGACACTGATCCTGTATTCGGCTCATATTTTTACGGATAAGAGCGGTTATCTGAAGAGTTTTGCAGGTACCTTTGTGACGGCACTCATTCCGTTGATCATGGTTGCGATCATCGCTTATGAGAACCTGAGTACAGGCCTTGTATGCGCGGTTATCGTGGTTGCAGTCTGGTTTGTTGCAACACCGAAGCCCTGGTACTTGATCATCGTTCTCGTTGTCGGAGTCCTTTTTATTGTTATCTACGTAAAGCTTGCGGCATATCGGCAGGTGCGGTTTCAGGTCTGGGCGGATCCCTGGAATCAGGAAGTGTGGGATGAAGGAAACCAGACACGGCATTCGCTCTATGCCATCGCCACCAGCGGTTTATTCGGCCGGGGACTGGGGCAGGGCGTTCAGAAGCTGGGAGCGCTTCCGGAACCGCACAATGACATGATCTTTGCGGTCATCGCGGAAGAACTGGGAATCGTCGGAGTGATCGCGGTGGTGGTCGTATTCCTGATCCTGCTCTGGCGACTTCGCTTTATTGCGGAGGGCGCACCGGATCGTTACGGAGCTCTGATCATGAGTGGCATTATCGCACACATCGGATTCCAGCTGGTTATGAATATGGCCGTTGTATCGAACACGCTTCCCAATACCGGCGTTACTTTGCCGTTTATCAGTTACGGAGGAACGTCGCTATCCTTCCTGATGCTGGAAATGGGCATCGCACTGTCTATCTCAAGGCAGATCGTTCCCAAAGGGGCGAGGCAGGAGGTGGACGTAAGTGAGTAAAAAAGTCTGGATCCCGCTGGTGATCATCCTGGTCATTCTGGGTGTGGGAGCCTATTACGTCAGTACTTTCCGACTGAAAGAAGTACAGGTGGTCGGCTGTGTCATGTCCTCTGAGGAACTGGTACGTGAGACCGTAAAAGAAGAGGCTCCTATGGGAAATGTGCTCCTTCTTTACCTGAAAAATCAGTTCAGCAGCATGCGGGACATTCCCTTCGTTGCAAAGCTGGATATCGAGTTTATCGATAAGAACACCCTGAAGGTGACGGTTTACGAGAAACAGGTGGCCGGCTGTATCGAATACATGAACAATTATGTGTATTTTGATCGGGACGGGATCGTTCTCGAGTCTTCCGACGACAGAAAAACAGGTGTGCCCTGTATCGACGGGCTGGAGATCATGAACTGGACCCTGAATGAGGAACTCCCCATCGACTATCCGGAGCGGTTCAGTCTGATCCTCAACATCACACAGCTGATCGAGAAATATGAACTTGACATCGATCGGATCATGTTCACAAGGGAAGGAAATATCGTCCTGCGTTACAAAAAGATCGATGTGGAGCTGGGGGATGGTTCCAATCTGACCCCGCAGCTGATGAATCTGAAGAGCATTCTGAACGGCCTGGAAGGGAAAAAGGGAGTTCTCTACATGAAAGAGTTCAATTCCGATACTTCTACGGCTTCATTTAAAGAAAAATAGCTTGAAAAAATAGCCGGAAATAAGAAATTAAGTGTTGCAGAATCACGAAAAAAACAGTATCATATAGTTTGTATGATTATGGACTGGCACGTATTTGTGCTGTATGATCCATTATCGGATCTATATTAGATTTATATAACAGATTATTTGTTTAAGAAATATAGTTCAGTTTAATTTTAAGGAGGAAAGAACCTTGCTGGAGATTAAGTCAAATGATGAAAAGACACCCGCTCGTATTCTGGTGATCGGAGTTGGTGGTGCAGGAAACAATGCAGTCAACCGAATGATCGATGAGAATGTTGAGGGCGTGGAACTGATCGCAATCAATACTGATAAGCAGGCACTGTCCCTCAGCCGGGCAACCACCAAGATCCAGATCGGTGAGAAGCTGACCAAAGGTCTTGGCGCAGGTGCAAAGCCGGAAGTTGGTGCAAACGCAGTTGAAGAGAATAGAGAAGAGATCAACGATATCATCAAGGATTCCGATATGGTATTCGTAACCTGTGGTATGGGCGGCGGTACCGGTACCGGTGCGGCTCCCGTGGTTGCTGAGATCGCACGGAATCTGGGTATCCTGACCGTCGGCGTTGTGACAAAGCCTTTCACCTTTGAAGGAAAGCCGCGTATGAACAATGCCCTGAACGGTATCGCAAAGCTTCGTGAGAGCGTAGATACACTGATCGTGATCCCGAACGACAAACTGCTTCAGATCTGCGATAAGCGTACCAGCATCCCGGATGCACTGAAGAAGGCGGATGAAGTGCTTCAGCAGGGTGTTCAGGGCGTGACCGACCTGATCAATAAGCCGGGTCTCATCAACCTGGACTTCGCGGATATCCAGACCGTTATGCGTGATAAGGGCGTGGCTCATATCGGTATCGGTCAGGCGTCCGGTGATAACAAAGCGGTTGACGCGATCAAGCAGGCAATGGATTCTCCGCTGCTGGAGACCACAGTGAGCGGTGCATCCGATATCATTGTAAACTTCTCCGGAAATGTGGGAATCGTAGAGGCATACGATGCAATCACCTACCTGTCAGAGCAGGCCGGCGACGAGGCAAATATTATCTTCGGTACCGTTGACAATGATGTGACCAGTGAAGATGTAAGCATCACCATCATTGCAACCGGTCTGGAGGAAGACGGAAAGGGCGGAAGGATCTCTGCACCGACCAGAAAGCCGCAGCCGCAGACGGTAAAGACACCGAGTTTTTCGGAACCCGTAGTAAAGAATCCGACGTTCACAGCGAAGCCGAAGACCGGAGCACAGCCGATCCCGCTTGGTATTAACCTGAATCAGCCGCAGGCAGCCGCTCCGACACCGAAGGTAGCTGCAGTTCCCGTAACTCCGGCACCGACGGAGAGTGCACCCGCAGCAGATCCGATTGCAGATAATCCGGTTCCGCCGATGAAGTCCGGCAGCCAGGGAATTAAGATCCCGGATTTCCTGAAGAGAGGCTGATCGGATCGTAAGATCATACGATATAGTATACGATATTATTATCATACGATATTCATAAGCATCACGGGAGGAAGATTCCCCAGGGAATCCTCCTCCCGTTTTCTCTTTCCATTTGGGTGCTTTTGTAGTAGAATACAACTGTCTGTTTTTGACTGTATGATAGTAAAGGATGGATGGTATTATGGATAAATCTACGGAAAAAACTACCGAAAAAAATATGGATGCGACCATGGAAGCGGCCATGAAGATAGATCGTTCCGTGGCGATGATAGATAAACTGAAAAAGATGGTGATCGAAGGACAGAGCTTCCCGCTTCAGCAGTCCAAGGTGGTACTCAGCAGGGCGGAATTACTGGAACTGCTGGATCAGCTGGAAGGAAATGTCACGGAGGAGATGAAGGCTTTCCGGGAAGTGACGGATAAGCGGGCTAAGATTCTGAGTGATGCGAAGAAGAAAGCGGACCAGATCATTTTCGAGGCAGAGAAAAGTTCCAGCCGGATCCGAGTGACCAAACGAAGGGATGGAGAACCTCTGAATTACTCGCCGTCGGAAATGAGCGCGGAAGAGAGAAAAGCACTCCGGACCGCGGGGGATATCTATGCTGCGTCACTCATTTATACGGATGAAATGCTTACGGAGGTGGATCATCTTCTGGCGGATGCGTATGATAAGCTGGAGCAGGAATACAAGCTGATGCAGATCATGCTGAAGGAAAAAATGGATGCCATTACGGACAACAAAACGGAGCTTCTGCATTCGCTGAATTCTCTTTCAAAGGAAGACCGGTACGCCCAGATCGTGGAACTGTCGCAACTCCTTTCGATGGAATTGTATCGGGAGAAGGAGAAGCAGAAGGCGATCGAAAAAGAAAAACAGACGCAGATGGAGATCCGCTTTGATTCGGATCTGACCACTGTAAATTCCGGCGTGGAGCAGCCGAAGGAAGACCGGACTCCTGTGATGCTGGATCCTTCGCCGAATCCGATGACGGAGAGAGAACCTATCAATCCGGATCGTACGCCGGTTCGGACAGATCGGCCGAAGACTCCGATCCGGCCGCCCAAAATGTCAGAGTGATGCGGGAATGATGTCAGAATGACGGCGGTGTTTGGGAAGTTTATTTAAATGGGATTTATTATTTGAGGTCATCATGGAGATAAAGCCATACAGAAGGAAAATCAACTATTACGAAACCGATCAGATGCAGGTGGTGCATCATTCGAATTATGCAAGATATCTGGAGGAAGCCCGGCTGGATCTGATGGAACAGGTGGGACTGCCCTATGCGAAGATGGAGGAACTGGGGATCATAATTCCGGTGCTGGAACTGCACGATTACTACACCTTTGCACTGCATTTCGGCGATACGGTCAACATCTATCCGCATATCGTGCGGCTGACGCCGGTACGTTTCACTTTGAAATATGAGATCCGCAGTTTGGAGGGGCAGCTGCTTCATACGGCAGAGACCAGTCATGCCTTTGTGGATGCGGACTTTCGGCCGATGAACATGAAGAAGCGATTCCCGGAGATTTATGAGAATATGCTGCAATGTGTGGAGGATGCGCCGATCTGACGCGATATCGTTTGCCGGAAAGCATAATCAGATTGGATACCGCGTGTCGGAAAAACGCGTTGGAAAACGTGTTGAATAAGTCAAATAAAATGCTGGAAATATAACGGAGATTAAAATGATTCAGAACAAATACACGGGAGAGGAGATCGAATTCTCCTGCGAGGTATTCCCTCCGAAACGGGATGATGATATGTATGAGATCTTCCAGACCCTGGATGCCATCGAGGACCTGAAGCCGGATTTCATCAGTGTGACCTACGGAGCCGGAGGGAGCAACAGCAAGAAGACGGCAAAGATCGCATCCTACATCCAGAATGTTTGTGATGTGGAGGCTCTTGCACATATGACGGCGGTCGGAATGACTTCGGAAAGCCTGGATGAGCGGCTGCAGGAGCTTCAGAAGAAGGCTGTTCGACGGATCCTGGCTCTTCGCGGTGATAAGCCGAGAGCGATGTCAGAGGAAGAGTTTGAGGCGCGGGAATATCGTTATGCCTCTGACCTGATCAAAGGGATCAAGGCGTTCGGAGATTTTCGGATCGCAGCTGCCTGCTATCCGGAGAAGCATCCGGAATCTCCGGATGTGGAGACGGATCTCCGGTTCCTGAAAGAAAAATGCGACCTTGGGGTCAGTGAGCTGATCACGCAGATGTTCTTCGACAATGAGAAGTTTTACCGGTTCCGTGAGAATCTGGACCGCTATGGGATCGCGGCAGAGCTCCATGCGGGGATCATGCCTATCACCAAGGTTAACCAGCTTGGAACCAGCGTGTCGCTCTCCGGTTCTTCCGTTCCGACGGAACTGTCAAATCTGATCGCAAAGTACTCCGAGAATCCGGAAGGCATGCGGCAGGCCGGTATCGAATATGCCATCCGGCAGGTGGATGATCTGATGAAGCACGGGATCAGGGGGATCCACATTTATACCATGAACAAGGCGGATGTTACGAGAGAGATCTATCAGGCGGTGATATAGCCGCACTGCAGGACTGGTGGATATATAAGCAGGATACAGAAAACGCGGGCACTGTGGCCCGCGTTTTTTCATGGCTTATTATTGGTATTTTTATTTTGAGTCTTTGACTACGTTCTTTCTCTTGCGTCGTTTGTTGACGTACAGCTTTTCGTCTGCCTTGATCATCAGCTCTTCCGCATCCTGCGATGCATTGCATTCGAAGTTGATCAGACCGATGCTGCACTCGATGTAGTAGGGCTTTTCGCAGGACTTGTTCAGTTTGGCTTCCTGTTTGTTCAGTGCATCCTTTAACTTTTTGGTATCGGCTTCGCTGATGTCTACAACGCAGATCGCAAACTCATCACCGCCGATGCGGGCGATCACGGCGCCTTCAGGCATGACTTCCCGCAGGGTGTCGCCGATGGCGCGGAGAGCGTAGTCCCCTTCCTTATGGCCGAAGATATCATTTACCTGTTTCAGATTGTCCATATCGACATATCCGATCACTGCCTGACAGCCGCGGCATTTGCGGGAGGTGATCAGATCCTGCGCTGCCTCGAAGAATCCACGGCGGTTGTAGAGGTTTGTCAGAGAGTCCGTGATGGACAGGTGGTTCAGAAGGTCGTTCTTCTCGCGGATCTCGTTCATGCTGGATTCCAGCCGGTTCTGGATGGCGATCTGCTGATGCATGAGATCCATGAATTTCATGGAGGTTCCCAGCTGCAGTGTGGTAGCGTAGATCTGGCTGAAATTCTGAAGCGGTGTCTCACTGACGAAGAGACCGTGCTGAACTTCGTTTGTGAAGATCGGCGTGACCACCAGCGTGTGTCTGCGGCTGTTCGGAGTGTATTTGTTCTGGAAGATCATGGATGCGGGAAGGATCCGGTCGTCTCCTGTGAAGACCGTGACTTTCCCGTCCAGTTCACAGGCCTGGAAGAGCAGGAAGTCCGGAATCTGCCAGATTCCGCCGGGAAGCTGGAACGCCGGTTTGTCATACAGATAAATGTATGCGCTCTGGAATCCGCATTTGTCGTAGAGCTTATCCATGATCATGGAGAAGGCCAGCTTCTCGTTTCCGCTGGAAACCAGGGTGTCGCGGGTGATATAAACGGATCCCCAGATGTTGCTCTTGTGCTGATGATTCTCCTCGCTCAGTTCCCGGGAGATGTAGAATGCCATTTCAGACTGGACCGCATTCAGCATGGCATTGATCTTCACGCGCCTGGCAGTGGGGATCATCAGATGTGCCATAAAGTTGGAGAATACCTTCATTGTGCTGGCCAGTTTGGTGTAGGAATAGTAAAGCTGTATCACATCAGAAGCAAGGATCGCGTGGAAGTCATCTATCAGCTGGTCTATGCTGACCGTCTTTCGGCTGTAAATGGGCTGGATGAAGGACAGCAGGAACGGGTCCAGCAGCTCGAAGAGCCGCTCGGAATAAAAACATGATTCGTAGTGGGACAGGAAGAGCCGCTTGAATTCATGCAGAAGGTTTTCCGGCTTCATATCCGAAAGCGCCGCATTTACACGGGACAGGATCGTGGGATCCGCGGAGGAATCGCAGCCGCAGGAGTTGCGGCGGATCATGCTGGAGGACTGGGTGATATCCTTCTTTTCTCCGGTTTTCAACAGCTCCATCACCTGATAGACGGAGTTATAACCTAATTCAAGGATCTTGTTATCAACGGTTGTCAGCGAAGGAGTGTGCGCGGATGCGATGGGCGCATTGTCAAAGCCGGCCACCAGGATGTCCTTGCCGATCTTCAGACCATGCCGCTGGATAGATCTGTATCCTCCGACGGTCATGGAATCATTTGCAAATATGATGGCTTCCAGATCGGGATTGTGGTCAAGCAGAGTGTCCACCACATCTTCGCTGTATTCAGAGAAGTCACCGTAGACCACCCGCCGCGGATCGTATTCGATCCCATTTTCCTCCAATACCTGGCGATAGACGGCCAGGCGCTCCTGCGCATCGTCATTTTCCTTACGTCCGCTGACAAAACCGATCTTCGATTTGCCGTGCTGGCGGATCATGTGTTCCACTTCCTCGAACATTCCGGGGCGTCCGTCCGTGTACAGAGAGGAGTAGCCTTCAACGGGAATCTCAAGGGTGAGGATGGGGATGTTGAACTGACGAAGGAACGAGTGGATGTCATCCACGGAAAGAAAGCTTCCGATGGAGCCGATGGACACGATCAGAGCGTCCAGTGTCTTCTGCGAAGCGTAGTAGAAAATGGAGTTGTACTGATAATCGTATTTTGCGTTCACAGGATCGTTGTAGGACGCGTTCAGATACATGCCCGGGAAGATGATCAGATTTACATCTGCCTCCCTGGCTGCAAATTCAACGCCTTTGGTGATCTCAAAGGCGTAATCGTTATCAAGATGACACGTGAAAAAACCGATGTTCAGACGGTGATCAGATTTCATATTGTAACCCCTGTTCCTTGTTTTAAGCCGTGGCGCAGCCGTGTTCCATGATATTTTTTGTAACAAAACCCCACGCTCATAGTCCTGCCCGAGTCAGGTCAACAGCATGTCAAAATTATAGCATGAAAGGGGGAGAGATTCAAGCGAGCAGTCTTTGGTTCGTGGTTTACAAAATACGGTTTTTCAACTATAATGTAATGGCTTATGGCTTTAGTAATTCACGGAGCGCCGAAAGGCGCGAAGTTATTAATTAAGGAGGAACAGATGGATTACAAAAACTCGGGAGTAGATATCGAAGCAGGGTACAAGTCAGTGGAGCTGATGAAGGAGCACATCAAAAAAACGCAGCGAGCGGAAGTGCTGGGAGGGATCGGCGGATTTGCCGGCGCCTTTGATCTGTCCAGGATCAAGAATATGGAGGAACCTGTTCTGCTGTCCGGAACCGATGGATGCGGTACCAAGGTGAAGCTTGCTTTCGTTATGGATAAGCATGACACCATCGGAATCGATGCAGTGGCCATGTGTGTAAATGATATCGCATGCTCCGGCGGAGAACCGTTGTTCTTCCTGGATTATATCGCTTGTGGTAAGAATTTCCCGGAGAAGATCGCTACCATCGTCAGCGGTGTAGCGGAGGGTTGCCGTCAGGCAGGTGCAGCGCTCATCGGTGGTGAGACGGCAGAGCATCCGGGTCTGATGGAAGAAAATGAATATGATCTGGCCGGCTTTGCAGTCGGCGTGGTTGAGAGAAAGGAAATGATCACGGGCGCGTCCATCGTACCCGGAGATACGCTCATCGGTATCGCCTCCAGCGGTGTTCACTCTAATGGTTTCTCTCTGGTACGGAAGATCTTTGATATGTCAGAGAAGTCCCTCAGCCGGTACGTTCCGGAGCTGGGAGGTACTTTGGGTGGAACGCTTCTGACCCCGACCCGGATCTACGTTAATGCGTTGAAGAAGGTGAAGGAAGCCGGTGTGACCATTAAGGGAACCAGCCACATTACCGGCGGTGGTTTCTATGAGAATATTCCGCGGATGCTTCCGAAGGGAATCGCTGCGCAGGTACGGAAGGACAGCTACGAGGTTCCCGCGATCTTCCGGATGATGGCACGCGAGGGCAAGGTGGAAGAACAGGTGATGTACAATACCTATAACATGGGTATCGGTATGGTGCTGGCTGTTCGCTCCGAGGATGCGGACAAAACCCTTGCAGCTTTGAAAGAGGCAGGAGATACGGGTTACATCATCGGTGAGACCGTTGCATCCGATCAGGGTGTGATCCTTGTATAATCGGCTGTAAAGGAATCGTTTATTAATCATGGATTGTCATTCTGAGCCCGAAGGGGCGAAGAATTCTGAAAAGAGGATAGATTATGCTTAAAGTATTAGTTCTGGTGTCCGGCGGAGGTACCAACCTGCAGGCGATCATTGATGCGGTTGCTGCCGGAACCGTTCAGAATACGGAGCTGGTGGGTGTCATCAGCAATAATCCGGGTGTTTTTGCACTGGAACGTGCAAAGAGAGCCGAAATCCCGGCAGAAGTGGTCAGTCCGAAGGACTACCCGGATCGTGCTGCATTTCACAAGGCGTTTCTGACGGCTGTGGATGCTTACCGGCCGGACCTTATCGTTCTGGCGGGCTTCCTGGTAGTGATCCCGCCGGAAATGATCGAAAAGTACGAACGGAGGATCATCAACATCCATCCGTCCCTGATCCCGTCTTTCTGTGGAACCGGATACTATGGTCTGAAGGTGCACGAAGCAGCTCTTGCCAGAGGCGTTAAGGTCTCCGGAGCTACCGTCCATTTTGTGGACAGCGGTACGGATACCGGGCCGATCCTTCTGCAGAAGGCAGTGGAGGTCCGCCCGGATGATACGCCGCAGACACTGCAGAGGCGGATCATGGAAGAGGCAGAGTGGAAACTGCTCCCGCAGGCGATCAACGATATCGCGACCGGGAAGATCAAGTGATCAAAATAATAATCATCGAAATAATATCAGAGGAGAATAAAACATGAAGGTTATGATCGTAGGCGGCGGCGGACGTGAACACGCCATCACATGGGCGATTTCCAAAAGCCCGCGGGTAGACAAGATCTATGCAGCACCCGGAAATGCAGGTATCGGCGAACTTGCGGAGTGCGTTGACATTTCCGTGATGGATGCGGAAAAACTCGTGGCGTTTGCAAAGGAGAAGGAAGTGGACTTCGTGGTCGTAGGACCGGATGATCCGCTGGCGGCCGGCGTGGCAGATGCTTTTCTGGATGCCGGGTTCCCGACCTTCGGCCCCAGAAAGAATGCAGCCATCATCGAGGCTTCCAAGGCGTTCTCCAAGGAACTGATGAAGAAATACGACATTCCTTCGGCAGCGTATGAGGTATTTGATGACCCGGAAGCTGCACTGGAATATCTGAAGACCGCAAAGATCCCCATCGTACTGAAGGCTGACGGCCTGGCGCTGGGGAAGGGCGTTCTGATCTGTATGACCAGAGAGGAAGCTGTGGAAGGCGTGAAGACACTTATGGTAGATAAACAGTTCGGAAGCGCCGGCGACAAGATCGTCATTGAGGAGTTTATGACCGGACGCGAAGTGTCCGTGCTCTGTTTCTCCGACGGAAAGACCATCCTTCCCATGACTTCTGCACAGGATCACAAACGTGCCGGAGACGGAGATACCGGACTGAATACCGGTGGCATGGGTACATTTTCACCCAGTCCATTTTATACAGAGGAAGTGGATCGGTTCTGCAAGAAGCATGTGTACCAGAAGACTATCGATGCCATGCGCGCAGAGGGCAGAGAGTTCAAGGGCGTGCTGTTCTGCGGACTGATGCTTACGGCGGATGGTCCGAAGGTGCTGGAATTCAATGCACGGTTCGGAGATCCGGAGGCACAGGTTGTGATCCCGCGGATGAAGAATGATATGCTGACGGTGATGGAAGCCTGTGTGAACGGAACACTGGATCAGATCGATCTTCAGTTTGAAGACAATGCGGCAGTCTGTGTCATGCTGGCGTCGGAGGGATACCCGGTACATTATGAGAAGGGCTTTGAGATCAAAGGTCTGGAACGGTTCCAAACCAGAGACGGTTATTATGCATTCCATTCCGGAAGCAAGCTGAAAGACGGAAAGGTTGTAACAAACGGTGGCCGCGTGCTTGGCGTAACGGCGCTGGGAGATACACTTCCGGAGGCACGTGCCAATGCCTATGCTGCAACGGAATGGGTACAGTTTGACAATAAATATATGCGTCACGATATCGGTAAGGCCATCGATGAGGCCGGTGTCTGATATTTCGTGTACATACGACAGAGGAACAGAATGAAAGAAAAATATTCAGCGGTCGCCGAGCAGGCTCTGCAGGAGGCTGGCAGAATTGCAAAACAGATGAACAGCGGGTTTGTGGGTTCGCAGCATTTGCTGTTCGGGCTCATGGCCGTACATAAGGGAGTGGCTGAGAAGGTTCTGAAGAAGAACGGCGTTACCACGGAACGGTTTTCCTCTATGCTTGAGGATGCCAGACAGCTGGCTCTGGAAATGGAAGGGCATGCGGACGGAAGCGGAATGACGGAGAAGACTCTGGATATCCTGCGGGATGCCGGAGAGGAAGCCAGACGCTACGGAGTGCGTGAGATCGGGACGGAACATATCCTTCTGTCCCTTCTTTCCCATCGGGAGACTACGGCTTCCCAGATGCTGGATCTGATGAAGGTGAACCGGAAGAGGATCTACGTGGACATTCTTGTGGCAGACGGCATGCGTGAGAAGGAAGCGGAAAGGGCTTATCAGGCATTTGCTTCAGGAAAACTGAAGTCGCGTACGGCAACGCCGACGCTGGATCAGTTCAGCCGGGATATGACCGCGGAAGCGGAGAGCGGAAAGCTGGATCCGGTGATCGGACGGACAGGGGAGATGCAGCGGGTGCTGCAGGTACTCAGCCGCAGGATGAAGAACAATGCCTGCCTTGTGGGTGAGGCGGGTGTCGGAAAGACCGCCGTTGTGGAAGGAATCACGCAGCTGCTCCATGAGGGAAATGTTCCGGAGTCCCTGCGTGACAAGCGGATCGTTTCGCTGGATCTTACCAGTATGGTGGCAGGTTCGAAATACCGTGGAGAATTTGAAGAGCGTATTAAACGGACGATCCAGGAAGTGATCGACGCCGGAAATGTGATCCTGTTCATCGACGAACTTCATACCATTATCGGAGCCGGCGGGGCAGAGGGAGCCATGGATGCTTCCAATATCCTGAAACCGGCGCTTTCCCGTGGGCAGATCCAGGTGATCGGTGCAACAACGCGGGTGGAATATCGGAAATATATCGAAAAGGATGCTGCGCTGGCAAGGCGTTTCCAGCCGGTATATATCGAAGAACCGACGGAAGAAGAAACCATGGAGATCCTGGAAGGGATCGCTCCGAGATATGAAGCGCATCATGGGGTATCGATCCCGAAAGAGGCCATGGAAGCAGCCGTACGGCTGTCTGTTCGGTATATCAATGACCGGTATCTTCCGGATAAGGCAATCGATCTTCTGGATGAGGCGGCCGCAAAGAAAAGACTGTCCGATGATTCGCTGTCTCTGTCGGCCGGCAGTAAGGATATGAATCTCCGGAAGCTGGGACGTCAGCTGGAGGAAGCTCTGGTTGCGGAGAATTTTGCAGAGGCAAAGAAGATCCAAAGGGAGATCCAGGCGGAAAAGATCCGTCAGGATCTGGTACGCAGACAGCTGGAAGCTGCGCGTGGGAAGGAAGAGCCCGTGATCACGGAATCCGATGTGGCGGACGTGGTTTCTCTCTGGACGAAGATCCCTGTATCCCGTCTGACCCAGTCGGAGCAGCAGAGACTTCTGTCTCTGGAAAAGGTGCTGCACCAGCGGGTAGTCGGTCAGGAAGAGGCGGTAACGGCCGTGGCACGTTCCATTCGCAGAGGCAGGGTCGGATTAAAAGATCCCAAACGCCCCATTGGTACATTTTTTTTCCTGGGCCCTACCGGCGTCGGGAAGACGGAGCTTTCAAAGGCTCTGGCCCAGGCACTCTTCGGGGATGAGAACAGTATCATCCGCGTAGACATGTCGGAGTATATGGAGAAGCACAGCGTCTCCAAGCTGATCGGTTCGCCTCCGGGCTATGTCGGCTATGATGAGGGCGGTCAGCTCTCGGAACAGGTGAGGAAGAAACCGTACAGCGTTCTGCTTTTTGATGAGATCGAGAAGGCACATCCGGATGTCTTTAACATCCTGCTGCAGGTGCTGGATGACGGACGGATCACGGATGCGCAGGGCAGAGTGATCAATTTCAAGAATACGATCATCATCATGACTTCCAATGCAGGTGCGCAGCGGATCGTGGATCCGAAGACACTGGGATTTGTGACGGCGGAAGATACCGCGCAGCGGGACCACAATGAGATGAAGGACCGGGTGATGGAAGAGGTAAAACAGATGTTCCGTCCGGAATTCCTGAACCGCGTGGATGAGATCATCGTGTTCCATATGCTGAGCGAAGAGAACATCCGTGAGATCACGAATATCATGCTGAAGGATCTGGCAAAGCGTGCCATGGAGGGGCTCGGCCTGAAGCTGACGTATGGGGAAACCCTTCGGAAGTTTATCTTCGAAAAAGGATACGATAAGAAATACGGGGCACGTCCGCTTCGGCGTGCGATCCAGACCTGGGTGGAGGACCCGCTGGCGGAGGAAGTGCTGCAGGGAAGAATCCCGAGAGACAGTAAGGTCTCTGTCGGAGTGAAGCAGGGAAAGGTCACATTTACGCCGAAAAAATAATATGAAATACGGTGGAAAAAGTGCCTGAAATCAGATATAATATCATTACGTAGCGTATAATACGTGCGATGTGATCGTTCACGGAGCACGCTGGCGTGCGAAGTATGGAGTAGTATGGAATGGAGGATACACTAAAATGGCAGTTATTGACGAACTGATCCGCGAGGAAGAAGACGGAACGCTCAGTTTCGGAAACTATGCACTGACAGAGAAGACGAAAAAGGACGGCTTTATGTACATGGGGGACAGCTACAAGATCAAGACATTTGACGAGATCACAAAGCTGGAGAAGAACGGATCATTTGTATATGAATCGGTACCGGGGACGGCAGTTCATGGCTTCCGTGCTACCGCAGAGCGTGTGGAATTCACAGTGGAAGGCCACAAGGATGCACAGGTAACACTGGAACTGGAGCCGGAGCAGGAATATAAGATCTCCGTAGACGGAACCGATGCAGGAACCATGAAGACGAATCTGGGCGGCAAGCTGATCATCTCGGCACTGCTGGAAGAAAAGGATGAGATCCTTGTGGTTGTTGAGAAGATCGATTAAATGATCGAATTCATAATTGACTCAGAATTTGACTCGATAAATGACTGACAGAATTATAAATCCATATGGATAGCCGGAGGGGACAGACTTCTGTGGCCGAAGTGCCGCCGCGAGTCTGCCCCCTTGTGTTTTACAGAGCATACTTTGTGGGGGAGGTAGATTTTCTTATGGTTGCAAAAACGAAAGTCAGTGAAGTGCAGGTATACCGCAGCAGCGCCATGGTGATCCGTCAGGGGGAGACGGAACTGAAAGCCGGCAGGAATCTGCTTTATGTGGCGGGTATGACGAACAGTGCGGACACGGGAAGCTTTAAGCTGAAATTTCCGGAGAAAATCCGTGCGATCAATATCCAGATCGTGGATATGGAAGCGGTAAAAGACAAGGACTCTGAGAATGGGATCGGAAAGACGGAATCGGAGATCCTCAAAAAGCAGATGGATGAGGTCGCGTATCAGATCGAGACCTGCAATATGATGCTGGAACTTCGGAAGAAGAACGGAGACTTCTCCAATCGGACAAACATTTCCATCGAAGAGCAGGAGAAGATCATGTCGGCGCTTCCGGAGCAGCTCCTGGACTTGCATCGTCAGCTGGATGCACTGTCGGAGAAGAAGGCAGAGCTGCAGGAGAAATATGATGAGGCGGTGACAAAGGAGAGGAAACCGCTGATCATGGCGGAGCTGAATGTGGAAGAGGATATGAAGGTACCTTTCCTTCTGCAGTATCAGGAGACGCAGGCCTGCTGGACGCCGAAGTATGAGATCCAGTATACGGATGACAAGAGTCCTCTGGATGTCCGTATGAAGGGGCAGATCCTGCAAAACTCAGGGGAGGACTGGCTGCAGGTGAAGACGTCGCTTTATACCGGGAATCCCTCGGTATCAAATGATCTTCCGGTACTGCCCAGTCGTGAGCTCTCCCTCTATACTTATGAGCCGCCGAGACGGAGCTCCCGTATGAAGGCCATGGGCGCAATGCCGATGGATGATTGCTGCGTGGAAGAAGAGGCGGCTGCAGGAGCTGCGGCTCCGCAGATGCTGATGGGCATGGCGTCTCTGAAAATGGATACGGCCGATGTTTCTGAGGAAGAAACCATGACGGCATTTCAGCTGCCGAATCTGAGAGACATCCTGAATGATACGGACGGAAATATCGCGGATCTGCAGTTCTTCACGGTGAAAGCCGGTTATCATGTGCTGGCGGTTCCGTCTGTGGACAATAAATGCTATCTTACGGCGGAGATCGTGGCTTCGGAATGGCCGCTTCCTCCGGCTGATGCGGCGGTTTATCTCCGTGATGCATTTGCGGGAGAAGTCTGGGTGGATCCGAATGCGGATACCGACCTTCTGACGTTGTCGCTCGGGCAGGACGAACGCCTCACGGTGGTTCGAACCGAGGCACCGAAGAAGACCCAGGAAGGCTTCCTGAAGAGCAGCAAAAAACAGCTCTGCCGAACCGAGATCAAAATCGTCAATACTTCTTCGGAACCGGTCAGTGCACTGATCAAGGATCAGGTTCCGGTATCCACCGAGAAATCCATCGAGGTGGAAAAGCTGAATCTTTCCGAGGGTATTTTGGATGAGGACAGCGGTGAGGTAAAATGGGAGATCAAGGCGGAGCCGGATCAGACTTTGGAGCTGGTGATCGAGTACAGCATCTCCTGGCCGAAGGACAAGAATCTTTCGGAGCGAAGAAGAGTCATCAAGGCGAAGACCCGCTTCTGTCCGAACTGTGGAACGCCGGTGGCAGGAAAATTCTGCCCGGAGTGCGGAAGTGTCGTAGAGTGAAAGGTCACTCTGTAAAGCAGGGTGACGAAGAGAATAAGATGATACAAGAGGTAGTAGTGTGAAGGAAAAGCAAGTTTTCTTCTGCAAGGAATGCGGCTATGAATCCGCTAAATGGATGGGCCAGTGCCCGGGCTGCCGGCAGTGGAACACCTTTGCGGAAGAGAAGATCACAATTAAAAAAAGGAGCAACACGGTTCCCACCGGTGAGAGACCGGAGGCCGTGAGCATTACCGAGGTTACCTCAGCTCAGGAGAGCCGGATGTTCACGAATATCGGAGAGCTGGACCGTGTGCTGGGCGGTGGTATCGTCCGGGGTTCGCTGGTGCTGGTGGGTGGTGATCCGGGCATCGGGAAGTCTACCCTGCTTCTGGAAATGTGCAAATGTCTTGTGGCGGATGAGGAGAAGGTGCTCTACGTCTCCGGCGAGGAGTCGCTGTCCCAGATCAAGATGCGGGGCGTCCGGCTGGGGGCTTATGATGAGAAGATCCTTCTGCTGTCGGATGGAGACCTCTCCAATGCGGAGCAGGCCATCGAGAAGAACAGTCCGGATGTGGTGGTGATCGACTCCATCCAGACCATGTTTGTGCCGGAGCTGGACAATGTTCCGGGAAGCGTGACACAGGTTCGTGAGGTGACCAGCCGTCTCATGCAGATCGCAAAACGTCTGAACGTTGCGGTGTTCATCGTCGGTCATGTGACCAAGGAAGGAACGGTGGCAGGCCCCAGAACCTTGGAGCATATGGTGGACTGTGTGCTGTATTTCGAAGGGGATGACAATTCCGGTTTCCGGATGCTTCGGGCAGTGAAAAACCGTTTCGGTTCCACGAATGAGATCGGTGTCTTCAACATGACGGAGACCGGTCTGGAAGAGGTGTCCAATCCTTCTCAGATGTTCCTGACAGGACGTCCGGTGGAGGCACCGGGCTCTGTGGTCATCAGTTCCATGGAAGGAACCAGAGCCGTGCTGCTGGAACTTCAGGCCCTGGTCAGTGATTCGAATTTCAACATGCCCCGGAGAACCTCCCTGGGCGTGGACTATAACCGGGTGAATCTGCTGATGGCTGTGCTGGAGAAAAGAGGCGGGATCAACCTGTCCGGCTGCGACTGCTATGTCAGCATAGCCGGGGGCCTGAAGGTCAGCGATCCCGCGTCCGATCTCGGGATCATTTGCGCCATTGCATCCAGCTATCGAAACCGTCCGGTGGGAGATGATACCGTGATCATCGGCGAAGTCGGTCTGGCCGGTGAGATCCGCGGCGTGCAGAACATCCTGCAGCGGGTAAAGGAAGCCGATAAACTCGGTTACAGACGCGTGATCCTGCCCAAGGCGGGAAAAGCCGGTAGCATTCCGGATCTGAAGGCAGAGCTGGTATATGTGTCCACGATCCTGGAAGCATTGGAGAGAATATAAACTATGATACTTGCATGTCAGAACATTTCCAAATCCTTTGGAGATGTCGAAATACTTAAAAGCATAAATTTTCATATAGAGGAACATGATAAGCTGGCCATCGTCGGTGTGAACGGTGCGGGGAAGACGACCCTGCTTCGGATCATTCTGGGCGAGGAGGAGGCGGATAACGGACAGGTAGTCCGTGCGAGGGATATCCGCATAGGGTATCTGTCGCAGCACCAGGACATCTCCTTCGACAATACGGTCTATCAGGAGATGGAGCAGGCCAAGCAGTACCTGATCGATATGGAACGACGGCTCCGGGAACTGGAAGCGGAAATGAAGCACGCGGAGGGTGAGGAACTCTCAAAGATCCTGGAGACCTACAACCGTCTGTCGACCCGGTATGATCATGAGAACGGCTACGCTTATGAGAGTGAGATCACAGGTGTCTTAAAGGGCCTGGGATTTGCGGAAAGTGATTATGACCGGGATATCAACTCTCTGTCCGGAGGGCAGAAGATGCGGATCGCACTGGGACGGCTGCTGCTTTCCCGACCGGATGTGATCCTTCTGGACGAGCCAACGAACCATCTTGATATGAGCAGCATCACCTGGCTGGAGGGATTCCTGGCCGGATACTCCGGAGCGGTGATCGTGGTCAGCCATGACCGGTATTTTATCGACCGTGTGTCGAATCAGATTCTGGAGATCGAATTCGGAAAGTCGACGCTGTATCGAGGAAACTATTCCTTCTATCGTGAGAAGCGGGAGAAGAAGCGTCAGGACGAACTGAAAGCATATCTGAACCAGCAGGCGGAGATCGCTCATGAAGAAGATGTGATCCGAAAGCTGAAATCCTTTAACCGTGAGAAATCCATTAAACGGGCGGAAAGCCGGGAGAAGATGCTGGATCGGATCGACCGCATCGAGAAACCCGAAGAGCTGCGGGCAGATATGCGTCTTACGCTGACGCCGGTAACGGAATCCGGAGAGGATGTACTCTTTGCGGAGCATCTGAAAAAAGCCTACGGCGACAACCTGCTCTTCCAGGAACTGGGGATCGATATCAAACGCGGTGAGCATGTAGCGCTGATCGGCGGAAACGGAACCGGGAAGACGACACTTCTCAAAATCCTGGCGCGGAAACTGGCTAAGGATGCGGGAACCGTGACGCTGGGAGCCAGGGTCCGCATGGGATATTTCGATCAGGAAAATCAGGATCTGGATCCGGAGAAGACACTCTTTGATGAAATGTCTGACGCTTTCCCGGACATGAATAACACACGCATCCGAAACACACTGGCGGCATTTCTCTTTACGGGAGACAAGGTGTTCCAGAAGATCGCCGACCTCTCCGGTGGGGAGCGGGGACGGCTGTCTCTGGCAAAGCTGATGCTGTCACCGGCGAATCTGCTGCTTCTCGATGAGCCCACCAATCATCTGGATATCCAGTCGAAGGAGATCCTGGAGGATGCCATCCGCGATTATACCGGAACGGTCCTGTACGTCAGCCATGACCGGTATTTCATCAATCGCACGGCAACACGGATCCTGGAGCTCCGGCATAAAGTGCTGACGAATTATCCGGGGAACTACGACGATTATGAGGAAAACCGGGAGCGGCTGTTCCAGCTGCAGAATGCGGACAATCCCAATGCGGATACGGCACAGACCACGACGCGGGACGGGTTCTCCATCGTATCCACGGCGGCCTTCGCAAAGGAAAACTCCGGAAACAGCAAGGAGGAGTACCTGAAGCGGAAGGAAGCCTATGCTGCGGAGCGGAAGCGTGCCAGCGATAAGCGGAAGCTGGAAAAAAAGATATCGGAAGCAGAGGAGGAACTGGAGGAGGTCGACCGTCAGCTGAACCTGCCGGAGAACGGAACCAATGCAACGCTGCTGACAGAGCTTACCATACGCCAGCAGGAGCTGGAAGAGCAGCTTCTGGCATGGTATGAAGAGATAGAGGAACTGGGATAATTTACGGAACGCGCATCAGTGTGAAGTGTGAAAGGCGGAGATGAATTCATGGTATTCTGCCCGGAAATCGCAAAGGAGCAGCTGGACCTTCGGGTGCAGCAGCTTCGTGGACTGGCAGATAACACCCCGGATGTCAGCTTCGCTGTAGGAACCGCATATTGTGTGGGAGAATATGATCTTCCGGCGGCGATCAAAGTGGCAGATGAAACCATGTACGCGGATAAAGCGGCGTATTACCGTGATCATCCCGAGAAAGACCGGAGAAAACGGAACAGATAGTCAGCACAAAATATGGAATAGGAGACCGGATGTATGGAATGTTTTGATCTGTATGATGTGAATCGGAATCGGACCGGTAAGGTTCTGGAACGGGGAAACAAGGTGCCGGAAGGTTTTTACAGGCTTGTGGTGCATGTATGTATCTTCGGCAGTGACGGCAGGATGCTGATCCAGAAACGTCTGCCGAACAAAAGCGGCTGGTCCGGGATGTGGGATATCACGGCGGGTGGCAGTGCTCTGGCCGGAGACAGCAGTCAGCAGGCAGCCAGCAGAGAACTCCTGGAAGAAGTGGGGATCGACTATTCCCTGGAAGGAATGCGGCCGGCCATGACCATTTATTTCGACGGCGGGTTCAATGACATTTATACGGTGAATATGGATGTTGATATCGACAGCCTCAAACTCCAGCCTACAGAGGTGGAGCAGGTGCGCTGGGCGACGGAAGAGGAGATCCTGGAGATGCTCAAACAGAAGGAATTCGTTCTCTACAAGTCTTCCTTTATCTCGCTGCTGTTCTTCCTCAGAAATCATAATGGGGCATTTACGCATAAGGATCCTACAAAACAGGCGGAGGCAAAGGGTGAAAAATGATACCGTGAAACGCGTCCTGGGGATCCTGGCCATGGCGGCCGCGGCAGCCGTGCTGATCGTTGTTGCGATCCTGACGCGGGGAGATGGCGCATCGGAAAAGGATGGATCCGGGAACAGCCTGACAATGCGGGATTTTGCCATGGGAAGTGCTTTGTCCGTTACGCTGTACGGAGAGACAGATCAGCTGGAATCGGTGTCTCAAAAGCTCATGGAGAAGATCCGGGATCTGGACGAAAATGTGATCTCCTGGCGGTCAGATAATTCGGAACTGGCAAAGTGGAACCGGACCGCAAAGGAAGGGGAAAAGGTACAGATCAGTAACATGCTCTGCAAGGCGGTAAGCAGCGGTATACTTCTCTGGGAAAAAAGCGGATATGTGCTGGATCTGACGATCCGTCCGCTGCTGGATGTCTGGGGGATCGAATCCGGAGATCCGGGAACATTTCAGGTACCCACGAAAGAGGAGCTCGAGGCTGCCGCGGAGCACTTCGGAATGTGGGAGATCTATGCCGAAGAGAAGGAAATGTCCAGAGGACACGAGGATATCATACTGGATCTGGGCGCTGTCGGTAAGGGGTATGCCCTGGATATTGCTTACGACTTCCTGACGCTGGGAGATCATTCAGCACCGGATTTTAATGTGAATGAACTGAGAAGCGGCAGGGAAAGCACGGTTACCGGCGGGGTGCTTGCTGTAGGCGGAAGCGTGATGGTATTCGGAAGCAAGCCGGAAGGAGGTAGCTTTCAGGTAGGTGTCCGGGATCCCGAAGGTCAGCCGGATGACATCCTTGGAACGCTCACACTCTCACCCGGAGCCGGCCGGATCTGTGTATCCACCTCCGGCGGATATGAGAAATATATTGAGAAAGACGGAGTTCGGTATCATCATATCATTGATCCACGGACACTGAAGCCGGCGGACAGCGGTCTTAAATCCGTAACTGTGGTGTGCGAGAACGGGCTGGTCAGCGACGGACTTTCCACCGCGCTCTTTATTCTCGGAGAGGATGACACTGAGGAACTGCTGGCATATTATCACGCGGAAGCAGTCTTTATCCGCGAAGACGGAAGCATCTCTGTAACGGACGGACTGAAGGACGCGTGGCATGAACTGAAGTGATTATCGCAAAGCATGGACTCGAACCAGAGGAGAAAAGTAAAAAATCTGTACATACATGCGAAGCGATAATCTACGGAGCGCTTTAGGCGCGAAGTATGGAATAGGAGTCGCCAATGCTACGATTAGACAGTTTTCCCACACATGAAAAGGACGGGATCCGGTACCGGCGGGGACACGTATACCCTTTCGGAGCCATGATCCATTCCAACGGAGCCGTGAACTTCTCCATTTATTCCAAGGATGCTACCAGCTGCGATCTGCTGCTGTATCATTCGGGAGAAGTGGAGCCTTTCTTCCGGATTACATTACCGGAGGAATTCCGGATCGGAAATGTCTATTCCATCCTCATTTATGACCTGAACTATGAGGAGCTGGAATACGGCTACTGTATGGACGGGCCGTTTGTTCCGGAAAGGGGCCTTCGGTTCGATCATACGAAGGTGCTGCTGGATCCGTATGCGCGTCTGGTCAGCGGACGCGACCGTTGGGGAGAGGAGACCGGCCACATCCGTGGGCGCGTGATCCCGCTGGATTATGACTGGGATGATGATAAGCCGTTGGAACTTCCCATGAAGGATCTGGTGATCTATGAGGCCCATGTACGGGGTTTTACGAAGGATCCGTCATCGGGGGTCCGTTTCAGCGGAACCTATGGAGGATTGGTGGAGAAGATCCCTTATCTGAAAGAGCTGGGAGTCAACTGCGTCGAACTGCTTCCGATCTTTGAGTTTAATGAACTGGAGAATCCCAGGAGTAATGAGGGAGAGCAGCTCCTGAATTACTGGGGATATTCCAGTTTCGGTTTCTATGCACCGAAATCCGCCTATGCGGCTACGGGCTCCTGGGGGCTTGCGGCAGAAGAACTGAAGGGTACCGTGAAGCGGTTGCATAAAGCCGGGATCGAAGTGATCCTGGATGTGGTATTCAATCACACGGCGGAGCAGGGCGCGGACGGGCCGTATATTTCCTTCCGTGGCGTAGATAACAGGACTTACTATCTGCTGACGCCGGAGGGGGATTACTGTAATTACAGCGGCTGTGGAAATACAATGAACTGCAATAATCCCGTGGTACTGGGCTTTATTCTGGATGCGCTCCGGTACTGGGTGACGGATTATCATATTGACGGTTTCCGGTTCGATCTTGCGTCCATCCTGTCGAGGGATGAGACGGGTGAACCCATGCAGAACCCGCCGCTTCTGGAAGCCCTGGCACAGGACGTGATCCTGGGACATACCAAGCTGATCGCAGAGGCATGGGATGCGGCCGGACTGTACCAGGTGGGACATTTTCAGGCCTGGGGCAGATGGGCGGAATGGAACGGAAAATACAGGGACTGCGTTCGGCGGTTCGTAAAGAGTGATGCAAAGGCCTGGCCGGAGCTGGCGCTCCGTTTGCAGGGATCCCCGGATCTCTATGGAAGCCGGGAAACCAGCGCCTCCATCAATTTCATTACCTGTCATGACGGATTTACGCTGTATGATCTGTTCTCCTATAACGAAAAGCACAACGAGGCAAACGGAGAGGAGAACCGGGACGGATCAAACGATAATCTCAGCTGGAACTGCGGCGTGGAGGGTCCGACGGAGGATCCGGAGATCCTGGCGCTGCGCAGGAGGCAGGCGAAGAATGCGGTGGGACTGCTCCTTATGTCCCGCGGCGTTCCCATGCTGCTGGCGGGAGATGAGTTCCTGAATACCCAGGGCGGAAATAACAATGTGTATTGTCAGGACAATCCCACCGCATGGCTGCAGTGGGATCGGCTGACCGAAAATCAGGATATGTTCCGTTTTGTGAAGCGACTTCTTCAGTTGCGGCGTGAACATCCGGTGCTGCGGAGCAGCGCGTTCCGGAAGGAGGAGAATGCCAGCGGGTATCCGGAGCTGTCCTTCCACGGTACGGTTCCCTGGGATGTGGATCTAAACGGTCCGGCGCTCTGTTTCGGGATGCTGTATGCGGAGCCGGATGCGGATTATCATACCGGAGAGGATGCATTTCTTTACTGTGCGGTGAATGCGTTCTGGGAGGAGAAAAGCTTTGGACTTCCGAAACTGCCGGAGGATTATACGTGGAAGATCTATGCGTACACCGGAGATCCGGAGGGCAGGTGCGAGGGCTCTGCATCCGGAAATGAAGTGCAGCTGATGCCGAGGAGTCTGATGGTACTGGTGGCGAGGAAGTCAGATGGAAGATAAGCGGCAGGGTGGAAAACTGAAAAAAGGAGATTTCCTTCTGCTGCTTGGGGTCTTGGCCCTATGCGGAGCCATCTGGGCAGCGGTGCATTTTCTGAGCCCCGCGGGGAAAAAAGTGGTGATCACTGATGCGGATAAAACACGGATCACGCTGCCGCTGGATGAGGATATGGAGCAGAGGTTTTACTCCGGAGACGGATGGAATGTGGTTCAGATCAAAGACGGAAAAGTCAGCGTTATCTCCGCTGACTGCCCTGAGCGGGTCTGCGTACACCACAGTGCCATCGATACCGTCGGGGAGACGATCATCTGTCTGCCGCATCAACTTGTGATAGAGGTGGAGTGAAGCTGTATTGGAGATCTTTTGGAGATCCTTTCTGCGATCGGATCACCGGGCGATGAATCAGATTAGGACAGGAGAACAATGAGCAGAAATAAGAGAATCGCATATCGCGGCTGCCTGCTGGCGCTGGCGCTGGTCCTGTCTTATCTGGAAAGCCTGATCCCCGTATTCTACGGGATCCCCGGGCTTCGTCTGGGACTGGCCAATATCGTTACGGTTTATACGCTGTATCGTCTGTCCACCCTTGACGCCTGCTTTGTATCCGTCGGACGGATCCTGCTGTCCGTGCTGCTTTTCGGAAATGTCATGACCATGATCTACAGTCTGGCGGGCGCAGCCCTCAGCATGGGAGTCATGCTTCTGGCAAAGCCCATACCGAAGCTGTCGGCTATGGGAGTCAGTGTGTTGGGCGGTTTGTTCCATAACGTAGGACAGGTTGTGGCAGCGGCCTTTCTGTTTAAGACCGGAGGGCTTCTGACCATTCTGGCCGTGCTGCTTCCGGTGGGAGCCGTTGCAGGGGCGGTAATCGGGATCCTGGCAGGGATCCTGATCCGAAGGGTGCCGATCGAGTGATCGAAAAGCTGATAAATGATACTCAAATAAAAAAGCTGACCGGGATTCATTTTCCTGGTCAGCTTTTGCCGTTATTGCCGCCTGGCGGCAGTTAGTAATTATAACGAGCCGAAGGTCAGGCTGTTGCCTGATTTCTTCTTGCTCGTATACATGGCGGGATCCACGGCCGCGTACAGTTCGTCGAAGGATGCCGCCTTCTTTCCTGTGAACAGCACGACCCCGACGCTGGCAGTGACTTTTCTGTCGCCCAGTTCCGGAATCTCCAGGCTTTCCAGATGATAGAACAGGCGGTGGATGATGGCCATGTTCCATGCTTTTGCGAGATACATTTCACTGCACATCATACCATAACTGCCATGAAAGTGAAAACCTATTTTCGAAAAACGTGAAAATGTTTATAAATTGTTTATAAATAAGGTTGCACCGTACCTTCTTATCGTTTAAAATAACTACATGTAGGGGCTTCCTGCATGGAATGTCTGACATTTTGTGTCGACATAACATGGAATACTTGAAGATTGAATACTCGTACTTTTCACGCTTGAAATCAGAGTACTTGAGAAAGGCATAACAATGGCGAAGTTTACCTTCCGGGGAGGTATTCACCCGGATGACGGAAAAAGGCTGACGGCGGAGAAACCGGTCCGTGCGTATGTTACGCGCGGCGAAGCGGTGTATCCTCTCAGCCAGCATATAGGCGCGCCCGCAAAACCTCTTGTAAAAAAAGGAGACCGGGTCGTGGCCGGACAGAAGATTGCCGAGGCGAGTGGACTTGTCTCGGCGAATATTCATTCTGCAGTTTCCGGAACCGTAAAGGCGTTGGAAAAACGTGAGGTTCCGGGCAGCGGAAGGATGGATTGTATCGTGATCGACAATGACGGCATGTTTGAGGAGGCGGATTTTGCATCGAAGGTGCGTCCGCTGGAGAAACTGTTCCGTGAGGATGTGATCTCCGTGATCCGCGAGGCCGGCGTGGTCGGCATGGGCGGGGCAGGTTTCCCGACGGATGTGAAGCTGTCTCCGAGAAATGAATCTGCCATCGACTGCATCATCGTGAACGGTGCAGAGTGCGAGCCTTATCTTACCTCCGATTACCGGCGCATGATGGAAGAACCGGAAAAACTGGTGGAAGGACTGGCCATTGTTCTTGGACTATTCAAGGGAGCACAGGGCATCATTGCCATCGAGGACAATAAGCCGGAAGCGATCCGGCTTCTGCGTGAAAAGGTGGAGGACCAGCCGAGGATCCGTGTCAATAAGTTAAAGACCAAGTACCCACAGGGAGCGGAGCGTCAGCTGATCTATGCGAACACCGGCAGATATGTGAATTCCAATATGCTGCCGGCGGATGCAGGCTGCATCGTGCATAATGTGGATACCATCATTTCCATCTATGAAGCGGTGATCCTGGGACGGCCCGTGATCTCCCGTGTGGTGACAGTGACCGGGGACTGCATCGCGGATCCCTGCAATTTTATCGTGCCCATCGGAACGTCTTACCTGGAACTGATCGAGGCGGCCGGCGGATTCACGAAGGAGCCGGCGAAGGTGATTTCCGGCGGCCCCATGATGGGTAAGGCCCTGTATACGCTGGATGTTCCGGTGGTAAAGGGCACATCTTCGATCCTGGCGCTCAGCCGGGATGCGGTGGCAGAGAGCACGCCGACCCAGTGTATCAAGTGCGGGAAATGTGTCTCCATCTGTCCGGGCCGTGTGGAACCTTATCTGCTGGCTGATCTTGCCGAGGCGAAGGATACGGACGGCTTTTTGAAGAATAACGGTATGGAATGCTGTGAGTGCGGGTGCTGCTCCTATGTGTGCCCGGCAAAGCGCCATCTGACACAGACTATCGCAGGAACCAGAAAACAGGTTCTTGCAAACAGGAAGAGGGGGTGAGAAGATGGATATGAAGATCTCCGCCTCCCCTCATATTCGAAGCCGAAACAGCACCACCTCCATCATGGGAGATGTGCTGATCGCACTGCTTCCGGCATCTGCCATGGGGGTCTATAATTTCGGATTCCGCGCAGCCCTGATGATCCTGGTCTGCGTCATTTCCTGTATGGTATTTGAATACCTGTCTGAGCTTGTGATGAAGCGCCGGAGTACGGTGCGGGATCTCTCCGCAGCGGTCACGGGACTTCTCATCGCATTGAACCTGCCGGTATCCCTTCCCTTCTGGATGGCGATCCTCGGCAGCTGTTTCGCCATAGTTGTGGTAAAGCAGCTCTTCGGCGGCATCGGGCAGAACTTCATGAACCCGGCCCTTGCGGCGCGGTGTTTTCTTGTTATGTCCTTTGTGGGGCCCATGACGAAATTCACGTATGATGCAGTGACCACGGCTACCCCGCTGGCTGTTCTTCGGGAGCAGGGTGTGGGTGCGGTCAGCGTGTGGAAGATGTTCCTCGGAACGGAAGCCGGAACTATCGGAGAAACGTCCGTAGCGGCGCTGCTGATCGGTGCGGCATATCTTCTGATCCGGCGGGTGATCCGGCTGACGATCCCATTTTTCTATCTGGCCACCTTTGCGGTCTGCATCACGATCTACTGTCTGACAAAGGATATGAGTGCCTGGGATACGCTTCGGTTCATATTGGCCCATGTATGTGGCGGCGGACTGGCGCTGGGAGCCTTCTTTATGGCGACGGACTACACCACGTCCCCCATTACTGAGAAGGGCAAGGTGCTGTACGGCATCCTGCTGGGCGTGCTTACCTTCTGTTTCCGGATCTACGGGAACAGTGCGGAGGGCGTGTCCTTTGCCATCATCATCAGTAACCTGCTGGTTCCGATGATCGAAATGATCACCAAACCGAAGGCCTTCGGAGAGGGCTTTGAAAAGAAGACGCTGTCCGAGAACCGGGGCTGGCTTGAACCTGTGGTTCTGGACGAAGAGGGAAATGTAATGCCTCCGTCCAAGGCGGATAAGAAAGAGAAGCCTTTCAGGATCGTTATCGCGATCTGCCTGATCGCCGTGATCTCCGGAGCCATGCTGGGACTGGTATATGCGGTGACCAAGAAACCGATCGAAGATACGGCGGAGCGAAAACTTCAGGAATCCTACCGGGCCGTAATGCCGGAGGGAGACAGTTACCGTGATGCGACAGCGGGTGACTGGGGTGATCTGGTTGCATCGGAAGGCATGGATGAGGTCGATACGCTGAATGAGATGCTTGCAGAGGATGGGTATACCGGAGTGACTCTGGAGGATCGGACTCTGGCAGCTGTGGACGGAAAAGCAGTGGGTGACATCTGGATCGTTACGACCCATGAGGGATATGCAGGCGATATTATGATGGCCGTCGGAATCAAGGATCATAAGGTGACCGGTATCACCATGCTGTCCATCGGTGAGACCACCGGACTCGGTATGGAAGCCCGGGATAATCCGGCATTTACGGAGCAGTATAAGGATAAGGCGGCAGAGTCCTTCACGGTCGTAAAGACTGCGCCGTCCGCTGACAGTGAGATCCAGGCCATCACCGGTGCGACCATTACGTCGAAGGCGGTGACGGGTGCGGTAAATGCCGTGCTTGCCGCGGATCGTGCGGTATATGGGGAAGGAGGTGCGGATCATGAATAAGTATGCAGAGCGCCTCTATAACGGTATCATTAAAGAGAATCCGACCTTTGTTCAGATGCTGGGTATGTGTCCGACACTGGCGGTTACGTCTACGGCCATCAACGGTCTGGGCATGGGACTTGCCACCACGGCGGTCCTTACGGCCAGCAACCTGATGATCTCGGCTCTTCGGAAGCATATCCCGGATAAAGTGCGGATCCCTGCATTTATTACCATCATTGCTTCCTTTGTGACCATCATCAGTTTCCTGATGCAGGCCTATACACCGGATCTGTACGACAGTTTAGGTGTCTTTATCTCACTGATCGTTGTAAACTGTATCATTCTGGGGCGTGCGGAGGCTTATGCATCCAAGAACCCGGTGCTGCCTTCAGTCTTTGATGGTCTGGGCATGGGCCTTGGTTTCACTGTGGGACTGACGCTGATCGGTATGATCCGTGAGTTCCTGGGAGCCGGGAAGATCTTCGGATTTGAAGTTACCACGGAGCTTTGGGATCCCATCGCGATCTTCACCTCGAATCCGGGTGCGTTCTTTGTACTTGCATTTCTGATCGCAGGGATCAATGCATTTGCGATCCGGAAGGCAAAGAAGAAAGGTGAGAAGCCGAAACTTCGCAGGCTCGACGGATGTGCGGGCTGTACGAATTTTGCATGTGCCGGACGGAAGCTTTCGGAGTGTCCGGAAGAGGGTGCTGCGGCAGATAAGACGGATGTTGCTGCCGGAAGCAGGGCAAAGGAATCGGTGAAGAAAGAACCGGATAAAAAGGAGCCGGAGAAGAAGGAATCAGAAAAAAAGGAATTTTACGATATCGACAATGATGTGGACGTAAAGGCGGCGGTCGATCGGCCGGATGCGGCTGCGCCGGTGGAAAATGATCCCATCGAAGGAACCATGACGCTGGATATGACGACCGGCAAGGTTACCTATACATCGCCGAAGGAGGAGGGTGAAGAATGAATATATTTCTCTTTGCAATATCAGCCGCCCTCGTGAATAACGTGGTCCTGGTGCAGTTTCAGGGACTTTGCCCGTTCCTCGGTGTTTCGAAGAATACGAAGACGGCAGCAGGTATGGGCGGCGCGGTCATTTTCGTTATGACGCTGGCCAGCACCGTTACCAGCCTGATCTACTATTACGTGCTGACACCGCTGAACGTGGAATACCTGAATACCATCGCATTTATCCTGATCATTGCGGGACTGGTACAGTTTGTGGAAATGTTCCTGAAAAAGAAGGTGCCGTCACTTTATCGTGCGCTGGGTGTGTACCTGCCGCTGATCACAACGAACTGTGCGGTGCTGGGCATCGCCATCAGTAATGTGCAGTCGGATCTGTCCGTATGGCACAGCATCCTGAACGGATTTTTCTCAGCAGTCGGGTTTGCCATCGCCATCACGATCCTGGCAAGTATCCGGGAGAAGATGGAAAGAAACAATGTGCCGAAGGCGTTCCAGGGCGGGCCGATCATCCTGATCGCAGCAGGCCTTATGGCACTGGCCTTCCAGGGGTTCTCAGGATTGATGTAGGAACCGAAATTTCATCAGAAATTTCGGTTCCGTACATGCCCATCACCGAAGGTGATGCCCCACGAAGTGGGGTTTCGAATCGGCCACCGAAGCCGATTCGAAAGGCCACCGAAATTTCATCAGAAATTTCGGTTCCGTACATGCCCATCACCGAAGGTGATGCCTTATCCCCAATCCTGCATATAGTACAGAGGTAACATACATGGATGTAAACGGAATACTGATCGCCGCCGGTATCATCGGCGGAGTTGGAATCCTTGTGGGGATCCTGCTTGGCAGAGCCAGCAAGGTCTTCCACGTAGAAGAAAATGAAACAGAGAAAGCCGTGCGTGAAGTGCTCCCGGGCAACAACTGCGGAGCCTGCGGATATCCCGGCTGTGACGGTCTGGCGAAGGCTATCGCCGAAGGACAGGCACCGACAAATGCCTGCCCCGTGGGCGGAGCTCCCGTTGCGGAAAAGGTAGCTGCCATCGTCGGCGGCGGGGCAGAGCAGCCGACAGAGCGGAACGTGGCACTGGTCCATTGCAAAGGGGACTGCGATAAGGCGCAGGACGCTTATGCCTATGTGGGACCGGAAGTGTGCAGCATCGCCGTGAATGCGCCGAACAGCGGACCCAAAGCCTGCAGGTTCGGATGTCTGGGATATGGTGAATGCGTGTCCGTATGCGAGTTCGGAGCGATCTCTCTTCAGGACGGGATCGCAGTGATCGATCCGGAGAAATGCGTGGCCTGCGGCAAATGCGTTGCCACCTGTCCCCGGCACCTGATCTCCCTTGTTCCTGCATCGAAAGCTCATCATATCATGTGCAGTTCCCAGGAAAAGGGGTTGGAGGTGAAGAAAGCCTGCACGGTGGGCTGCCTCGGTTGTACCATGTGCGTAAAGCAGTGCCCGAAGGAAGCCATCGAGATGAAGGGGAATCTTCCGGTGATCAATTACGGAAAATGCGTTAACTGCGGGCTCTGTGCAAAGAAATGCCCGGCAAAGTCGATTTCATAAGAGAATAGTGAGGAGGAGTATATGAAGTGTCCATTTTGCGGAGATGATAATACACGTGTCATCGATTCCCGACCGGCGGAGGATAATAATTCCATCCGTCGCCGCCGTCAGTGCGACGTGTGTGGAAAAAGATTTACGACGTATGAGAAGGTGGAGACGGTTCCGCTGATGATCATCAAGAAGGATCGTACCCGTGAAGCTTACGACCGTTCCAAGCTGGTAAACGGTTTGGTGCAGTCTTGCCATAAGCGTCCGGTTACCATGGATCAGATCGATGCATGCGTCGATGAGATCGAGGGAGAGATCTATAACATGGGGCTGCGTGAAGTGGAAAGCCGCGAGGTCGGAAATATCGTCATGGATAAAATCCGCGATCTGGATGAAGTAGCGTACGTACGTTTTGCATCCGTGTACCGCGAATTCAAGGATGTAAATACCTTTATGGATGAGCTGAAGAAGCTTCTGAAATGATCTGTCATCAGGCAGTGCGTCGTATCCTGACAGGATGGTGAGATATGGCAGAGAAAGTGTTCAAACTGATCGAGGGTGGGACTTCCGAGGTGATCGTGAAAAAATCCAGATTTCTGGGAATCACATTTCCGATCGAGACGGCCGAAGAAGCCGCAGAGCGGATTGCCGGGATTCGTAAGAAATATTACGATGCCCGGCATAATTGCTATGCCTGGCGTCTGGTGGGTGCGGAAAAATTTTCCGATGACGGAGAACCCAGTCAGACAGCCGGAAAGCCCATGCTGGATGTGCTCACCGGTGAGGGACTGACAGGTGCGCTGGTGGTAGTGACCAGATATTTCGGTGGAACCCTTCTGGGAACCGGCGGACTGGTGCGGGCTTATACGGAAGCTGCCAAAGAAGCCGTAAAGAACAGCAAGGTTACGGAGATCCGGCCGCGAAGGACCGTGACATGTACCGTACAGTATACGGATCTGGGCCGGGTACAGTATCTTTTTCGAGAGGCAGGACTGGAACCGGCAACGGATTATCAGGAGCAGATCATACTGACCGCAGAGGTGCCGGAAGAGCAGGTGGCAAAGCTGACCAAGGACATTACGGAAGCAACGGCCGGGAAGGCAGATCTGCAGATCGGAGACATGTATATCGGGTGAGAAATCAGAACGTAGCACGGACTCGAATAACAGAGTAAAGCGGACAATCAGAAAAAACGTGCAAAGTGTGGAATAAATATGGAAAGTTTGAAATATAAACTGATCCGCAGTAAGCGGCGGACCATCGGACTGGAGATCCGTCCGGAAGGTGTGATCGTCCGAGCGCCTATGCAGGCTACGCAGGCAGATATCGACGGATTCATCCGGGAACATCTGGATTGGATCGAAAAACATCTGAAAAAAGCTGAAGAACTAAAGGCAAAGACCGACGCCCTTCCGAAACTTACCATGGATGAGATCCGGGAGCTGGCGGACAAAGCGATGAAAGTGATCCCCGAACGCGTAAGGCATTATGCGCCTCTGGTGGGAGTGACTTACGGCAGGATCACGATCCGGAATCAACGGTCTAAATGGGGCAGCTGCACCGGAAAGGGAAACCTGAATTTCAACTGCCTTCTGATGCTGGCACCGCCGGAAGTCCTGGATGGGGTGGTGGTGCACGAGCTTTGCCACAGAAAGCATATGAACCATTCGAAAGCATTTTACGCGGAAGTACAGCGCGTGTATCCGGACTATAAGAAATGGGACAAATGGCTGAATGAGAACGGAACACTGCTGATGAGCCGGATGATATGACGGAGCACCGAAAAACATGAAGTATGGAACAGGAGATATAAAAGAAATGAGTGCTGAGACAGGTGTAGAACTGACAGAAAAAGAGATCGAAACCCTCCGCAGAGATGCGGAAGCCGTGATCGCAGAGATCTGCGACAAAGCAAAACTGAAGGAAGGCATGCTCTTTGTATTGGGCGGCTCATCCAGCGAAATGATCGGACATCATATGGGAACAGCCTCCAGCTGCGTGGCGGCAGAGACCGTGTACGAGGTAATATCAAATGCCTTGAAGAATCGGGGAGTATCCATGGCCGTACAATGCTGCGAACACCTGAACCGCGCACTGGTGGTAAGCCGCGAAGTAATGGACCGCTATGGCTTTGAACAGGTAAATGTGATCCCTCAGTACCATGCAGGCGGAGCCTTTGCAGTCACTCATTATAACAATCTGCAGGACCCCGTAGTCGTCGAAAACATCAACGCCCGCGCCGACGCAGGCATGGATATCGGAGGCGTGCTTGTGGGCATGCACATCCACCCTGTCGTTGTACCCCTCCGGCTCGAATCCAAACACATCGGCCAGGCAGTCATCATCGCTGCCCGCCATCGCCCCAAGTATGTTGGAGGAATTCGCGCAGTTTACAACGAATCTCTAGAGTGACTGGGTGATTGAACGACGATGTGTAAACCGCTACGTCGTGAATTGCAGCGCGAGCGATGTCGCGCGTGGAACCTGTCATAAACTCCGTCTGCCGACGTCACTCAATCAGGTTACTTACGGCTATTTACGACCCCGTTCCATTGTATTTCCGCGCCCCATACATCCAGAACTTCACGCTGAGCGCGAAGAAGATGATCCCGATCACCGGCGACAGCCATGTCAGTACCGGGATCTCATCCGGCCGCAGGATCACCAGACTCGGATAATACGCGATAAATGCGATCGGTATCACGAAGGTGAAGATGAACCGGAACACCGGACTGAAGATCGTGATCGGATACTTCGCGAAATCCCTGAACTTATAGGCCAAATCCAGAATGTAGAAGGAATTCGTGAGCCAAAAGCAGGTGGCCGCAGCGGCATTTTGCAGTGCGATCATGATCAGCGATGCGGTGATCAGGAACAGGATCAGTTTCAGCAACGCCAGGAACGTGAAGGGCAGTGCGATCTTGCTCCAGGCATAGGCGATGGTTCCGATCCCGAATGCCAGCTGCCCCAGACCCTTTACATCGAAGACCTCTGACTGATAGTAAAAGAAGAGGTTAATGGGCCGGAAGCAGTATTTGATGAAATCACCCCGGTATACATTGATTCGGAGACTCCAGTTGTTATCAAAGAGGCACTGCACCGGCGTCAGAGACACCAGAGAGAACCCGTACAGGAATAACATTTCATAATAATCCCAGCCGTTGATGGACGGGAAGTTTCGGAACAGGATCCAGAAGCTGATGAAGCCGGTGACATTTGTTGCGATCATTCCCAGGGTGGAAATGATGAAGTCCGAGCGGTAACTCATCTTGCTCTTTAAGTCCTGAACTAGGATCTTTCTGTAAATGCGGAGGTAGAACCTGAGACCTCTTTTTCTTGTGATTTCTTTTGTTAATTCATTTCCCATGTCATCACCCCCCGTTTACCGTGATCTGTCTTACGGAACGGTTCCAGAATACCCGGCTCAGAGTTCCCAGGAACAGACACCAGAACAGCTGCACACCCAGCATCATGAACACGTCCCCTGTGGGCTCCTTGCCCAGCAGGATGGTCAGCGGTGTGTTGTAAATGGACTGGAACGGCAGGAAGTAAACCACCGTTTTCAGTCCTTCCGGGAAGAAAGCAACCGGGATGGTCGCACCGGAAAGCAGAAGCACGATCACCTGCTTCATGATGTTGATGCCCCAGATGGATTCCGTAAAGAGGCAGATGGTCCCGACGATGAAGTCGATACTGTAATTGATCTCGATGGCCATGATCACCGCCGCCACGAATACCAGCAGGTTCCAGCTGAGCGGGATGGTGTCTCCGGTCACGCACCGCACGATGATCAGTGTCGGGATAAAGGTTACGACAAAATGGGTAACCAGCGTTCCGGAGTAGGACCAGAACAGATAGTTCCGGTATTTCATGGGTTTCAGAAGGTTCAGCACCATCTGACCGCTCTGGATGTCGCGGCCGATCTCCCAGACCGCATAGATCTCCAGAAAGGTGTACAGCGCCGTGGCCAGTACCAGATAGATCAGTGTATCGGAGAAGGTCATTCCGTTTACCTCTTCGGTTCCGGCAGAGGCGTAGATCGCCTTCCACAGGAAATATACCAGAATGAGGTACAGAAGGTTTCCGATGATCATTACGAAGAGGGACATACGGTACTGTACCGATTCGGTAAGTCCTGCTTTCAGGAGCGTAAGATATTTCTTCAGTCTCACTGTGCACCGCCTCCTTCGCTTTGTTCCGTAGCAGATGTTTCAGAAGTATCCTGATTTCCGGTGCTTGCGCCTTCATAGATCTTCCGGATGACTTCCTCTGTGGAGATTTCTTCCAGCTGCATATCGCGGATGGCGTAGGTGTTCTGGAGCTGTCCGAGAACATCCATGACCTTGCGCTTTTCCTCATCTACCAGAACGGTGATCCATTCCTCGTCTTCGGTCATTCCTACGGAGCATTCCGGCAGTTCTTTTGCGATCGCTTCCCGCTGCTTTTTCATGTCACCTGCGAGACGAAGCTTCAGCGTCCGGTAGGAACCGAAGAACCGGCGCAGGTGCTCGATATCATTGTCATACAGCATCTTGCCGTGATCGATGATGACGATCCTGCGGCAGAGTGCATCTACATCCCCCATGTCATGGGTGGTGAGGATAACGGTGGTGCCTTTCTGCTGATTCAGAGCATGGATCAGGATCCGGATCTTGGACTTCATGGACACATCCAGCCCGATGGTGGGCTCGTCCAGGAAGACGATCTTCGGATTGTGCAGGAAGGCTGCCAGAATGTCACTGAGAGTCCTCTGACCCAGAGACATCTGCCGCACCGGTTTGTGGAGCAGGTCTTCGATGTCTACAAGAGAGCGGTAGAGCTTCAGCATTTCCTCATAATCCTTGTCCGGGATCATGTAGATATCCTTCAGGATCTTGAAGGATTCGATCAGCGGCAGTGCCCACCAGAGCTGGCTCCGCTGGCCGAAGACAACGCCGATATTCTCGGCGTTCTTAGTGCGGTTTTTGTAGGGTACCACGCCGTTGACCAGGATCTCGCCGGAGGTTGGCTCCAGCACGCCGGTCATCATTTTGATGGTCGTGGACTTGCCTGCGCCGTTGGGACCCAGGTAACCGATGATCTCTCCCTGCTCGATGGTCAGAGACACGTCCTTGACTGCAGAGACGATCTTATAGTCTCTGGAGAAAAGATCCTTCAGGCTTCCCTTTAATCCCTCGTGGCGGTTCAGGACCTTAAAATCCTTGCATACATTTTTCATGATGAGTGCCTGGTTTGCCATAGTCATTACCTCCGTGCTGCGCCTTTCGGCGCGATGTAAAAATTATCACTTTTTTTACTTGATTTTCTTTCTGAATACAAGTATATTGTATGTAGATGCGAAATACTACCGAGAAAATCATTGAATTTTATAACAATCTTCCTTTGTAGTGGAAGATTGTTATTGTTTTTTGAAAAATGTAAGATTTTTGGTATTTTTCCAATATTTTTATTTTGGGTGAAATGATTGAATCAGGAAAGGAATCAGGAAAGGAGTCGGGATGAATAAAGATGTGAGAGGACTCATCGTCAAGCGGGATGACGGATCTGAGATCGTCAATTACGATAATGCTTCTTTTCCGTCTTATATCTATGACGGGTGGGGGCGGCCCCACGTTACCTGGGAGAAGGTGCCCCATTTCCACGAGGATATCGAGTTTATTTCCGTGAAGGAAGGCAATATGGCTTATTCCGTCAACGGAAATGAAATTAAGCTCTACGCAGGAGATACGATCATGGTGAATTCCAACCAGATCCATTTCAGTATCTATCCCGAGAAGGTGCGGTATGTGATCTTTGTAATCCATCCCAGTGTGCTCATGTCTACCGTGGCTGTGGAAATGCAGGCGGTAAGGCCTATCATAGATAATTCGGATCTTCCGTACTTAAAGTTCTGGGGAACCAATGAATATTCACAGGATATCCACCGGCTCATGCTGGAAATGCCGGACATCCGGCACGATGTGTTCCAGGTGACCATGCATTTTTTCAGGATCTGGGAGATCATTCGAAAGCAGGCCAGCCATTACATGAACGGAGAAGAGGAGATGGCTTCGGATCCCCGGATGCAGCTGTTCAAGACCATGATGCATTTCCTCTCGCAATCCTATAAAGGAAATGTGACGCTGGCCGAGATCGCAGCCAGCGCCAACATCAGTAAATCCTTATGCAACGCACTGTTCAACCAGTACGTGGGAGAATCTCCCATTAATTATCTTATGCATCTTAGGTGCCGGAAGGTGGCGGAGTATCTTCGCTCCAGCCCCATGACACTGACGGAGATCGCGCAGATGACGGGATTCAACGGAGTCAGTTACATGTCCGAGACCTTCCGGAAGTTTTTCGGAAGCTCCCCACGGGCCTACCGTAAACAGTGGGAGGGACAAAACTGATTTCGGATGTCCGACCGATATCGGCGCCTACCTTTCATCTATCGGCAGCAGGTAGATCTTTTTGATGGGGTTCAGCATCCGGATCTCCGTAACGCCGCAGCCGGTATCCTGTGCCTGACTCCAAAACTTATTTTCGGATGGGGTATCACCCCAGAAGATACCCAGATGACAGTCGGCATCCTCATTCTCGGACTTGTCCGGATAGAGATAGAGGATGTCGCCTTTTTTTGCCTCTCCGCTGTCCAGAAGTTCCTCCACGGAATCGTAGGTCCTGCACTGTACATACTCCCGAAGTCCGAGATAGAGGTAACTGTCGGCATCGATGAAGCCGCCTTCCAGACCCATGGCATTCACCTTCTCCAGATCACCGCCGGTGGACTGGATGAGATGGGAGATGAAGCCGGAGCAGTTCATGCCGCCGTTTTCTCCGTATTCACCATACGGACGGAGCAGAGCTTCCGGATCATCCAGATGCGTCCAGATCCCGTCGTAGGGCGTCTTCAGGTAATAATCATTGAAATGGGTCTCCATCCAGTTCAGCAGATGGGCGCTTCCCAGATACTGGTCAATGGTAGGGGTTCCGTGCACTACGGCGCCGTACTGGTCCATGAAATAATCATCCCCGTCGATGGTGACATTTTGGCTGATATACAGCTTCCCGTCATCTTCGGCGTAGTAGGAATATCCATCCTGCTCCTGCCATCCGGAGACCGTGGAAAGCGTTCCGTCGGCAGCGGCAGAGTAGAGGTAGCCGCTGTAGGACACCAGTCGATCGGTCACGACCTTACCGGAGAGGTCAAGGTAGAATATGGCATCGGACCTGCTGGCAGCCTGATCGGTTACTACGGTCCCGTCTTCAGTAACGATCCGGTCGGTTACCACGGCTCCGTCTTCGGCAAGATAGCGGACTCCGTTTACCTCCGTCCAGCCGGAGGCAGGAGAGAGCACGCCGGAGGTATCTGCGGTATACAGCTTTCCATCCCGCAGGAGATTGGCCGAAACGAGAAGTCCGCCGTCTTCTCCCAGATAATATTTCTGTCCGTCGGTATCGGTGATGATCTTATTGATTACCGGATTGCCGCTGGCATCGGTGTAACAGGTCTTTCCGTTGATGGTGCGCCAGGGCCCCTTTGACTCGGTTGCTTCCTGAACGCTTTGTCCCTCCTGTCTGGAAGAATCTTCGGATACGGAAGTTGTATCGGCAGCCGTATTCTTATCGTCATTCCCATCTTTATCCTTTGAACGGAGCATGAAAAAAAGAATCAGTCCGATCAGGAGCAGGGTCGCTCCTGCGATGATCCCAATTCGGATCTGCTTCCTGCGGCGCCGGCGGGCTTTCTCCGCTGCGATCCGCTGCCGGGCAATCTCCCGCCTGGCATTCAGGGTTTTCTTTCGGCCGGAAGTATTCAGTTTTCGGTTGTCGTTTTCCTGACTCATGGTTTGATTCTCTTTACAATAAAATGATACGGATCAAAAATAATAGGTCGGCAGGCACATGGATACGATCTTGAAGGTATTGTCAAATGAAGAAATATCGAACAGTACCCCGCCGAAAATGATGGCCATCGTCAGAAGGATGGGAAGTACCTTCTGGTAGATCGCGCTGGTCCGCAGGATCATGCTGAACAGATATGCATAGACCGTACACATCAGAGTATAGAGTGCGACCTGTCCCAGGAGGATCAGTCCGTTCCCGCCTTCTGTGATCCACAGGACGGGCCAGGTGATGATCGACATGGGCAGGATGCAGGAGACGATGTGAAGCAGACGCATCACATACCGTTCGGAGCCACGAAGCCGCATGTAAAGCCTTTCCTCGGAGTCCTTCAGATAGGTTGCGATCCCGATCAGTCCGGCGACCAGAATGAAGAGACCTGCCAGCTTCCGAACGGGGATATCCACTTTTTCTTCGCGGGTCAGCTCGTTATAGACACCTCCCGAAGCGTCCTCGACACGGAAGATATCAGAACTGTTTATAAACCGTTCGTAAATCTCATGTAGATTCTCCAGGATTTCGGGCAGCCGGCTTTGCATGGCTTCTCCGGAATAGGCTTGACTTTCTTTGATCTGGAATACTGCGATCTCCAGTGCATAATACCTTATAAAATGGCTGAAAACCTCGTCTCTGCTGAGTGATGGGAGCATCGAGGCCTGTGTCGTATATACCTCGATGGGTGTTTTCGTATCGGTAGAGAGTGCATTTTTCGTAAACTCTGCGGGGATCACGAATCCGGAATTGGCTGCCCCGGAGGAAATGTCTTCATACATCTGCTCCCGGCTGTCTACGGTGTAAAAGTGGAAGATCGAATTGGCATGGATCAGGTCATCCACCGTTTTCTGCATCACGGGATCGCTGTCCTCGCACAGGAGAGCCACCGGCATATACAGTGTCTTCTCGGAAGAGGGCACCTGTCGGTAAATGACGGCCAGGGTCAGCAGGATCACCAGCATGGCCAGATTTACGGGCTGCCGCATGCTGCGCTTCAGAAGTATGAAGAATCGATTGAAAAAGAGTTTCATCTCACATACCTCCTAGAATAATACATGTTGCGTGAAGCGGATCAGCCAGGATACCGGATTGTATTTTGACAGATCCTGCAGGAACTTGGGCAGGAATTCTGCCGGAATCAGACCGCCGGCCAGATACATCAAAAGCACGATGCTCACCAGGATCGCCAGATTGGAATAGACCGGACTGTGCACCGAGTAAGAAAGCAGAAGGATAAACAGACCCAGGATCATCAGTACCGGGATGATCATAAAGAGGGCCGTGGCCTTCGGCTGCAGTTTTGCAATGGTAAATCCGAGGAACACAAGCAGAAATGCCGCATACAGCAGCACCACGGTGCTGATCCATTCGGAGATCCCGATCCCGAGACGGCTGACGCCACTGCATTTTTGACGGATCTGATAGGCAGGACGTTTGCCCTGATAGAAAGCGGTCAGGATAAAACACAGAAAAGAAAGAACCAGCAGACCGTAGCTTCCGGCCAGCTGTTCCTTCAGGGAGAGACCGGTGAGTGAGTCGAAGGATTTCGTTTGGAACAGGGACTCCCTGCCGATGATGTAGGTGAAGTTGTAGCTTTCCAGAGCGTCCACAAGCTTTGCGGTCAGTTCTGCATCCACGCCGGCGGCATCTCCCAGTGCCTTGACCGAGAAGGAGGCACCCTGGGAAGTTCCCAGCATGTTTGCACTGGAAAGCAGGAGGTCATTGATGATATGCTCCTCCAGCGTATTATTTTCCTTGAAAATGATTCGGATGGGTTTGTTCTCTCCGCGGTAAAGCGCGTCCACGAAATCTTCAGGAATCAGGATCAGGGCCGTTACTTCGGAAGCGTCCAGAGCGGCCTTTCCCTCGCTTTCCGTATTGAACTGTCGTATGTCCATGGCTTCCCGGAAACTCTGCATATCCGTGACCAGTTTCAGTCCGAACTGATTTTTGTCGGAGTCCAGCGGCATAACGAGTCCCACGGGAACCTGGCCGTATTTGTTCGGATCAAAGAAGAGTTTTTCCGCATTTTTGATGACGATCAGAGAAACCAGCAGGAACAGAAGGGTATAAAGGAGCGTGGCGGGCAATATGCGTACTGCCCGCTGCAGGTCCATGCGTATAGTTCTTCTGAGTTGTGGTATGTTCATAGTCGTTTCTTATTTATTTAACACTTCGTGTTTCATGGCATTTGTGACCGCCTATTGTGGACGGTCACAAAGTATCCCTTCGGTCGAATTATCGTTAATTCGCCGTGCAACATCATTCAAGTCCGTGTTCGGTGTATCACTCTGCCAAAAGCTGTGGGATGGAAGCATCCGCAGGATATTCCCGTAGGCTCTTGCAGCTTCCGTTCTTCAGCAGATAGACATCATCGCAGAATTCAAAGAGCCGTTCTTCATGGGAGGCTACAAAGGTCAGACCGCCTCCGGCGCGGAAGGTGTTGATATAGGACAGGATCGCCTGTTTTGCCAGGATGTCCAATGCGGCCAGAGGTTCGTCCAAAAGAAGGACCCGGGGCTGATTGATCAGAACCGTGGCGATGGAAAGCCGTTTCTTCATACCGCCGGACATCCGCCGTACGGGAATGTCCAGAAATGTATGGACTCCCAAGATGGACAGGATTGTGTCCTGCAGGGTTTTCATGATCTCTTCCCGGCTGCTGGAGGTCCAGAGACGCAGATTGTCCATGGCGGAGAGTTCTTCGATGAGTGCGTTTTCCTGTGTGACATAGCCCACCTGAGAAAGGTAGGTTTTTGAGTCTTCTTTGCAGGTCTTGCCATTCAGAAGAATCCGTCCGCTTTCCGGATGCTTTGCACCGGCGATGGCGGACAGAAGCGTGGATTTCCCGGAACCGTTCAGACCCAGCAGTCCGATGGTGTGACCGGGCTCTGCCTGAAAGGTTACATCGGACAGCACCACATGCTTTCTGTATTTTAATGTGACATGATCGATCTCTATCATGGGATCTCCTTTATCCTCGTTCCGTATTACTCATATGGTTCCTGTATGTTTACTCCGTGGATCAGCTGTTTCATGTATCTTCTTCGATCACACGGAATTCCAGATAATCGAAATCTATGGTCTCAATGAAGCTGTCCTGGGTAAAACGGGTTCTTGCGTAGCGGATGAAGTCCTTTTTGTTCAGTTCCAGCCATATGGGAATGGAAAGGTTCAGTTCATGACATCCGTCCTCCAGAGCTTTGTAGACCTTGTGCGTACGGGTTTCTGCCGGATCGTCGATGGCGATCACGGTATCCCTGAGAAGGCGCGTGTCTTTTATTATTTTCATCCAGACTCGGAACATAGATATTTCTCCGTTGGTTTCAGTTTGATTTCAGTTTTGATTTGTACTATCATGGATGTTGATAGAAAACCGAATTGAACGATCGGGGAGGGATGTTCACATTTCGGCTGAATCAGAGCCGAATTTGAACAAAGCGTTACGCGGATCGTTAATAAAAGGTTTAATAATTCTCAACAAGTATATCACAAAATCAACATAAAGAAAGACTAAAGTTACAACCATAAAACGGAGAGCTCCAAACGTATGACAATACAAAGAGTGCTTTGGATAAACCGTGAAACAAGGAGGATTCGAGTATGAATGATGATTTCGGAACCTTTTCCTATGGAGGGGAGAAGAAAGAAACAGGCAGAGAGACAGCGGAGCAGCCGAAGAAGCGCTGGACTCCGGAACCATATAAGGAGAGCGTTTACGCAGCTCCGAATTATTCAAAAACAGATTATTCCCGGCAGGATTATCTGAAGCCGTCGGAATCTCGGGTCGGATCGGGCAGTCAGCCGGTGTATCCGCAGCCGAGGACGGCCCAGCCGCAGAGTACGGGAACAACGTATACAGGAGCGCAAAGCACGGGCGCAACGTACGCAGGGACCCAGAGCACGGGGACATCGTACGCGGGAACGCAGAGCACGGGGACATCGTACGCGGGAACGCAGAGCACGGGGACACCATACACAGGTGCACAGAGCACCGGTACCTCCTATGCGAGAGCGCCTTATACAGGTGTGCAGGGCGGCTACGGCCTGACTCCGAAGGCTCCGACATCGGGGCCGGAGCCGGAAAAACCGACTCATGAGACGAAAAATGAGACAAAGAAAAAGAAAGAGAAGAATGATTCTTTCGGACGTAAGGTACTTCTCACGGGCGTTCTCGGACTGGTCTTCGGCCTGGTCGGCGGAGGTGCATTTATCGGGTTGAATAAAGCCTTCGGTGATTCCGGAAAAGAAGAAAAATCCAGTGTCAGCGCATCGAATAACCCCGGGAATACGGAGACCGGTTCTACACAGACCAACATGAATACGGGAGATCAGATCAAGACCCAGGATACTGTCTCCAGTGACGGTGCGAGCACGACTATCAATTATGATGTGGCTGAGATCGTGAAGAAGGCGCAGCCGTCCATCGTATCCATCACTACAAAGGTAACAACCCAGTATCAGTATTTCTATCAGCAGTTTGAGCAGGAATCAACGGGTGCGGGTTCCGGTATCATTATCGGTGAGTCGGAAGACAAGTTGTATATTGCGACCAATTATCACGTAATTGAGGGCGCAAAGGAGATCAACGTCGGCTTTAATGACGGTCAGATCCTGAAGGCAAAGGTTACAGGCTCGGATAAGAGCAATGACGTTGCGGTCGTTGAGATCCCGCTCACGGATATCCCGGCGAGCACGGCAGATGCCATCAGCGTAGCGGTTCCCGGTGATTCGGACCAGCTGCAGGTCGGTGAGCCGGCCATCGCCATCGGAAATGCCCTGGGTTACGGACAGTCCGTAACAGTCGGATATATCAGCGCACTGAACCGCTCCATTTCCGGAAGCGACGGAAGCTACATTCAGACAGATGCAGCCATAAACCCCGGTAACAGCGGCGGCGCCCTGATCAATTCCAAGGGTGAGGTCATCGGTATCAACTCTATTAAATATGTGGACAGCAAGGTTGAAGGTATGGGCTTCTCCATCCCGATCAACACTGCAATGCGGATCATAGACGGTATCATCAACAACGGCGGATCCACAGGAACCGTATATATCGGTATCAGCGGAGCAACCATCAATTCGGAGTATTCCCAGATCTACGGATTCCCGGAAGGTGTGTATATCAAGAGTATCACCAGCGGAGGCCCTGCAGAGCGCGGTGGTCTTCATGAAGGCGATATCATTACCAGACTGGAAGGCAAGACCGTAACGACCATGGAGGAATTCAAGGAAATGCTGCAGTCTTATCCGGCAGGAACAGAGGTGCAGATCGAGGTATATCGAGCTAACTCCATGGGACGGTATGAGAAAACGACTGTCAGCGTGGTAACGGCAGAAGAGTGATCAAATGACTTATGAAACATAAAAATGCATACGGTTATTGATCGTCACATCGACGCAGACCCATAGCAGCGGATGGGCTGCGTCGATGTTGCGTTGAGGAAAGCAGGGCTTGGTTCCTGTCCGGTGGGATTGCATTCTGACAGATTCAGGCGTATGATAGAACAGCATATGGTGAATCACGGACTCAAATGATGTTGTAAAGCGTATTGATGATAAATACGTGCGAAGTGATGATGTACGGAGCGCCTTAGGCGCGCAGTATGGAATAGAATAGAGGTTTAAGAATGTATAAATTGATCGCACAGGACGGCAGGGCGCGGAGCGGTACGTTTGCTACGCCTCACGGAATCATCGAAACGCCGGTTTTTATGAATGTAGGAACCGTGGCGGCTATTAAGGGGGCGCTCTCTGCCGAAGATCTGGAACAGATCGACACGCAGGTTCTGCTCTGCAATACCTATCATTTGCATGTCCGGCCGGGAGATGAACTGGTGAAGGAACTGGGCGGACTGCAGGAGATGACTACCTGGAGGAGACCGATCCTTACGGATTCGGGCGGGTTCCAGGTTTATTCCCTTGCCAAACTTCGTGCCATTAAAGAGGAGGGAGTTTCTTTCCGTTCCCACATCGACGGAAGAAAGATTTTTATGGGACCGGAGGAAAGCATGACGATCCAGTCCAATCTCGGCTCCACGATCGCCATGGCTTTTGACGAGTGTCCTCCCGCAAAAGCGGATCGGGCTTATATTCAGCCGTCCGTGGACCGGACTTACCGCTGGCTTCTGCGCTGCAAGGAAAAACTGGAGGAGTTAAACCGTCAGCCGGGTACGATCAATCCCATGCAATATCTGTTTGGAATCAATCAGGGCGGAGTGATCGATGATATCCGGATCGATCACGCAAAGAGGATATCCGAGCTGGATCTGCCCGGTTATGCCATCGGGGGTCTGGCTGTCGGGGAAACGCATGAGGAGATGTATCACATTTTGGATGTTACCGTTCCCCATCTGCCGCAGGACAGACCGATCTACCTGATGGGAGTCGGAACACCTGAAAATATCCTGGAGGCCGTGGATCGGGGCGTGGACTTTTTTGACTGTGTTTACCCGAGCCGGAATGGCCGGCACGGGCAGGTTTACACACATTTCGGCAAACTGAATCTGAAAAATCAGTGCTTCGAAAAGGATATGCGTCCGATCGAGGAAGGCTGTCAGTGCCCGGTCTGCCGGAGGTTCAGCCGTGCATATATCCGTCATTTGCTGAAGGCAGGAGAAATGCTCGCACTTCGGCTGGCGGTGCTGCATAATCTGTATTTTTATAACCATCTGATGGAGGAGATCCGGGCAGCCATCCGGGAAGGAAGATATGAGAGTTTTAAGGCGGAGACGCTGGATCGTATGAAATCGGGAGATGAGACGCAATAATACTATAAAAAAACAGGTTGCACTTTTCGGCGAAATCAAGTAAGATATATCCCGTATGTTTTTTCGCGGTTGTTTCTGTATTAACGAGGGACGAGTATGAAATGCATATGCCAATGTAATCAATACATAATCAATACAAATAATAATAAAGGAGAACATGAATGAACGGAAGTTTACTCTTAACACAGACAGGCGGTTCCACTGGCGGCAGTATCCTGATGATCGTGCTGTATCTGGCATTCTTTATCGGACTGATGTATTTCCTGATGATCCGTCCGCAGAAGAAGCAGGCAAAAAAGGCAGAGGAGCTGCAGAATTCGCTGGAGCCGGGCGATAATATCATGACCACCAGCGGTTTCTTCGGAACCATCCTGGATGTGGTTGATGAGACAACGGTTATCGTTGAGTTCGGTAACAACAAGAACTGCCGGATCCCCATGCACAAGCGTGCCATTGCCGAGGTTGAAAAGGCCGGTACCGCTGAGGTGAAGGACGAGACACCTGCGATCGAAGATAAGAATGATAATAAGTCTGACGCAAAGGACGAGAAGGATTCCAAGAAGGACTCCAAGAAGAAATAATCGGTCCTTTTGAGCTTCCTTTGCATGCAGACAGGATATGCCAGGGAGGAAGAGAGAATGCGCAGCAGACGAAACGGATTTACAGCAGCGATCATTACAGCAGCATGTTTGCTGGGACTGACCGCCTGCGCAGGAACAGATACGACCGAAGAAAAGTACACTTCTCCGAATTTCAACACCGAAGTCGTGACGGAGGCCGGAAAACCGGGAGCAACCGAATCGACAGAGGATCCGGATGTGGTTCCGTCGGAGCTTTCGACAGGTGAACCTGTGAAAACGTCGGATCTGGAAACAGACGTCTCCACGAATACTACCATTGCGGGAAGTTATGAGAACGGAGATTATTACAATCCGTTTATCGGACTGGCTATCAAATCGGATTCTTCCTGGAGACTTTACGGAGCAGCAGAGGTTGCAGAGGTAACGGGACTCACAGAGGATGAAGTGAATGATCTCTGGTATGGTGTGGTCAGCCCTTATTCCGTTAAGACCATGACCTGTGCCATTGCATATAAGAAATCTACAGGTTCAAACCTGATCGTTTCCTACATCAACCCGAAGCTGTATTATATGCAGAATATGTCTGCAAGAGAGTATCTGGAGCTTTCTGCAAGGGAATACCCGGATGTGATCGTTCAGAATATGGACTATCTGGGTCAGACCTTCGCAAGCGCAACATTTCCGGAGATAGAGGGAGACGGACGCAGGATCCAGTTTGCCATCCGAAAGAGTGATCTGATCATCTTACTGACATATACATTGCAGGGAGATGATACGATCGATGACGCAGCGGATCATGTGACGCGGCTTTTAGTTGAATAACCCATAAAAATGCCCCGCAGGGGCATTTTTTAATTGACCGAAAACTGTGAAAATAGTATGATAGAAGAAGTGATAATCCACGGAGCGCTATGGCGCAAAGTGTGGAATCGGAGGGGCGAAAAATGAAGAACAAACAGCGGATCTTGGTGGGGTTGATGCGGGGGATGCTTGGCTGTGCCCTGCTCATGTTCAGTGACTGGCTGATGGGAGCGTGTGGAAAAGACAACGTGTCCAACGGAGTTGTTCAGAGTAACTGGGCAAAGGCTGCCGGATGGCGGTACGAAGCAGCGATCCTGATCTGCTGCGTTGCGGTTTTCTTCATGTTTTCCGGACTTAAGGAAATGATCCGGCTGATGAAGCTGTCCAGAAGCAAAAGGGATGCCTGGGGAGTCCGCGGAGCTAAGGTGTTTGAACTCGGATGTACCGCAGCCATGGTCTCCGAACTTTTCCTCCATATGAAGGGATGTATCCTCCCGATCCTGTATGGAAAACTCTATGCCTCTTCTTTGATGGAAGCAGATATGTACTCCATCGTGGATACAGTGAATTTCCATCTGGCGGTTCCTCATTATGTGCTGCTCATCATTATGATCGTATTTACGTCCGTGCCGTTTGTGTATCAGGTTTTTCAGGGAAGGCTTCGGATACCACGTTGGTTTATGCTTCTGAATCCGCTGGTGTTCTGGATCGTGGGTTGGCTTCTTCGACTGCTCAAGGTTTATCTGATCACGGATTTCACGGCATGTATGGTTTCTTTCGGTTTCCTGATGATGATGTGGGCGTTTATGCAGCACGTGCAGCGATCGCCCGAACCGAACAGAGAGTAAACGGCATGTCAGGTATTATCGAAGTGTGTAGAGAGTAAACGACATGAAATGATTGTCGAATCAGATATGGGGTTACGGATATGGATGGGATTTAGATGGGATTTAGATCCCTTCAAGCAATGACTTGCCCAAGCGGCAGAAGAAGGAGGTTACTTTGAAGAAACTTCGTGAAAACTCAGTTGAGAAAAATGTCGACATCCGCAAGGTGGCCATCATTGGCTGCGGATTTGTAGGATCTTCCACCGCATTTGCGTTGATGGAGGGTGGTATCTTTTCGGAAATGGTTCTGATCGATGTGGATCATAACCGTGCAGAAGGCGAGGCGATGGATATCAGCCATGGCGTTCCCTTCGCAAAGCCGATGAAGATTTATGCAGGTACGTATGATGATATCGTAGATGCCTCCATCATCATCATTACGGCCGGTGCGGCGCAAAAACCGGGCGAGACCCGTCTGCAGCTGGTTCAGAAGAATGTGGCAATCTTTAAGAGCATTATTCCGGAGATCGCGAAGCGGAAATGTGAGGGCGTTCTCCTCATCGTATCCAATCCGGTGGATATCCTGACCTATGTGGCTCAGAAACTGTCCGGTTTCCCGGTACACCGTGTCATCGGTTCCGGTACCGTTCTGGATACCGCAAGACTGAAATCCAAACTGGGTGAGCATCTGTCGGTAGACAACCGTGCCGTTCACGCATTTATCATCGGTGAGCATGGCGACAGTGAGCTGGCTGCGTGGAGCAGTGCCATGGTCAGCGGCGTACCCCTTTCCAAATTCTGTGAGATGCGCGGACATTTCAACCATGATCAGTCCGAGCGTCATATTCAGGAAATGGTTAAGAATGCTGCTTATGAGATCATCGAGCGGAAGAAAGCTACCTATTACGGTGTAGCTATGGCAGTCCGCAGGATCTGCGAAGTGATCGCCAGAGATGAAAAATCCATCCTGTCCGTATCCAGCCTGATGGAAGGACAGTACGGACTCACGGATGTGTGCCTGTCCATGCCGGCCATCGTCGGAGCTGACGGTGTTGAGGAGAAGATCCCGATCTCTCTGGATGAGGATGAGATCACCAATCTGATGAAATCCGCAAATGCGCTGAAAGAGATCGCTTCGTCGCTGGATCTTACCCTTCCGGAAGAAAAGAAGGAAGAACCAAAGCCGGTGGATTTGAGTGAGAAACCGTCCGAAGTATAGTCTGAACAGATGACGAAATAAGCACGATAATGAACGGGTAGCGATCCGCTACCCGTTTCCTGTGCCTGCGCCCACCAACACCGAAGGTGTTGGTGTCCGACCGAAGGGAGGATTTGTGACCGCCCACAATAGGCGGTCACAAAGGCTGGGAAACACGAAGAGTGGAATAGGAGCTTATATATGAAAAAACTGATCTCATGGAACGTAAACGGGATCCGGGCCTGTGCAGGAAAGGGATTTGAGAATTTCTTCCGCCAGGCGGATGCAGATGTGTTCTGTATTCAGGAAAGCAAAATGCAGGAGGGACAGCTTGCGTTGGAACTTCCGGGATATCACCAGTACTGGAATTATGCCGAGAAAAAAGGGTATTCGGGAACGGCCATTTTTACGAAGGAAGAACCGAAGTCCGTGACTTTGGGCATGGGAATCGCGAAGCATGATCAGGAGGGACGGCTGATCACCCTGGATATGGGGGACTGGTATATGATCACGGCTTATGTTCCGAATTCCCAGAATGAACTGAAACGGTTGGATTACCGTATGGAGTGGGAGGATGACTTCAGAAGCTTTGTGGGCCGGCTCCGTCAGGAGAAGCCTGTGGTGATCTGCGGGGATATGAATGTGGCACATCAGGAGATCGATATTAAGAATCCGGCGTCGAATCATCATAATCCAGGTTTTACGGATGAGGAACGCGGAAAGATGACGGAGCTTCTGGGCAGCGGATTCATCGATACGTTCCGGTACAAATATCCGGATCTGACGGACGCCTACTCCTGGTGGTCTTACAGATTCAATGCAAGGGCAAGAAATGCGGGTTGGCGGATTGATTATTTCCTGGTTTCTTCGGAATTGGAGCCGAAGATCGTGGATGCGAAGATCCACAGTGATATTCTCGGTTCCGACCACTGCCCGGTGGAGTTGTTACTTGACATATAGAAACGCGAATTTCGTATGGGGCAAGGACTTATATCCGGGTAAAGGACAGGTTAACGGAAGTGTGAGTGCATGGTACAGAGACCGAAAGGCGCAAAGTGCACGAGACTGATAACCAGGTATAGGGCGTATGATCGAAGTTAGAAATCTCACAAAAGCATACGGACCCAATGTGGTGCTGCAGGATGTCAGCTTTACGCTCGAACCCGGACGGGTTTACGGGCTTCTTGGCGTGAACGGAGCAGGGAAGACGACCACCATGCAGCTGCTGACAGGGTATCTGATCCCGACCTCGGGAGAAGTTTTGATCGATGGAATGTCCATGGCAAAAAAACCGGAAATGCTGAAGAAAAAGATCGGGTACCTTCCGGAGGTTCCGCCGCTTTATCCGGAACTTACGGTAAGAGAGTTCCTGCATTTTCAGGCTGAGATCAGAGGGATTCCGAAGAAGGAGCGGGAAGCAGCTTATCGCAGTGCGGTGAGAACAGGCAGACTCAGCAGTGTTAAAGAACGGCTGATCGGTCAGCTGTCCAAGGGCTTTCGGCAGCGCGTGGCCCTGGCTGCGACGCTGATGGGAGATCCGGAGATCCTGATCCTGGACGAACCCACAAATGGTCTGGATCCGATTCAAATGATGGAAATGCGCCGCATGATCCGGGAGCTTGGGAAGAAGTGCGTCGTTCTTGTGAGTTCCCATGTCCTGTCGGAGATCATGCAGGAAGCGGATGAACTTCTGATCCTGGCTGCAGGAAGACTGGTTCTTTCCGGAACCGTGGAAGAGCTTCTTGCGGAGAGTATGCAGCCTGCAAAAATTGCGGCATCTGATAAAACGGCAGAAGAACAATACAAAGCATCGGAGGAGGATGTTCGCAGATATCTCGAGACGGCCGGTCTGGAACGTCTCTTTCTTCGGGTGACGAAGGAAGCATACAGGAATGTGCGTGAGGACGAGGATTCTCTTTCCGGCGGGGATTTGGGTGAGGCTAAGGACCTGAACGAAAAGGGGAAGAATCGATCAAAAAAAGGAGGATCCGGCAGATGATCAGTATCTGGAAAAAAGAACTCCGGTCCTCGCTTTTCAGTGTTGTGGGCTTTCTGTATCTTGCCTCGTCTTTGTTCTTTTTCGGGGTGTATTTCTATGTCCTGAATCTGTACGGCGGATCGGCACATGTAAATTATGCATATACTTCCGCACTTTATCTGTTCTCCATTACGGTCCCGATCCTGACGATGCGGAGCTTTGCGCAGGAGTTTCGGGACAGAACGGACCAGCTCCTTTTTACGGCGCCGGTCTCACTTCGTAAGATCGTTTTGGGAAAGTATCTGGCCTGTGTGACACTGTTTCTGATTCCGGTGGTCGTTGCGGCGGCTTTCCCCGTGATCCTTACGGGATACGGGGATGTGGCAGTGGCCGAGGCCTATACGACACTTCTGGCGTATGTGCTGTATGGTCTTGCGGCCATCGCCATCGGCATCTTCCTGTCTGCACTTACGAATAATGTGGTGGTCGCAGCGGTACTGACGGCAGTGGTACTGTTTCTCGGTTATACCATGGGCGGTTTCGGAGAACTGCTGGGTGTGTCCGTACTGAAGAATCTCCTCGGTGCGTTCCATCTGCAGGCGCGGTTTGTGGTGATGGAAAACGGTGTGATCTCCCTTCGGTCCGTGGTTTATTTCCTGTCCATTGCAGTCGCTTTCCTGATCTTCACGGTTCTGCGTCTGAGGGGCGTTCAAAACGGAAGAGGAGGAAACCGCATTGAGCTCCGTCGAAGGCTTATCTGGCTGGCGGGAACGGTGGTTTTGGTCATTGGGCTGAATGTCGGTATGGTATATCTCCCGGACAGTGTGACGGAGCATGATGTTACCATGCGGGAGTTTCATTTGCTGACGGATCAGACAAAGAAGTTTCTTGCGGAGCTGAAACGGGATATAACGATCCATGTATATCAGAAGGAGTCCGAGGCAGATATTAATACCGTGAAGCTCCTGAAGAACTATGAGGCGTATGAACATGTCACGGTGGAATATGTGGACCCGGCGCTGTCACCGCGTTTTCCGATGAATTATACGGCAAACGGATTCAGCGAGGGCAGCCTTGTGGTAACCTCGGATACGGCATTTCGGGTGATCAACGCAGAGTCCATCTACACCTACACGGATGCAGGTATGGCGGAATACGGTGCGGCTCCGGACGGATTTGATCTGGAAGGGCTTTTATCCTCGGCCATTGACTATGTCACCACGGAACGGATTCCTATGGTCTATGAGATCTCCGGTCATGGAGAGCTCCTGCTTTCGGGGGAGTTTGAGTCGGCACTTTCCCGTGAAAATGTAAAGCTGCAGGAGATCAGCCTGCTCACGGCGGGTTATGTCCCGAAGGATGCGGACTGTGTTCTGATCCTGGCGCCAAGAGAGGATTACAGTGAGGCGGAAATCGGTGCGCTGCGGGATTATCTGGAGGGCGGCGGCCATCTGTATGTGATGCTGCAGTGGACGGAGACGGAGCAGACACGTCTGCACGGATTACTTTCCGAATATGGGATTGAGGTTGAAAACGGGATCGTGTCGGAATCGGATGCGGATCTTTATTTCCAGGAACCGTATTATCTGATCCCTGAGATCCTGCCTACGACGGTAACGGAAGAATACGCCGGAAATATGGCGCTTTCGGCCATGTCTGTGGGACTGAGATCAGAGGATCCGGCGGTGGAAACGATCCTGAAAACCACGACTTCGGCGTTCCTGAAAAGGAATCCGGAGAAGGCGGAGAGTTCTGCCAAAGAAGAAGGGGATGAGACGGGTGAATTCCTGCTTGGCGTTTTCCGCAAGTGGACAGTAGACCTGACGCCGGCGAATGCGGCAGAAGGGACAGGCACTGTGACGAGGAGCGCACAGCTGACGGTCTTTGGATCGCCTTACATGACACAGGATGCGGTAGATCAGTATGTCTCGGGAATGAACCGGAAGCTGTTCATCAATATCATGGATCATATGGTCACCCGGCCTGCACTGATCTATGTGCCGGCCAAATCCTACAGCGTACAGTATGTGACGGTTCCGAATTCAGATGCGTTATTCTTCGGAGTGATCCTGTCAGGTGTGATCCCTGGGATCCTGCTGATGGTGGGGGTGTCTGTCTGGTTTCTTCGTAGAAGAAGGTAAAAAAATAATACAGCGTGGAACTGAGCTCCGTTTGGATCCCTGTTCCACGCTGTTTTTATAATGCCTGATACTTTGTAAGCAGAAGACTTGCATTCTGTCCGCCGAATCCGAAGGCGTTGCACATTGCCACATTTACAGTGGCTTTCCGTGCGGTGTTCGGTACAAAATCCAGATCACATTCCGGATCGGGAGTGGTCTGATTGATGGTCGGCGGAAGGATGTCTTCCTCGATGGCCTTGATGCATGCGATGGTCTCTGTGACACCGCCTGCTCCCATCAGATGACCGGTAGATGCTTTGGTAGAGGATACCGCCAGTTTATAAGCATGTTCTCCGAAAAGGGTCTTGATGGCGCTTACTTCGATCACGTCTCCCTTCGGTGTGGAGGTGCCGTGAGCGTTGATATAATCTACGGCGGTAAAGGGAAGACCGGCAACTGCCAGCGCCTGCTTCATACAGAAGACAGCTGCGATCCCTTCCGGATGGGGGCTGGTAACGTGATAACCGTCGGTGCTGTTTGCATAGCCGGCAACCGTGCAGCGGATCTTCGCATCTCTGCGAAGTGCGGATTCTTCTTTTTCGATGATCACGGCTCCACCGCCTTCTGCCATGACGAAACCGTCACGGGCAAGATCGAAGGGCCGGCTGGCTTCTGTAGGATGGTCATTGTTTCTGGACAGTGCATGGATGGAAGAGAGTCCGAGGATCGTGAGAGGAGAGGTGGCTGCCTCTGCACCGACACAGATCACGGCGTCTGCCAGATCCTGCTCGATCAGCATGATCCCGGTGGAGATCGCATCGATACCGGAGGAGCAGGCGGTGGATACCGTCAGGCTGGGTCCCTTCAGTCCTTTGGAAATAGCGATCTGTGCCGCGGCGATATTTCCGATGATCCTGGTGATGAACCGGGGATTCACACGGGAGGCACTGCCGGTACTGAACTTATCCTGTGTATCTGCAATGTCAATGATGCCGGCGAATACATTTCCGAGGACAACGCCGATCCGCTCTTTTGCGATCGGAAGATTTCCGTCCGCGTCCTCGATCAGTCCGGCGTCGGTCATGGCTTCCTGGGCGGATGCGTAACCGAACTGCATGAACAGTTCCATCTCTTTCACCTGTTTCTTCGTCATGAAATCCTCCGGATTGAAATCCGGAACCTCTCCGGCAATCTGAACCGGGAGCTCAGAGGCGTCAAATCTGGAGATGGGGACGATACCGGACTTTCCGGTAAGCAAATTGTTCCAATAGGCGTCAACACCGACGCCAAGCGGTGTCATGGCACCGATACCGGTGACTACGATCTTATGATTCATCTTTTTTTCTGTTCCAATCCTTTTCTTTTATTTCCGCCCGGCGGATCTTGCCGCTGGTAGTTTTCGGAAGCGCATCCACGAACTCGATGGTCTTCGGGCGCTTGTAGGAAGCAAGCGAGTTACGGAGATATTTCATGATCTCCTTCTTCAGACTGTCAGAGGCCTGGGTTCCCTCTGCCAGAACGATGGAGGCCTTGATGGCCTGACCGCGCAGGGTGTCGGGAACACTGGTAGCAGCGCACTCCAGTACATAGGGCAGACGCATGATCTCGTTTTCGATCTCAAAGGGGCCTACCCGGTAGCCGGCGGATTTGATGACGTCGTCAACCCGACCAACATACCACAAATATCCGTCTTTGTCTACCTGCGCCGTATCACCTGTGTGATAAAAGCCGTCATGCCATACGGCCTGTGTCTTCTCCGGATCCTGATAATACCCCATGAACAGGCCGTTGGGGACAGACTCCGATGTGCGGATGCAGATCTCGCCGACCTCACCCGGATCACAGTCGGTTCCGTCCGGCCGGAGGATGTGAACATCGAACTGCGGGTTCGGTTTTCCCATGGAACCGGGCCGTGGCTGTGTGCCTTTCATGGAAGCGGCAACCAATGTTGTTTCAGTTTGTCCGTAGCCTTCCATGATGGAAAGACCGGTGGCGGAGAGAAACCTTCGGAAGATCTCAGGATTCAGTGCCTCTCCGGCAGTGGTCACATTTTTCAGAGAAGACAGATCGTAATGCGAAAGGTCGATGTGTACCAGGAACCGATAGACGGTAGGCGGCGCACAGAAGGTGGTGATCTTGTATTTCTGGATCATGCTCAGGATCTCTTTCGCATAGAAATCCGTATAATCATAGGTAAAGACCGGAGCTTCACAGAGCCACTGTCCGTAGAGCTTGCCCCAGACAGCCTTGCCCCAGCCGGTATCACTGATGGTGAAATGAAGGCCGTTTGGATCAACACCGTGCCAGTACCGTGCGGTCACATAGTGCCCGAGAGGATACTTGAAACTGTGGGTTGCCATCTTCGGATAGGAGGTGGTTCCGGATGTGAAATACATCAGCATCGGATCCTCTCCTCCGGCAGAATCTTCCGGGCGCTCAAAGGAGGAAGCAAAAAAACGGATGGAGCGGTTGTAGGAATCCCAGCCGCTTCGGGTGCCGCCAACAATAATCTTTGTTTTGAGAGTTTCGTTCCATTTTGTTGCCTTATCGATCTCGTCTGCGGTCTCACCGTCCGCGGTACAGATGACCGCACGGATGTTCCCGGCCTTGATGCGGTATTCAAAATCCTTCCTTGTGAGAAGAAAAGATGCAGGAACCGCAACGGCTCCGATCTTATGCAGTGCAAGGATGGTAAACCAGAACTGGTAATGCCGTTTCAGGATCAGCATGACGCGGTCGCCCTTCTTGATTCCGAGATATGTCAGATAATTGGCGGTTCGATTCGAGAAAGCCTTCATATCCGCAAATGTGATCCGTCGTTCCTTTCCTGTCTTTGAAATATGAAGCATGGCGGTCTTTGTCGGACTGCTTTCGGCAAGCCGGTCCACAATATCATATGCAAAATTAAAATTTTCCGTGTCATGAAAACGGATTCCGAGCAGGTTGCCTGTCTCATCGTGAGAGGCATCAATATAGTGCCCTGCGATACCCGGCTCCGGCGCATAGGTTTGTATCATTCAGAATGCTCCTTTTATGGTGCTTTTATTTATGAGCGTTTGACTGCTTTTTTATGGTGCGTGTATTTATGTGATGTGGTTTTCAATACTACATCATGGCAGCTATTATTACTATGATACATTGAGTGGAGAATGTCAAGAGAAAAGACCGGTATCTATGTGATGTTTCGCTTGGATTTTGGTATGGACAGCTTGACCATTTTTGTTTGACAAAAATGCACAAATTTCCTTATTGACAAGCGATGAATCATCGTTATAATGGGGGGTAGTTAAAAGTTTTTAAGTAAAACTTTTTAAGCAAAAACAAGAAAAGTGAAGAAAAAGGAGAGGAAAGATGTTTGAAGAGATCAAGAAGGTAATCGTTGACACACTGAGCTGTGATGAGGACAAGGTAACACCGGAAGCTTCCCTGACGGATGATCTGGGTGCGGATTCTCTGGATGCCGTAGAACTTGGTATGGCGATCGAAGAGGCAGTTGGGGTGACCATCGAGGATGAGGATCTTCCGAAGATCAAGACCGTCCAGGATCTGATCGATTATGTTGAGGCACACAAATAAGAATCATTTGTTTTGAGCGCGACGCGAGCGGTTCATTTTTGTGATCCGCTCGCGTCGAACTGTGTGATGGCACATTAAGATCAATATAAAGATCAGTGAGGCTGATGACAAAATGACTTTATCAATGAATTTTATCAATAAGATACGGAAAAAACAGGACGCAAAAAAAACGGCGAATCCGCAGAGTGTTTCCACGGAGGCGACAACTGCTGTTTCCGCAGAGAAGGCTGCTGCTTTGGCAGGTGAACAGAACGCAGAGGAGATGGCGGCAATCCTGAACCGGGCTACGGAAGAACCTTTCGTATATAAGAAAGGACCGGATCCGCACGGATCGGATATGTTTACCTGTACGGAATGCGGAAGCGAGTACGTGATCACAGAGATGCGTAAAGCGCTTTATATCTGTCCGAATTGCGGAAAACACCACAAGATATCTGCCAGAAGACGAATGAGAAATCTGGTGGATCCGGGCACATTCCGGAAATTGAAAACGAATATCACGGATGTGAATCCTTTGGATTATCCGGAATATGAAGAGAAGATCGCTGCACTTCGGGAGAAGACAGGAATGAATGAAGGTGTTCTGGCCGGGGTCGGTGAGATCGAAGGTCAGAAGGCCGTGATCGCCGTTATGGGAAGTGAGTTCCTCATGGGAAGCATGGGGATCGCGGTGGGAGAGATGATCACCACGGCGTTTGAGGTGGCTGAGAAGCTTCGGCTTCCGGTCATTATTTTTACTGCCAGCGGCGGTGCCAGAATGCAGGAAGGAATCCTGTCCCTGATGCAGATGGCGAAGACCTCGGCTGCGGCAAAGCATTTCAGTGAGAGCGGCGGACTTTACATTGCGGTTTTAACACATCCGACTACGGGTGGTGTCAGTGCCAGCTTTGCAACTCTGGCAGATATCACTTTGGCAGAACCCGGTGCGCTGATCGGATTTGCGGGACCACGTGTAATTGAACAGACCATCGGACAGAAACTGCCGGAAGGTTTCCAAAGGGCAGAGTATCTGGAGACCCACGGCTTTGTTGATGAGATCGTAAAAAGAGATGAGATCCGAGGAAAGCTGTCCCAGCTCCTCCGGCTGCATCAGAAGAAAAGGAGGCCGACATTATGACCATCAGAGAGATCGATGAGCGGATGACGGCCATCGAGGAAGAACGAAAACAAGACGGTCTTTCGGACGAGTACGCCGCTGCGCTGACGCAGGAATATGCGGCTCTTTGCAAACAGTGCGAGACGTTAACCGCACATGACAACGTGTATCTGGCGCGGCACAGGCATCGCCCGAAGATCGATGATTATATCAATGCATTGTTCTCGGATTTTTTTGTACAGAGAGGAGACTTTCTGTCAAAGGAAGACCAGAGCATTTACGGTGGGATCGCCATGTTCCATGGTATCCCCGTAACGGTTCTGGGACATCGGAAGGGTAAAAATATCAACGAGAACATGAAGTACAATTTCGGTATGCCGGAACCGGAAGGCTATCGGAAGGCGCTTCGTATGATGAAGCAGGCGGAAAAGTTCGGGCGGCCGATCATTACATTTATCGACACACCGGGCGCATATCCGGGACTGGAAGCGGAGGAGCACGGACAGAGTAACGCCATTGCGAAGAATCTTGCGGAAATGAGTGCGATCAAGACGCCCATTTTCTCAATTGTAACAGGGGAAGGCAGCTCCGGAGGAGCCCTTGCCATTGGTGTTGCAAATAAAGTTTATATGCTGGAGCATGCGGTATATTCCGTGCTTTCTCCGGAAGGCTTCGCATCGATCCTCTGGAAGGATTCCTCACGTGCGGCAGAGGCCTGTGATCTGATGAAACTGACGGCGCAGGATCTGTATAAATTCGGTGTGATCGACGGGATCATCCCTGAACCGCCCTGCGGCGCACACCATAATCCGGACGAGGTGTTCAAGTCCATCGACCGGATGCTGGTGAAGGAATTCAATGCCATGAAGAGAAATTCTCCGGCGGAGATCGCCCGGTCCAGATATGAGAAGTTCCGGAATATCGACAAGCTGGTAAGAAAGTAAAAATCAGAACGTAGCACGGCCTCGAATAAAAGAGTAAAGCATATAATCAGTAAACACGTGCGGAGTGATGATTTCACGGAGCGCCGGAAGGCGCGAAGTATGGAATAGGATTCGATTCTCCATTAGGAGAATCGAATCCGTATGCGCCCATCACCGAGGGTGATGCCCGAACGAAGTGAGGGTTATGAGCCGGCTTCCTTGGCCGGCTCATAAGGCAGAGAGAGGAGCATAATATGGAATTGATCAATAAATTACTTGAAATAAAGTATCCCATTATCCAGGGCGGTATGGCAAATATCGCCACGGGTAAATTTGCCGCTGCGGTTTCCAATGCCGGTGCACTGGGCCTGATCGCTTCCGGCGGAATGCCGGCGGAGGCGCTGGAAAAAGAAATTCATGATGCCAGAGAAGCTACGGATAAGCCGTTCGGTGTAAATCTGATGCTGATGAATCCGGATGCGGACAATATCGCGGATCTGCTGGCGCGGGAGAAGATTCAGATCATCACCACCGGTGCGGGAACACCCGGAAAATACATCGAAAAATGGAAAGAGACCGGAGCAATCGTGATCCCGGTTGTTGCCAGTTGCGCTCTTGCCAAAAAGGTTGAAAAACAGGGCGTGGATGCGGTCATCGCCGAAGGCGGTGAGAGTGGCGGCCATGTGGGAGATATGACGACCATGGCACTGGTTCCGCAGGTGATCGACAGTGTGGAAATTCCTGTCATTGCTGCCGGCGGTATCGCTGACGGACGCCAGTTTGCCGCGGCACTGTGTCTCGGTGCGGCGGGTATCCAGATCGGAACGAGCCTTCTGGTATCCGAAGAGTGCCCGATCCATGATAATTATAAAGCAGAGCTTATTAAGGCCAGAGACAACAGTACGACCGTAACCGGCCGCAGCCTGGGGGCACCGGTCCGGATCATCAAAAATCCCATGGCCAGGGAATATCTGAAACTGGAGGCTGCTGCGGCTTCCAGAGATGAACTGGAGCAGATCACACTTGGCGGTCTCCGCAGGGCGGTTTTTGACGGAGATATGAAGAACGGTTCCGTGATGGCCGGTCAGGTCTGCGGACAGCTTAAGGAAGTTCGGCCCCTTGCGGATATTCTGGCGGATATGTATCAGGGCGCAAAGAAGGTGCTGGAAGAGACGAGAGCTATCGAGCTGTAGATCGTTACGGATATTTCGCGTTGCTTAGGATGACATACCGATATCCTGTCATCCTGAGCGAAGCGAAGGATCCTGATAAGAGGAGATAAGTCATGAAGCTAGGTTTTTTGTATGCCGGTCAGGGCAGTCAGGCCGTAGGAATGGGAAAGGATCTCTATGAGACATTTCCTGCATTCCGCGAGGTACTGGACAGCGCGACGCCGGGCTTTGATGTTAAAGAGGTTTCCTTCGGGGGACCCGCGGAAGTGTTGAATGAAACAAAATATACCCAGCCCTGCATGGTTGCATTTGCGGTGGGTATGACCAAGGTACTGGCAGAGGCGGGAATCGTGCCCGAGATCGCGGCAGGTCTGTCTCTGGGTGAGTACAGTGCGCTGTATGCAGCCGGCGTCTTCACAGAGCAGCAGGTCATCGACCTGGTAGCTTTCCGTGGAAATGCCATGCAGTCCGCAGTACAGGGCAGAGAGTGCAAGATGATCGCAGTGCTGGGACTTAAGCGGGAAAAGATCTACGAGGGCTGTAAAAAGGTACAGGCGCAGTTCCCGGATCTTGTCTGTGAACCGGCAAACTTTAACTGCCCGGGACAGATCACGGTCTCCGGTGATGCGCAGGCTGTGGATGCTGCCACCGAGGTGATGAAGGAACTGGGCGCCAAACGTGTGCTTCCGGTAAAGGTCAGCGGTCCTTTCCATACTTCCCTGATGAAGCCGGCTGGAGATGCGCTGGCCAGGCGGTTCCAAAACGAGAACTTCGGGGAGATGCAGTTTCCGGTGATCTTCAATGCCGTGGGACGTCCGAAGACGGAGGAAGAGAGCATTCCGGAGCTTCTGGAGCAGCAGGTACAGACTTCCGTGCTCTTTGAAGATACCATCCGGTACATGGCAGAGCAGGGCATCGATGCTTGCGTAGAGATCGGTCCCGGAAAGACGCTGTCCAAATTCGTGCAGAAGACCGTGGATCTTCCCTGCTACAACGTGGAGAAGGCAGAGGATATCGATGCGCTAAGGAAGGTCCTGGCGGGCGAATGATCCATAGGCCGGTAATGACAAAATTTGAATGACTGATACATTCTGAGTGCGAAGCACAAAGAATCCCAGGATACACCAGGAAACAAGGAGTTTAAGGAATGAAAGAATTTGAGGGAAAGACGGCCATCGTCACCGGCGGAAGCCGTGGGATCGGTCGTGGGATCGCGCTGCGTCTGGCAAAGGGCGGTGCGAATGTTGTGATCACCTATGCCGGAAATGCAGCAGCGGCGCAGGAAGCGGCGGCTGAGATGACGGCCCTGGGTGTGAAGGCGCAGGCAGTGCAGGCAGATGCGGCAGATCTGACATCTGCTGCGGCTGTGGTGGCAGCCGCTACTGAGCTGGGAGGAACCGTGGATATCCTTGTGAACAATGCAGGGATCACCCGGGACAACCTTCTGATGCGAATGAAAGATGAGGAATTCGATGCTGTGATCAACACCAATCTTCGTGGTGTGTATGCCATGATGAAGGCGGTGTCCAAGCCTATGATGAAAGCGCGTTACGGACGGATCGTGAATATCAGCAGCATTGTCGGTGTTTACGGAAATGCAGGTCAGGTGAATTACGCGGCCGCCAAGGCCGGAGTCATCGGCATGACGAAGTCCGTGGCAAAGGAGCTGGGCAGCAGAGGGATCACCTGTAACGCAGTGGCTCCCGGATTTATCGAGACGGATATGACAGCAGCTCTTCCGGAGGATGTGAAGGAGAAACTGAAGGCTCAGATCACGCTGGGACGTCTGGGACAGGTAGAGGATGTGGCGGAAGCCGTTGCATACCTCGCGAGTGATGTAGCCTCCTATGTGACCGGACAGGTGCTTGAAGTCGCCGGAGGATTGATGTAACAAACCGCATGTCATTCTGAGCATGCGAGGCAAGCGCAGCGCAGCCTGCATGCGAAGAATCCTTTCGGAGTATCAGTGAAGGGATCCTTCGCATCCGCTCAGGATGATAATGTACAGACAGATACAGGAAAGGATTAACAATGAAAAGAAGAGTCGTTATCACGGGTATGGGAACCATCAATCCCATCGGACATAATCTTGAGGAGACCTGGGCAAATGTAAAGGCCGGGGTCTGTGGCATCGATGAGATCAAAAATGTAGATACCACCAACTTCAAGCTGAAGCTGGCGGCAGAAGTAAAAGATTATACACCGGAGGAATTCCTGGATAAGAAGGAAGCAAAGAAGATGGACCGCTACACCCAGTTTGCCACCATCGCAGCACGGGAAGCTATGAAGGACAGCGGCATCAATATCGAGGAAGAGGATCCGTATCGCTGCGGAACCATCATTTCCAGTGGCATCGGCGGACTGATCACCAACAGCAACGAGCATTCCCGTGGTCTGGAGCGTGGATTTGAGAAGATCTCTCCGTTCTATATTCCCATGACCATTGCCAATATGGCTGCGGGACAGATCGCTATCGAGACCGGATTCAAGGGAATCTGCACCTGCGTGGTTACAGCCTGTGCCAGCGGCAATAACGCCATCGGCGAGGCATTCCGCAACATCCGTGACGGTTATACGGATGTAATGATGTGCGGCGGTTCCGAGGGCTGCATCTGCGAGATGGGCATCGGCGGATTCACCGTTATGCATGCACTGAACCTGTCCACGGATAAGAACCGGGCATCCATTCCCTTTGATGCGGAGCGTTCCGGATTCGTTATGGGCGAGGGTGCCGGGATCCTGATGCTGGAAGAACTTGAGCATGCGAAGAAGCGTGGCGCGAAGATCTACGGTGAGATCGTGGGCTATGGCGCAACCTGTGATGCACATCATATCACTGCACCGGATCCGGAGGGCCTGGGAGCCGCAAACTGCATGAAGATGGCGGTGGCGGATGCGGGGCTTCGTCCGGAGGATGTGGATTATATCAATGCACACGGAACCTCTACTCCGCTGAATGATGCAGGGGAGACCAAGGCCATCAAGGCAGCCTTCGGGGATCATGCATATAAGCTGATGGTAAGCTCTACAAAATCCATGACCGGACATCTGCTGGGCGGCAGCGGCGCCGTAGAAGCTATCATTACGACCAAGGCGCTGCAGGAGGGATTCGTTCCAGCTACTATCAACTATCAGGTTCCGGATCCCAATTGTGATCTGGACATCGTACCGAACGAGGGCAGAAATGCAGACATCAAGGTGGCACTCAGCAACTCCCTGGGCTTCGGCGGACACAACGCAACAACAGCATTTAAGAAGTGGGAGGAAGAATAGATGGAACTGAATTCCAATCAGATTCAGGAGATCCTGCCGCATCGTTATCCGATGCAGCTGGTAGATAAGATCGTAGATTTTGAGCCGGGCGTCTGGGCAGAAGGGATCAAGTGCGTAACCGTAAATGAACCATTCTTCCAGGGACATTTCCCTGAAGCTCATGTAATGCCGGGAGTTCTCATCATCGAAGCTCTGGCACAGACCGGTGCGGTAGCCATCCTTTCCCAGGAGGAATTCAAGGGGAAGATCGCTTTCTTCGGAGGCATCAAAAACGCTCGCTTTCGTCAGCAGGTACGTCCCGGTGACGTACTGAATCTCCGCTGTGAGATCACGGAGAGGAAGGGGCCTGTCGGCTTCGGCAAGGCGGTTGCAAAGGTTGGAGATAAGGTTGCCGCTCAGGCAGAAATATCATTTGTTATCGGTGAATAAAGGAGCACGATTCACACTGCGAAGCAGGAAAGGGGTTATGTATGTCCGGACCGGATCAGACGACAACAGAGAATATCAGGCAGAATCCTCTGCATGAAGTATATTCGAAGTTCCGTGTATACTACTACAGGGATGTCTTCAGGAGGATTCAGAGCCGGGAACTGTCACTTACAACAACGGAAGCCTACTGCATCGAAGTGATCGGTGCATTAGGTACTCCGACCATTAATGAATTCGCGGACTTTATTGACATTTCCGCACCGAATGCGACCTATAAGGTGAGCTCCCTGATCAAAAAAGGGTACCTGAAAAAGGTGCAGTCCGGAACGGATAAGCGTGAATTCATTCTGCAGGTGACGGATAAATACTACAAATACTGGAACATCAACAAGAAGTATATGGACATCGTGGAGGACCGCCTGGAGAAGAGTCTCTCTCCGGAGGAATTTGAACTTTTTAACCGCATCATGCGGAAGATCTCCACGGAAATGATGCCAGAGGTACCGATCCCTTCCTCGGAGGGGATCGATATCTCCGCAAATGTTGATGAAACGAAGGAGGACGCGGAATGAGCAGCATTTACGGAGCATTCGAACCGCGTCTTTCTTACGTGATGACCAGAATTCAGACGGAACTGGAATCCTATGAACAGCTTAGGTTTGCGGAAACGGGAGATCACGTATATGAGCATCTGACCGCAAGGATCAAGTCAGACGAAAGCATGCGTGAAAAATGCAGAAGGAAGGGACTTCCGGAAACCGCGTACAGTGCCCTGCACGAGATGCAGGATGCCATCGGGATCCGGATCATTTGTGCGTTTCGGGATGATATTTATGGAATTCTGGAACATATCCGAAGCCTCCCCGGTTTTATCGTTGTGGAGGAGAAGGATTATATCCGCCATGCAAAGTCCAACGGATATCGGAGCTACCATCTGATCCTGGCGGCAGAGACGGCTTTTGAGGATGTGGAAGGAAATGTGCCCGGACACTTCTTTGTGGAAGTGCAGCTCAGGACTATCGCCATGGATTCCTGGGCCAGCCTGGAACACAAGATGAAATATAAAAAGGACGTAAAGAATCAGGCATTGATCGAGGCGGAGCTGAAACGCTGCGCCGATGAACTGGCGGCTTGCGATGTGTCCATGGAGACGATCAGAAATCTGATCCGCAACTCGTAAGCGGACGTCGGAGAGGATATATCGATATGAAATTATTATTGGCAGAAGATGAAAAGGCACTCTCCAGGGCTTATTCCGCAATGCTGGAACGTAAGGGTGGTTATCAGGTGGATGCGGTCTATGACGGGGAAGCTGCACTTCAGGCGGCAAGGGAACATGTCTATGACGCATGCATCTTTGATATCATGATGCCGAAAATGGATGGGATCACTGTCCTGAAAACACTTCGGGCAGAAGGCAATACCACGCCGATCCTTATGCTGACGGCAAAATCCCAGCTGGGAGACAAGGTAAGCGGTCTGGATGCGGGAGCGGATGATTATCTTTCCAAACCGGTTCAGATGGAGGAACTTCTGGCCCGGCTGCGTTCGCTGACCCGCAGATCCACGGAGTATCGTCCGAAGGAACTTCGGGTGGGAAATCTGATCCTGGATGTGGAGGATCAGGAACTTCGTGCGGACAGTTCCATTCGCCTTTCGAAGAAGGAAGCCCGCCTGATGGAATATCTGATCGTTAATTCCGGAAAGACGTTTACCGCGGCGGAACTGACGGCCAGTGTATGGCGGGATGAAGAAGCGGATGATAAGGTGGTGTGGATCTATATCTCTTACCTGAAAAGTAAGATGGAAGCCATCGCCGCTGACCGGACCATCGAAGGAGAAGAGACGGGTCCGTTCCGGCTGATAGAAATCTGAAACCATGTAAGAAGTGTGGGACAATTATCGCGGAGCACGGACTCGAACGATACAAAAAAGCAAATGATCGGATGACACGTGCGGAGAGATAATTGCACGGAGCGACGGAGGTTGCGCAGTGTGGAATGGAGGCCCTATGATACGAAAACTGAAAATTAAATTCGTTACGGCCTCCTTTGTCTCCGTGCTTCTGGTGCTTCTTGTGGTGCTGGGTATCGTAAACGGATTCAGTTATATCAACGCAAAGGTGGAGATCTTCTCCGTAATGTCAAAGATCTCCGAAAACGGAGGTTTTCTTCCTGATAAGCTGGAATACCGGACAGCTATCGGGGAATCCGTACTGACGGAGGAATCCATGTACAGCCTTCGATTCTTCTCTGTGATCACGGACGGGGAAGGCACTGCAGTCAGTGTGGACCGGGGACATGTTGCAACGATCTCCGAAGCGGAAGCTCTGACCTATCTGCAAAAAGCTTCACACCGGAGCTCGAATGAAGGTTTTTTTTCAATCGACGGGGCAACATTTGCTTTTCAGAAAACGGAATTCGGAGACGGACTTACCCTGCATGTGATCATGGACTGCACGCGGCAGATCCACACCGTACAGATGTTTATTCTGGCGTCTGTATTCATCGGACTGGGCTCCCTTCTGCTCCTGCTCCTGCTCCTGATCGCGTTTGCAAATCGGGCGGTTGCACCTCTGGCCCGGAATATCGAGAGCCAGAAGATGTTTATCACGAATGCAAGTCATGAACTGAAAACCCCGCTGGCGATCATTTCCGCAAATACGGAAGTGCTGGAAATGACGGAAGGGAAGAATGAGTGGACCGAGAGCACTTTGGAGCAGGTGAAGCGCATGACGGAGCTGATCTCGCATCTCATTACATTGTCCCGACTGCAGGAGAAGGAAGAGATCGTACTGACGGATGTGTCGATCTCGGATGTGACTGAGAAGGTGGCAGAAGAGTTTCGGGTTCTTGCGGAGAAGAACGGATTCACCTATGAGACGGAGATCACAAAAGATCGGTTTGTGAAAGCGGATGAAGGCGGTCTTCGAGAGCTGGTATCCATTCTGATCGACAATGCGGTCAAATACTGTACGGAGGGCGGAACGATCCGAGTTGCGCTGGAACCGAAGGGCCACGGTACGGTACTTTCCGTATCCAACACCTATCCGGAGAAGGAGGGTGTGGACTACAGCCGGTTCTTTGAACGCTTTTATCGGGAAGATGAGTCACATAACAGCGAGAAGAAAGGCTTTGGGATCGGACTTTCCATGGCACAGCATTTTACGGAAATGTTCAAGGGCAAGATCAGCGTGGGATATAAGAACGG
>JAILAR010000011.1 GCA_024681515.1 Eubacterium sp. | reverse complement strand
GAAGAACAGCAGCGACGGAGGAGAACTATGGCGACAACATCATTATGGCCAATCCATAACAGTGGTTCCAAAGCGGTGAAGGCTATCGTACGGCAGGTGGTGGAATATGCCGAGAACGAGGATAAAACCAAAGAAAGAGCGCCTGCGAAGGAGAAAGCGTCTACGGCAGATCCGCAGGCTACAGTGAAGTCGGTCATGGAATATGTTTCGGATAAGAATGAGGGCATGAAATATGTGACTGGGATCAACTGCACGGCGGAGCATGCCGTGGAGGAAATGATGATCACGAAGCGGCGCTGGCCGGATAAGGGAAACCGTGTCCTCTACCATGGATATCAGTCCTTCATGCCGGGTGAGGTTACACCTGAGCAGGCGCACCGGATCGGGGTGAAACTGGCGCAGGATCTTTGGAGCGAGAGGTTTGAGGTCGTTGTGGCAACGCACCTGGACCGGGCGCATATCCATAATCATTATGTCATCAATGCCATGTCCTTCGTGGATGGGACAAAGTTTATCTGGGATGAAGAGTTTCCGAGGATGCAGGTAAGGTCGGATGAACTCTGCAGGGCGGAGAGCCTGTCAGTACTGCCACCGAATCAGGATAATGAGGCAGCAAGGCACATAGGAGCTATTCATGCAGGCCTGAAGGGGACACCTACGATCGAATCCATCGTGAAGGAAGACGTGGACAGTTGTGTGCTTGCGGCATCATCACTTTCGGAGTGGTACCGGCTGATGGAGGCGAAGGGTTATCGGATCGACGATTCCCGAAAGTATCTGCGTGTATGGCCCTACGGACATACAAAGTGTATCCGGATTGACCGGCGCTATGGATCGGAATACACCCTGGAAGCGCTGGAGGGCCGGATCCTTTCCCATGGACTTGTTGCCGAAGGTGTTGTCGAAGGGGAAAACGAAGATGAGGCTGAAGAAGTCCGAAGACTATATGAAGAGCTGCGTGGCAGATCAGAGTCTGATGAAAGAAAGTCCCATGGGACAACAGGGGCGGGCATGGAGACACATAAGGGAAAGCAGAACCCTCAGACAGAGAAAGGTCGGATAAAACCATATACCATGCAACGAAGCTATAAAGGCAGTTCTCCGCTCATCGCAGTCCAATCCCGGCTTATGCTGCCAATCGGAATCCAGATCACATATCTCCGTTTTATCGTGCGGATGGGTTACCGACGGACACCGAGGCAGATAGCCAGGATACATTATCTTTATCGTGAGGAGCTGACCAGACTGGATCATTACATTGCCGAGACAAGGTTTCTGATCGGAGATGATATTCATACCGAGGCTGAACTCAGGGAGAAGATGGAAAATACCTATCGTGAGATCTCGCAGTCGAAGAAAGCGCTTCAACGGCTGTATCGAAGGTCGAGAGAACATCCGGAGGAAAAGGACAGTATTGTGCCTCAGATCCGTGATATGGCAGCGCATTTGCAGGAGGAGAAGAAGGACTACCGCTTATGTCAGAGCATTCTGATAAGGACAGAGACCATGTGCAGGAAGGAAGTAATGGTAGAGCGTCTGAAGGAAGATCCTGCGGTTGCAGCAAAGCAGATTGAAGCTACAGAAAAGCAGGGGAATAAGGGAAAACAGAATATGGAGAAGGCAGAGGAAAGAACAAAGGGAGGAGAGTTATATGAACAGCGGAGCTGATTCAGGGGAGGCGGTTGTACGGCTTGCCCTGCAGGGAACGGTATTTCTGCTGAAGGTATCGGGACAGGCAACGGCAACGGTCCTGTCATTTCTTGCTGCAACGACTTCGGAGAAGTCAAAGGTATCAGGAAAGGTCAGGATGAAGCGACTGCTGCAGTCCGGCTCGGATCTAAAGGTGTTTACCGTTCAGGGAGATGAGAATTTCAAGGATTTCATTCGGGAAGCAAAGCGATACGGAATGCTTTTCAGCGTGGTGAAAAGGACGCGGAATGATAAGGATACCGAGGTTTATGACATTATGGTCCGGACAGAAGACGCATCAAAGCTGAACCGGATCATTGAGAAGAATCATATGGCGGAGGTGGAGGCTACAGCAAGATCGGTTTCTCCGGAAGAGACGGAACAGACAAGGATCATGGAGGTGCGGGAGCTCCTCTCGAAAATGCTGGATCAAGATACGGGCCGAAACCCCGATCAGGCGTTGGAAGTGCCATCTCGGTCCAACGCTTTATCACGGATGCCAAATCAGGCAAATAGGAGTTCCGTGGTGAAAGAGATGGAATCCTATATCGAGGAAAGCAGAAGGGCGGTTGAACCGAAGGCACCGGAGGCCGTGATGCCGAACATTATGGAAGATCTTTCGGAAGAAAAGGAAGAGAATCGTGAGAACACTATTTCCGCAGAACCGGGCGGCGAGAGTGCAAAGAATCTGATTTCAGAAATGCTTGCCGGGGAGACGTTGGAACCGGGAAGGGAGGTGTAGAACGTGGATGAAGTAGCGGTGAGACAGATGCTTGAGTATGTAGATGAGAGCGTCATCTATCATTCGCAGGATACGGAACATATGAAGAACTTCCTGGGCTTCCTGTCAAAGCTACGGAGCAGCGCTTCTGTGGCAAATAAGATACTGATCTACGGATACGAGCCGAATGCTACGGATGTAAGAACTGCAGAGGACTGGAACATGCTGGGAGTCAGGGTTCTTCATCAGGAGAGGGTGATCCATAACGTGAAACGTTTGGAGGGGAAGAAGCGCGGGTATGAGGACAGGATCCTGTATGACATTACAGCGACGGACGGTGTCGGAAAGCCGTTTATGCAATACGGAGATGTCGGCCTTTTCACGGAACGTGTACTGCTTTATCCTCCCTGTCCTATCCGGTTTCTCGAAAATGCAGCGTCGGGAAAAGGCAAGGCGGAATACAATCAGGAGGAGCAGGTGATTGAGGTGACAAACGGTTTTTCAAGTGAACTGGAGGTAAGTCATTTGGTCTTGCGAGAATCAGCACATCATTTTCTGCGGGAAAAGCTGGAGACGGACACAAAACGTTATAACCGGCGGGCCCATGCCATCGATGCCTTTTCTGTGGCTTATGCCATATGTCTGCGGTTCGGAGTACAGCCACCAAAGCTGGATAACATACAGCCGGCAGGGGGCCTTAAGGCAAGTGATCTGCTCGAGATTTTTTCTGCGCTGGACTATGCCATCGAGAAGGTTTCGGATCAGATCGAGCGAGGCCCGGATCTGAAGCGGATTGCTGAGAACCGTAGGAGAATGGAGCAGAGACTGGGAAGCGAGAAAAAGAAGGAGGATGCCCGGAAGGAGGAACCGAAAGTAGATCTGGGAGAGCCACCGAAACTTCCGGAGATGGGGAGGTGACAGCATATGCTACTTAAACGTAAGCAGATGGTAAAGAGCTTCGCTATGATTCTGTATCCTCCGCTTCTGATACTTGTGATCCGGTTTTCCTCCTTTCCGGGAGGAAGCCTTTGGGACTTTATGGAGTATGTCACGGAGGAAATGGATCACCCGTTCCGTTTCAGACTGAACGCAAATACCGCACCTGCGATGCTGGTCTTTACTCTGATCTATGTGGTGGTCTTCTTCCTCATCATAACATCCATGAAGAATACCCGTTACGGGGAAGAACACGGCTCTGCCAGATGGATGGATGCGCGCACGCTGGGCAGACACCTGAGGGCAAGGAAGGGCAATTTTAAGCCGGATGTTGAGAAGGTAATAAAGGAAGAAAGGATCAGAAAATCAGGGGAGGAAAGATGGCGTGACAAGTCTGAAAAGCGGGTGGAACGTGCGCAGAGACGTGCGAGAACGAAAGAACAGAAGCTGCTGGAGAAAGAGCAGAAAAGAGAGGAAAGGAATCAGAAACGCCGGGAGAAAGAAGAAAAACGGCTGGCAAGAAAGCAGGGCCGGAAAGCCCCTCCGGTCGTAAAGTCGGAATTTGAACAGACCTGTGAAAAGTCTGAGGTATTTCGGACGAATATCCTTTTTACGCGGGAGGTCATGGTCTCTATGGATTCCCAGTGTGAGAACATCAATACCATGATCCTGGGAGGCGCCGGTCGTATGAAGTCCAGAGGTTTTATCATACCGAATATCATGCAGATGAACTGTAATCCGGTCGTGACGGATCCCAAGGGCGGTGCGACACGTTCCATAGTGAAAAGCTATGGCACAGCTCGCTAATTAACAGAAGCTGGAGAACTAAATACACGAAATGTCGAATGATAGGGTAACGCCTTGAAAGGCATCCTTAATACTCCGACTTGCATTGATGTT
>JAILAR010000008.1 GCA_024681515.1 Eubacterium sp. | reverse complement strand
CGGGGAGAAAACGGTAACAAAGAAACCTGCAGAGGAAAAGGTAAAAATGGCTCAAACCTCCGAGAAATCAGTGCCCGAGGAAAGTGATGATTATACAGCGGAAAGGCTGCTGATGAAGGAAGAAGTAAGAGGGGTTCTTTCAAGAGTCGCAAAGGCGGGATATCGGCAGGAAGTCAGAGATCTTCTGACAAAACGGAACGCGAAGCATCTGGATGATGTGGACCCTAAGGATTATGCCGCTCTCGTAGCGGAAGCGGAGGAACTGGCAAATGGCTGATCATTCGATTTTATCTCCGTCATCCATGAAACGGATCATTGCCTGCCCGCCGTCGGCACTAGAGAATGCAAGGATTCCGGATGAGGAGACCGAATATGCTGCACAGGGTACGGATGCACATGCTCTGTGCGAGTACAAACTGAGGAAGTATCTGGGAGAGTCCGTTGAGGATCCCAGAGAGAACATGACCTGGTACGATCAGGAAATGGAGGAGCATACGGAGGCATATCTTGATTTCGTGACGGAACAGCTGAAGGAAGCAAAGAAACGCTGCATCGATGCCACCGTAATGGTTGAACAGAAGCTGGATATGACGGAATACGGAGATGGAATGTTCGGGACAGCAGATTGCGTGATCGTTGCTGACGGGGATCTCCACATCATCGATTTTAAGTATGGATCCGGCGTGACGGTAAGTGCAGAAGATGAAAGCGGGATCAACGCCCAGCTTGCATGCTATGGGTTGGGAGCACTTCTGCTTTACGAGTTTATTTACGACATTGAAACAGTAACCCTGACAATCTTCCAGCCCAGGAAGGGAAATATCTCATCTGTCACGGTGGACGTTGATGATCTGCAGCGGTGGGGTGAAGAGGTCCTGAAACCTGCGGTGACCCTGGCCCTGGAAGGAAAGGGCGAGTATCGTGCCGGTGATCATTGCCGATTCTGTAAGATCCGGGATACCTGCCGTAAGAGAGCAGAATATAATCTGGAACTCGCCAAATACGATTTTCGTCCCCCGTCCACACTGGAAGATGCGGAGATTGAAGATATCCTGCCCAGGCTCGATGAAATGATCAACTGGGCAAACGAAGTGAAGGAATATGCACTGAAAGCCGCTCTGGGCGGCAAGTCCTGGGACGGCTGGAAGATCGTCGAAGGAAAGAGTAACCGTAAGTATAAGGACGAAGAGGCTGTGGCCAAGGCAGTAGCAAAGGCTGGGTATGAACCTTATGAGAAGAAAGTGATTGGCATTACAGCCATGACCAAACTTCTCGGTAAGGCTAATTTTGAGAAAATGTTAGGGAAGCTTCTGATCAAGCCGGCAGGAAAACCGACGCTTGTCCCGAAGACAGATCCGCGTCTGGAAATGAAAATATCAGCAGAAGAAGATTTCAAGGAGGAATAAACCATGAAGAACGAAGTGTTAGCAACAAAAGTGAAGACAGGACTTACCAGATGGTCCTATGTGAGTGTATGGGAGCCCCAGGAGGGAGACGATGGTAAGCCGAAGTATGCGGTTAGCGTGATCATTCCCAAGAGTGATACAAAGACGATTGAAGCGATCCGAAATGCAATTCAGGTGGCTTATGAGGAGGGAGAGTCGAAGCTGAAGGGAAATGGGAAGACCGTTCCGCCGCTGGAGACGATTAAGACACCTCTCCGTGACGGAGACCTGGAACGCCCGGAGGATGAGGCCTATAAGGACAGCTATTTTGTAAATGCCAAGTCTGTGACTGCACCCGGTATCGTGGATGCTGATCGGCAGCCGATCCTGGATCATACAGAGGTGTATAGCGGAGTATATGGACGTGTGTCCATGACCTTCTATGCTTATAACACCGGTACAGCAAGAGGAATCGCCTGCGGTCTGAACAATCTGCAGAAGCTGAAGGATGGTCCGCTTCTTGGAGGACGCATGAGCGCAGAGGATGATTTCGACGATGACTTTGATGTAGACGAGTTCCTTTGGTAGGAACCGAAAGGCATATTTCTTCCGGTACGGCGGTGGGGCAACCTGCCGCCGCTTATAAGATTGAGAGGTGGAAAATGAAACAGATATCCATAGACATAGAAACCTATTCAGATGTGGATCTTTCTTCCTGTGGAGTGTATCGGTACGCAGAGTCGGATGCCTTCGAGATCCTGCTCTTTGGTTTCAGTATTGATGGTGGAGAAGTGGAAGTGATCGACCTGGCAAATGGAGAGCATCTTCCGCAGACAGTTATGGATGCGCTTATTTCAGGGAATGTAACAAAGTGGGCATTCAATGCGGCATTTGAACGAATCTGTATTTCCGCTTATCTACACAAATGTTATCCGGATCAAATGAAGGAGCAGTTTCTGAATCCGGATTCCTGGAAATGCACGATGATCTGGTCTGCCTACGCAGGCTACCCAATGTCGTTGAAAACAGCAGGTGAAGCACTGAAATTATCCGAGCAGAAGATGGATGAAGGAAAGGCTTTGATCCGGTATTTCTCGGTACCTTGTTCTCCGACAAAAGCGAACGGGGGCAGAACTCGCAATCTTCCGGAGCATGCCCCGGATATGTGGAATACATTTTGCGTTTACAACAAGCGGGATGTGGAAGTGGAGCTTTCAATTCAGGCTGCGCTTTCAAATCATCCTGTTCCCGAGATGGTCTGGGAAGAATACCGGATGGATCAGAAGATCAATGATCGAGGGATCCGTGTAGATATTCCGTTGGTTGAACAGGCGATTGTTTTTGACAATTGTTCAAGGACGGATCTGACAAAAGAAATCCATGATCTTACCGGATTGGAGAATCCCAATAGCGTGCAGAAGATGAAGGAATGGTTAAGGCATAGAGGGATTCAATCGGATTCGATAGATAAAAAGGCGGTGAATGAACTGATCAGGGATGCGGAAGATCCTGTGGTAAGGAGAGCGCTTATCATCCGTCAGCAACTGGCGAAATCTTCTGTAAAGAAATATATCGCGATGCAGAACGCAGTTTGCAAAGATGGTCGGGTTCATGGGATGTTCCAGTTTTACGGAGCCAGTCGGACAGGAAGATGGGCCGGCCGTTATATCAATCTTCAGAATCTGCCACAGAATCATATGCTGGATCTGACAGAAGCACGGGAAATGGTTCGCACCGGAGATTATGAGATGTTTTGTATGCTCTATGATTCTGTACCTGCCGTCCTCTCGGAACTGATCCGGACGGCATTTATACCTGCAGACGGATACAAGTTTATTGTGGCGGATTTTTCCGCAATCGAGGCAAGAGTGCTTTCTTATCTGGCAGGTGAAGGATGGAGGAACAGCGCGTTTCAGGCCGGCATGGATATTTACTGCGCCTGTGCCTCCCGTATGTTCGGTGTACCGGTGGAGAAGCATGGAGTTAATAGCGAGTTGAGACAGAAAGGTA
>JAILAR010000184.1 GCA_024681515.1 Eubacterium sp. | reverse complement strand
AGGACTCAATCTTATCGGACAGCATAAGATTCCAGACCTTACGGCAACAGCCAAAGGTCTTGGCAAACATCTGCATCTGTGTTTTTGTTGGGTATAATCTGTATTTGAGTGCTTTATTCATACATCTATTATACCAAACATACGTTCGATTTTCAAGTGTCGATTTGCAATTCATCCCGCCGCCTTAGAGGCAGGAGTTGAGTGCTAATTTAAATTCCGCATTGCAATGGTTAATTCCGGAAGAATGGACTTTACTTCCGCATAAGTTTCTTCTTATACTGTACAGGCTGCTGATTACCTAGCCTGTGCCGGAAAGAGAGGAAAAATGAGTACTCAAAAAGGTAATCAGAAACACCTGACTCTGTCAGATCGAATTAATATTGAAAAAGGACTGAACAACAACGATTCATTTGCCGCGATTGCAAAGGTTGTGCATAAGGATCCCACAACAATTTCAAAGGAAGTCCGAAAGCATTCAAAGGTCAAAGAATACAAAGGGTTCGGTAATACTCCATGCGAAGCAAACAGTGATATCCATTCGCCCTGCAGCCTTAAGCATGTTTGTGGAGATCAGGATTGTGACATTCGCTGTAGACTGTGTCGTAAGATGCGATGCAGCGATGTATGCAAGGCTTATCAGCCGAAGCAGTGTAGTAAACTAAAAAGAGCACCTTATGTATGTAACGGATGTGGAAAACGAACAAACTGCGCAATGGAAAAGAAAATTTATTCTTCCAAGTATGCGGATGATTGCTACCGTGAAACGCTAAGTTCATGTCGAGAAGGAATTAATCAGACACCAGAAAGCATTCAAAAAATGAATGACATCCTGAGCCCGCTCATTCAAAAAGGACAATCGATATCTCATATCTACGCAACACACGCGGAGGACTTGGGCTGTTCGAAACGGACAACATACACTTATATTGATGCAGGTGTATTTGATGTCAAAAATATTGATCTAAGACGAAAGGTCAAATATAAAAAACGTAAACGTGCCACGAATACCAGCGCTAAGAATCGCCTCTATCGCATCGGCCATAACTATGAAGATTTTCAAAAGTACATTGAAAAAAAGCCAGATACAAACATAGTGGAAATGGATTGTGTAGAAGGCGATGCGGATGGTCACAAAGTATTTTTGACTTTTACATTTCGAAGAACCCATCTTATGCTGATTTTTCTTATGGAACATCAGACACAGGAAGAAGTACTAAAGATTTTTTCATTCCTCGAAAAGCAACTTGGCGTAGACCGTTTCTCTAAACTGTTTGAGGTGATACTCACGGATGGTGGCAGCGAGTTTGCTGATCGCGTAGGTATGGAAACCTCAAACGATGGGAAAGTACAAAGAACTATTGTGTTTTACTGTGATCCGTATTCTTTCTGGCAGAAGGGATGTTGTGAAAAAAACCATGAATATATCCGATATGTCCGCAAAAAAGGATCCACATTGGATGATTTAGATCAGGAGAAAACCACACTCTTAGCGAATAATATAAATAGCACAAAAAGAGACAGCCTAAACGGTCATAGCCCATTTGAACTGTCTCAGTTGCTTCTGGACAATCAGCTCTTGTCAACGATGGGTTACAAACTCATCGCACCAGACGACGTAATGCTAACACCAGAATTATTAAAATAAAATAGAAGTGCACAGGCAGGTATTTCGCGCTTTGAAATTGCAAAAGTAATTTCAGGTATGCGGAACTTAGTCTCGCACTCTAAGTCCGAATGCCCTTTTGGCATGTCCAAAGCACCCAAAATATCGGTCTGATAATGTCATTATAGTGGTTAAAGGGCGAAAAATAAAGAGAAAATATGGCGTTTAGTCCCGCATAAAACAACGCGTTATAGATGTGCGGAATTAAATTCCGCATTCAAGTCCTTAGAGGCGGGGGGCTTCTTGCTTAATTTGGTTAAAATGTTCGGAGCCGGTGCTGTCACCCGACAGCACCGGCTCCTGAATTACTATATGATACTATGAGACTGTCACGGATTCAGACACACTCCGTTCTCATCAAACTGATAGGTCTTTCCTCCCAGGGTCTTCGTTCCTGTAACCATGGCGCCGTTACTGAAAAAGTACCACTTGCCACCGATCTGCTGCCAGCCCGTAACCATGACACCGTTTCGCAGGAAATACCATTTTCCGCCGATCTCCTGCCAGCCCGTAACCATGGCACCGCTGCCCGGCGTCAGGTAGTACCATTTGCCGCTGACCTGTACCCAGCCTGTTGCCATGGCACCGCTGCCCGGCGTCAGATAGTACCACTTGTTCCCCAGCTTCAGCCAGCCGGTCTGCATGTAGCCGGACGCATTGAAATGATACCATTTCCCACCGATCTTCGCCCATTCGTTCTTCGGATAGGTTCCGTCACTGTACTGATACCACCAGCCCTTTGCACTCTTCTTCCAGGTTCCGGTCTTCTCCGCATCCGCTTTGATTGTCGTTGTCTTATCAACATCCATCTCCCAGAAGGATTTCTCATTCGACCTGTAATTCCAGTATTTCAGTCCGGTCTCGGAATTCGTCTTCTCCGTCCGCGTGCCCGCATAAGCGCTCCGCAGGGATGCGCTCGCACCGATATCCAGCGTCTGAATGGCATTTCCTACGCAGTACAGATCGTACAGCTTCGGATTCTTCGAAAGATCCAGCTTTGTCAGTCCGAGGTTCGCGCAGGAAAGTGAGGTAAGCTTCGGACATCCGGACACATCCAGTTTCCCGATCCCGGTATCGGACACGTTCAGATTCACAAGCGCTTTATTCTTCGAAAGATCCAGCTTTGTCAGCCCGCAGCCCTCGCAGTACAGTTCCGCCAGCTTCGGATTCTGACTGACATCCAGCTCCTTCAGCTCCGGATTATAGTCCACATCCAGCTCCTCCAGCAGGGGAAGCATGGAGACATCCAGTCCTGTCAGCTGATTTGCAGAGAGATCTATGTGCGTGAGTTTCTTATTTCCGCTCAGATCCAGCTCCTTGATGCAGCAGTTGAATGACGAAAGATAAGTCAGATTCGGGAAATACTCGATCCCCTTCAGGGTCGTGATCTTGTCCTCCGAGTCCTCGGGGAACAACGATTCCACATCCCGCGCCTCCTTCAGAGACAGAGCCGCGTCCTGATCCCAGTCGATATTCTGATCTTTGATCATGTCCCGGAAGCATTCGCTGGGGAAATGCCGCTCATCAATACTTACCACCACCGGCGTCTCCGCGTAAAGTCCGATCACTCCCTGGTCCGACCTGTACATGGTATAGGAACTGTATTCCTTCACCGTTCCGTGCAGCGCCGCATCCACCAGATACGGATTGGACCGGATGTTGATCTTTCCGATCTTGCTTCCGTAGATATTCAGAGTGCTCAGCTCCGGATTTCCGGAAATGTCCACGCTCTTGATCCCGCTGCCTGCCACATCCAGTTCCTCCAGGCGCCTGCTTCCCGCAAGCTTCACGGTACCGAGATTTTTATTATCCGAAAGATCCACTGCCAGCAGATAATTCATATCGGTGAGGTCCGCATACGTGATGTTGTTCCGATAGGCGTACAGATGCTGCAGATCGGTCAGATATTTGATCCCCGTCAGAGAGCTGATACCCAGCCCGCCGATATGAAGATCATTTACCCGTTCGATCTCCATGGAAGTCAGCTGTCCGTTATGATCCCTGTCGAAATTCTCACTGATGTAAGTCCGGAGAGCCGTATCCGGAAATGTCTTCTTAATATCGACCCCGTCCAGAACCTTCACCGTCTCCGTCACCACCTCACCGGAGAAACCGCTTTTCGTAATGACCGCACGGATGTGATACTCCTCATCCTCTTCTTTTACTTCATAATAGTTATCACCCGTGAGCGGATCCACGGTTCCCTCCAGGTCCGCCCAGTTGGTGGTTCCGTTCCAGCTGCGCTGCCACCGGATCTCCGCAGTCTCCATATCAAAGGGAACCTCGGTATCCGTAAAGCGGACCGTCAGCTTCGTCCCCTTGATCGCTTTGTCGGTACTTAGTTCTACCGCATCTTCAAGTCCGTAATGCACCTCCGCGGACAGGAGACTTCCGTTCTCCTCCCCGATCTCGATCTGACTCCACTGGGCAGGCGTCCCTCCGTAATAGATCGATGTGATATTGTCGCACCCCTTAAACGCATTTGCGTCGATCGTCGTAAGGGTGGAAGGGATCACCAGCGTTGTCAGCTTGGAGCATTTGAGAAATGTATAATCATGGATCTTACTCAGGCCGGAGCCGAAGACCACCGTCCTGAGATTCGTAGAGTCGCGAAATGCACTGGCCCCGAGACTTCTCAGCTTGTCCGGAAATTCCAGACCGGTGCCGTCAAATCCCGCCATTGCCCTGGTACTGATGGTCGTCAGGCTCTTCGGGAAATGAAGCTCTCGTATCCCGTTTCCGTAGAAGGATTCATATCCGATATAGGTAAGTCCGCTTCCGAAATTAACTTCCTTCAAACGGCACTGTTCGTAAAAGGCGCATTCATTGATGCCGTCCACGCTGTCCGCCAGGGTCACCTTCTCGATATAGCAGGCCTCCAAACCGGCGGAAAAAGCGTATTTACCGATGGTAGTGACGCCATCCTTCGCCTCCACGGTTCTGACCCTTTTCAGTTCCTCTGCCCAGGGCGCGGAGGTCTTACGATACTCTCCCACCTTGGTATAGTCCTGCATTGCTCCCTGTCCGGAAATCACAAAGGAATACCGGTACTGACTGTCCTCTTCGAGCACCTGAAAGGTACAGTCTCCGGTGAGTCCGTAATGGATGAGATCCCCCTGTGCAGCCAATGAGTCGCCTGCTGCCGCAAGCGCCATGCACGGTGCCAAAACCGCCGCCAGAAGTGTTCCCAGACATTTCCGTCCGAATCTGCCTCTCTCTTTCTTTTTCATAGTAGCCCCCTTTACTATAAACTGATCTTTTTATCCATCAGATACCCTGTTGCATAGGTACATCCCGCGGAAACCGCCAGCGCGAAAATGATATTCGGGATCCGCTCGATCAGTTCCCTGAACAATACATCGCTTCGCACGCTGATCTCCGGAAGGGACTTCGCGATGATCGTATACACGATCAGGATCCCGAAAATGATACCGACGGAGAGCCATCTGCGGCCGCCTTTGCTCTGGGTAGACATAGCAGCCAGGGCAGAGCCGAAATACGCGATGGCATACAGCGTCAAAGTGGTGAAAAGTCCGGTGATCCAGATAGAAAGGAACACCGACCACACCCGATCGGTGGTGGTATCCAGCAGGCTGGAGAATTCCCTCAGAAAATTCACACTCCTACTAAACCGGGAATTCGCGATCTGCATATCTAAAAACGCCAGCCCCACCAGTGCCACCGCGGCCACAGCCAGTTCCAGCAGTGCCGCGATTATCTTTGAAAAAATGATCGTATAGGAGGAAACGGGCGTAAGGAAGATCATGTACCCGCTCTTCTCCCGAAGGTCCCGGCTGAAGCTGATCAGCCCCAGCAACCAGATCGTGAAATACGCAGCCATGCCGGCCGCATAGATCAGCATGAGTCCCATCACCGTGGCACTGGGCGTCGTACCGATCAGGAACAGAAGCTCCGCTCCGCCCAGGATACATGACAGGATGATAAGTGTAAATTTATGTCGGATCAGTTCGTATTTGATCGTTTTTGCCATTTGGATCTCCTTCGCGCTTCAATCTTATTCACGCTCAATAATGATGATCAAAATGATCAGGCCAGCGGGTTTTCGAAATCATCCGGTGTCTCCGATGCCCCTTCCTGTCGGTACGGATTCTGTACCGGATCCACCGGCGCTGCATAAGGCTCCGCCGGGGGCTGGATGATGTAAGGCTGACCGGTGGGCGGTGCTGCATACGGTTGGCCCGCTGGCGGTGCTGCATATGGTTGACCTGTCGGCGGTGCTGCATATGGCTGACCCGCTGTTGGCGCTGTATACGGCTGACCGCTCGGCTGTGCGAAATACGGCTGTCCCACACCCGGCATACTTCCGTACGGTGCACTGTACAGGATCGCCGCTCCGTAGATCTCCCGGTACATATCTGTCATGCTCTTTCCATACTGCTCCCGGAATGTCACCGTCGGACCGGACACCACCAGATGTCCTTCCTTGATGAACAGAACATAATCCGCAATCCGCTCCAGATCCTCGATCAGATGGCTGGACACCAGGATCGCCGCATCCCGGTTGATCCCGTTCACGATCCCTGCCGTCACCTCCTCCCGCGCAATCATATCGATCCCGTTCAGAGGCTCGTCCAGCATCATCATTTTCGGATTCCGGGCCACATTTAAAGCCACCTTGAACTTCGCCATCATACCCGTGGAATACGTGGACAGCTTCGCCGCCGGATCCACCTGCATCCGCGAGATCATCCACTGGAACTTCTCCGTGCTGAAATCCGTAAAGAAATCCTGATAATACTTCGCCGCCTGATTTCCGGTCATATACGAGAAGAAATACGGTTCCGTCGGCATATAGGCGATGGTCGCCTTATCCGCAAAGGACAATGGATGGTCATCCACGATCACCTGCCCCGCAGACGGCTTCACCAGGCCCGCGATCATTTTCATAAGCGTGGATTTTCCGCTGCCGTTCGGCCCGAGGATGGCATAAATATGCCCCGGCGCAAACTGAAAACTGAAATTCGCCAGCGCCGTCTTTCCACCGTATCTTTTTTCCAGGTTCTGACATATGATCATGTGACAACCTCCAAAATAAACAATGTGCCTTTGTCATTATATCACGTCCCTGCCGCCCATGCGACATATAATAAAAAAGTGAAGGAAAACTTCACTACTTCATTTGAAGTCTCACTATCGATCATCCTGTATATGTATAAACATGTTTTCCCATCACAAAAAAGGCAGATGAACGTTCCATAATACGCTCATCCGCCAATTGACATACCTTTTTCATTTCCCTTGTTTCTTTCGATTGAATCTACTCCTCATAAATCGAATGATACCGTTCCCTGGTATTGTCTACC
>JAILAR010000118.1 GCA_024681515.1 Eubacterium sp. | reverse complement strand
GGCAAAGCCGGCCGAGAGAAAACCCTTCTTTCAGAGTATGAAGGAAGGCTGGGCTTATGTACTTCGGAAAAAAGGCCTGCTTCAGCTGATCCTTATATCCACGGCCATCACCCTCTTCATGGGTGTGTTCCAGGTGCTGGGTGAACCCTTCGTGCTTTCCTTTGCGGATACAAAGACCTTGGGGATCGTGGAAACGGTTTCTGCATCGGGAATGCTGGTTACCGGGATCCTTCTGGGAATCCGGGGAATTCGAAAGAACTTTGTCAGAAATATGGGGATCGGTCTCGCTTTTTCAGGTCTGGGTATGACGTTCTTCGGTGCATTTCACAGCACATGGCTGATCTGTACCTTCGGCTTTATGTTCTTCGCGGCGCTTCCCATCGCCAATAACTGTCTGGATTATCTGGCGAGAACAAATATACCGGATGAACTGCAGGGGCGCGTCTGGGCGGTGCTGGGCTTTATCTCTCAGCTGGGGTATGTGATCTCCTATGCGCTTTCCGGTGTGGTGGCCGATTCGGTGGGAGCCGCAACGGGAGGCGGCGTCGGGACCGGTGCGGCGCTTACCATCGGATTCTCCGGAGTCTGCCTGATCGCCATCGCCATCGGGCTCACCAGAGTCAGAAAGCTCCGCGAACTGGAGCAGAGCGATGCGGAACATGACGTGCTGCAAATGCCCGGGAGGGTTGCTGAATCCACCCGATAGTGGTAAACTATCTGACAGTATGATGATAGGGTCAAAAGGTCCGATCGATGCGCTCGCGCAATCGATCGTGACCTTAATTGACCCGGATCATCAGCTGGGGGGTAAAATACCTTTTGACCCCAGCATCACAGTATGAATGCTGCAAAATAACCCGAAAGAAAGACACTGTCATGATAAGATCAAAGCATCCCGCTTACTCCGTCGGCATTCTGGCCGGCGGAAAGAGCACACGCATGGGGCAGAACAAGGCCCTGATGGAATTTCAGAATGAAACGATGATCACAAGGATCTCACGGCAGTTTACGGACTGCCATGAGGTTCTTGTTTCTGCGTCTCAGCGGGGACTCTATGAGGCGGAAGGCCTGCGTGTGGTCTATGACGAGGCAGACAGCATCGGCCCCATCGAAGGAATCCGTCAGCTGGTCAGTCATGCAGGGGAAGAGTATATCTTCATCTGTGCGGCGGATATGCCGTTTGTGGATCGTGAGATCGCAGAGTATCTGGCGGAATTCATTTCCTCGGATTATGACTGCTATGTGGTGACGGATGAAGAGCATGTGCATCCGCTCTGTGCCATTTATTCAAATAGAGTGCTTCCCGTGATCGAAGAACTGATCCGGGAGAAACGATATAAACTGATCGAGATACTGAATCGTGTCAGGACAAAGTATGTGAGTCTGAATCACACAAACTTTGACCGGCGGATCGTGAAAAATGTAAATACAAAGGATGAGTATCTGGAGCTTCGTTTTCCGGTTGTTTTTGCCGTGTCAGGATATCATAACAGCGGGAAGACCTGGCTTGTGGAGAAGCTGATCAATGAGTTTATCCGGGAAGGATATACGGTCGGCGTGCTGAAGCATGACGGTCAGGATCATATCGATGAGGCAGAGAATACGGATACGGCAAGGTGCCGCAGAGCCGGCGCCGTGTGTACGGCGGTGGTTTCGGATACCCGGTGTGTGTTTGATGTGCAGGCTATGGGGCCAAAGGCTCAGGCAGATATCGGACGGAGTGAAGCGGCGCAGACAGATGTGTCGAAAAACACGGATGGGCCGGAACCGAAGGCTATGGCGGAGCGGACGATTGAAGCGGAAGTTTTGATCGAACAGATGAAACGCCTGCCGAATCCGCCGGACATTATCATTTTCGAAGGCTTCAAGAATTCGGCGTATCCGAAGATCGAAGTCATCCGAAAGGAGATCTGTCCTCAAAGTGTCACGGATCCTGATACATTGATCTGTATCGCAACCGATTGTATATTCCCTGAAGACGTATCCTGCCCGGTTTACGGACTGGATGATGTTCATGGGATTTTTTTATGCCTGAAGGACTATCTGGTGCTGTGAAGCCTTTCCTGTCATTCTGAACCCCGCAGGGGTGAAGAATCCTGTTATTCAAGTGTGGCATGAAAGAATAACAAGAGTAAAAAACTCGACAGAGCACAGGTCAGATGACAATATGGAGTTAACATAATATGAGATTAATCGATACAAAGGACGCCGTAGGCCATGTGCTGTGTCACGACATCACACAGATCCTGCCGGGGCAGAGCAAAGGCCCGGTGTTCAAAAAGGGACATATTGTAACTTCGGAGGATATCCCGGTTCTTCTGTCCGTCGGAAAAGATCATTTATATGTCTGGGAGAAGACCGAAGGAATGCTTCACGAAGACGAAGCGGCTGAGATCCTGCGGCAGATCTGCATGGGCGATTCGGAGACCATGACGGCCTCGGAGCCCAGTGAAGGGAAGATCGAGATCCGTGCTGCCATAGACGGATTACTGAAGATCGACCGTGAGAAGCTGCAACGGGTAAACGGTCTCGGAGAAATGATGATCGCCACGATCCACGGAGATTATCCGGTCCGCGCCGGCGAGAAGCTGGCAGGTACCAGGGTGATCCCGTTGGTGATCGAAGAAGAAAAAATGAACCGTGCGAAGGAAGCCGCAGGGGATGCACCGATCCTGTCCATCCTGCCGTTTCAGCATATCCGCTACGGACTTGTAACTACCGGAAATGAGGTGGCACTTGGTCGGATTCCGGATGCGTTCGGTCCGGTACTGAAGAAAAAGATGGCGGCCTATGATACGGAATTCATGGGTCAGCTGATCGTTACGGATGACCGAAAAGGCATAACGGATGCGATCCTTTCCTTTGTGGAGGATGGCGCAGACCTGGTACTCTGCAGCGGCGGA
>JAILAR010000109.1 GCA_024681515.1 Eubacterium sp. | reverse complement strand
CAGGTGATGTCCGAGCGTAACGTGTCGAACAGCGCTCTCTGGCTGGGACAGGAAGCATTTGCCGATGTTTATCGGTTCCTGGTCCGGTTGACCACCCGTTACAACATGGTGGCGCATAAGCTTCTGTTCACGCTTCGTCCGGCAAACGGCGCAGGCGGATCGGGCGAGTTTGAGGAGGCGGTCAAGGCCTTTGGCGAGAATCTTCATTCCCATCTCCGGAAGAGTGATCTTATGATGCAGAGCCGGAATAACCAGTTCTTCCTTCTGCTTCCCGAACTGGATCACGCGTATGTGGAACAGGTCGTAGAGCGGATCCTGAATACCTTCCGGGAAACCGGATATGACGATAAGGTCCGGGTGGTATACCAGGCGGCATACCTCTCAGAGGAATTATAAAGAGAAAATTGTTTGTGTTTTTCTTCATTTTATGCTAAACTGCACTCTGTATGTTTACGAGGAGGCCTGCCCGGATCAGGGTGCGGCCAGGTCTGATATAGTATTTTGGTAAAGGGATAGACCATTGGATTTGAAGAAAAAGGCGCTCTGGTCAGTGATTTCACTGGGCATCGCCGTATTTACAATTTGGTTTGTGATCAAACAGAGCGGGATGTCGATTCAGGATTTCGGAGAATCTCTGATGAATGCCAAGCTCAGCTGGATCATGTTATCGGTTCTCTGCATGTTCCTCTTTATCCTGTTTGAGGGTATCTCTCTGGTATCGATCATCCGTACCTGCGGACATCCGAGACATCTGGGAAGAGGATTTCTGTACTCTGCTACGGATACTTACTTTTCTGCGATCACACCCTCCGGTACCGGAGGACAGCCGGGTATTATCTTCTTCATGATGAAGGACGGAATACCGGGAGCCGTGATCACGGCGGCGTTGGTGATCAACTTTATAGCATTTAACCTCGGACTGCTATTCTGGGCAACGCTGGGACTTCTGCTTTCACCGGGTGTCTTTGCAAGCTATTCGACACTCTGTAAGATCTGCATCATCGCAGGCTTCTGTATCTTCATCATCCTCTTCCTTGTGGGAGTCCTGATGCTTCGGAAGCGGGAACTGATCTTCCGGATCGCCATGAAGTTAGTTAGCTTCGCTCATAAGATCAAGATCGTGAAGCATCCGGAGAAATATCACCGGAAGCTGGAACATGTGATGGAGGAGTACAAAACCACCGTGGATCTGGTAGGCGGCCATAAAGGTATGTGGTTCAAGGCCTGCTTAATGAATATCCTTCAGCGGTTTGCGCAGATCATAGTGACGGTATTTTCCTTCCATGCCCTTGGAGGACAGGGACAGGCAAAAGATCTTTTCTCCACCCAGTGCCTTGCGGCTATCGGTTCCACCTGTGTTCCGATCCCGGGTGCCATGGGTATCTCGGATTATCTGATGATCGAAGGATATACGAAGCTGATGCCGGAGGAATTTGCCTTCCAGGTGCAGATGCTGAGTCGGAGCATTTCCTTCTATTGTTGTGTTATTGTCAGCGGGATCACACTTGTGATCGGACTTTTACTGTTAGGGAGACGTAAGAAAAAATGATTGGTGTATTTGATTATACGGTTATCCTGACGTACCTGTCCGCGGTATCCGCGGTGATAGGTATCATCGTGTCGCTGTATGGAAGCGGTCACCCCTACATGGGAGCTTTCTTCCTGCTGTTCTGCGGACTCTGCGATGCCTTTGACGGAAAGGTGGCGCGGAAGAAGAAAAACCGTACGGACTTTGAAAAGAGCTTCGGTATCCAGATCGATTCCCTGGCGGATCTGATCTCCTTCGGCGTACTTCCGGGCTGCATCGGATTCGGACTGATGCACGCCAGCGACAAGTATGTGGAGCTGTCGGTATTCCACATGGGCGAGGAGAAGGGTGCGCTGTATCCGGTACTCTTTATGGTGATCATTGTTGTGTATTGTCTGGCGGCGCTGATCCGTCTGGCATATTTCAATGTAACGGAAGAGGAACGTTCCAGAACAGAGGGCGGTGTACGCAAGACCTATGTAGGCCTTCCGGTGACATCTTCCGCGCTGATCTTCCCGTCGATCCTGCTGATCCGTTTCATTACAAATACGGACTTTACCCCGATCTATTTTGCAGTCATGATCGTTACCGCATTCCTGTTTGTGTCCAGGATCCGCATCGCAAAAGCCGGAACCAGAGGTATCCTGATCATGATCGGTATGGGTGTTGTGGAGTTCGGCATCATGCTGTATTTCCTGATCACCAGAGGCGGAGTTCCGCTTCAGCCATAGGTTCGATAACAAAGAGGTGACGACATGGATATGCTTTCATTTCTGTATCATACAGCGCCCGGAAGGGCGCTGCTGAAACCGCTCAGCAGTCGGACTCTGTCCAGAGCCTGCGGAGCGTTTTTAGATTGTGCGCTGTCAAAGCGGCTGATCCCCGGCTTTATAAAGAAGGCCGAGATCGATCCGCAGGAGTATGTTATGGACGGGTTCACCTGTTTCAACGACTGCTTCTGCCGCCATATTCGCGAAGGACTTCGCCCGGTGGAGACGGATCAGACGAAAATGATCGCGCCGAGTGACGGCCTTCTGTCCGTCTGGGCCATCGGGGAGGATACCGTTCTTCCGGTAAAACAGAGCGAATATTCCGTTCGGAGCCTGCTCCGGGACAGTAAACTGGCGGAGCGTTATGAAGGTGGACTGGCGCTGGTGTACCGTCTCTGCGTGAATCATTACCATCGGTACGGATATGTGGAGAGCGGGCGGAAATCCGTGAACCGGTTCATTCCCGGGGTACTGCACACCGTACGGCCGGTGGCGCTGGAAGCAAGACCGGTATTTGTCGAGAACTGCCGGGAATACACCTGTATCAAAACAAAGAATTTCGGCGTTCTGACCCAGATGGAGGTAGGTGCCATGCTGGTGGGCAAGATCGCCAATCATGAGCAGGGCCGGGCAGAGGTCGTGCGCGGCGAGGAGAAAGGAACCTTCCTGTACGGCGGCTCTACGATCATCGTGCTTGTTGAACCCGGCAGAGTGAAGATCGATGAGGAGATCCTGGAAGCCTCCCGACGAGGCGAAGAATACCCTGTGAAATACGGGCAGGCCGTGGGTCAAAAGATCATAAACAAATAATGACAAGGTAGTTAGGTATGACGGAGAATAACGACAGCAAGAAGGAGAATGACGAGGAACTGAATACGGAGGAGAACGAGGACACGTTAAACTCGGAAACTGCGGATACGACTGCAGAGGATGGAGTTGATGATACAGATGCAGCAGAATCAGACGACTCAGAATCGGGCGACGTGGAATCAGATGATGAAACGAAAAAAGCGGAAACCGACAGAAAAGGGAGAATTCTTCAGAAGGTAAAACTCTGGAAGATCATCCTGGTATTGGTACTGCTTTTTGCATTTACTTTCTTTCTGGCCGGGGTGCTTTGGGCACTGGCTTCCTGGAGCGTCATCACCACGGATGAACTTCTCTGGCATCTGAAGATGTCTCTGAAGGGCGCCAATACGGACATGGTTGTGGAGTTCTGTGTGATCACCCTCGTAAGTGCAACCGTCGTGACGGGTCTGGCGTGTCTGTTCATGCTTGTGACTCGGTCTCGCGGCAGCAGAAAGGCAGGACGGCGGGCCTACAGGATCGTTCAGGTGGTTACGGCGCTTGTGCTGGTAGCAACCCTGGTCTCCGCATGGTTTGGTTTCGGGATCGGATCCTTCCTGAAAAATTACATGAATGTGTCCACCTATATCGATGAAACCTATGTGGATCCGGGTTCCGTGAAGGTTACATTCCCGGAGAAGAAGCGGAATCTGATCTTCATTTATCTGGAATCCATGGAAGTGACCTATATGGATGGAGCCAGCGGCGGCGCATTTCCGGAAAATGTGATCCCGGAGCTGACAAAGTTTGCAAATGAAAATGAGGATTTCCGCGGTTCGAGCGATACCGTGAACGGAGGAGTCGCACTTCCCGGTGCCGTATGGACCATGGGAGCGGTGTTCGGAACAACTACCGGACTTCCGCTGAAAACGCCTCTGGGACAGAACGGAATGTCAGCCAATGATGATTTCTTCCCGGGCCTGATCACACTCAGTGACATGCTGGAGGATCAGGGGTATCAGAACCGGCTGATCATGGGATCGGATGCCACCTTCGGCGGATGCCGGCTGTACTATGAAACCCATGGGAATTTTACGATCCATGACTATGAATACGCAAAGGACATCAATCGGATCCCCAGGGATTACAAGGTATGGTGGGGCTACGAAGACGATAAGATGTTTGATTATGCCAAGGAAGAGCTGACGGAGATGGCAGCTTCCGGGCAGCCCTTCCAGCTGGTGCTCCAGACCATGGATACGCATTTTGAAGACGGGCATACCTGCCGCTGGTGCCGGAATACTTTCGGCAGCGACAAGTATGCAAATGTCATGAACTGCTCTTCCCGGATGGTGGAGCGTTTCCTGACATGGGTGCAGAATCAGGATTTCTATGAAGATACGACCATCATCCTGGCCGGGGATCATCCCACCATGGACAAGAATTTCTGCGAGGATGTACCGGAGGAATATGAGCGGAAGACGTACTTCTGTATCATCAATCCTGCAGAGGGCGTGAAGGCGGGAGAGGACAGACGGTACTTCTCCACCTTTGATATTTATCCGACCACCCTGGCAGCGCTCGGTGCTACCATCGAGGGAGACAGGCTGGGGCTTGGAACAAATCTCTACGGAACCAGAAAGACCTTGCTGGAAGAGCAGGGACGCGATAAACTGGAACAGGAACTGGAATGCAGATCGAAGCTGATGGACCGGATGTATCAGGGGAAGTATTACAGTCCGGCGCTTAAAGAGGAGGAATAAAAATATGAAGTGTAAAAATCTGGCAGCGGAACTCGGAGCAACCACCTATCCGGGACGTGGGATCGTGATCGGACGGACACCGGACGGAAAGACGGCGGTATGTGCATATTTTATCATGGGTCGGTCGGAGAACAGCCGAAACCGCGTATTCGTGGAAGAAGGGGAAGGCATCCGGACAGAGGCCTATGATCCCGCAAAACTGGAGGATCCGAGCCTGATCATTTATGCTCCGGTACGTGTACTGGACGGAAATATCATCGTAACCAACGGGGATCAGACCAATACGATCTTCGACGGACTGAAGGCGGGCAAGTCCTTTGAGGAATCCCTTCGTACCCGGGAGTTTGAGCCGGACGGCCCGAATTATACCCCCCGGATCTCCGGATATATGAAGTTCGGAAAGGCTGCTGCGGGCGTATCGGATACGGGAAGCGGCTCCGCGTATGCGTATGAGATGTCCATCCTGAAATCCAACAACGGGGATCCGTCCCAGTGCAACCGCTATACCTTCAGCTATGACAATCCGAAGGCAGGAGAAGGACATTTCATCCACACCTATATGGGAGACGGAAATCCGCTCCCCAGCTATGAAGGCGAGCCGACACCGGTGGAGATCACGGATGAGGGTATCGGCGCTTTTGCAAAAAGCGTATGGAATGCGCTGGATCCGGATAACAAGGTGTCGCTGTTTGTCCGGTTCGTAGATATCAAAACCGGAGAGGCGGACACCGTCATACTCAACAAACATCATTAAGCGCGGACCATATGTGAAAGAGAAAAGGATATAAACGAAATATCCGTGCGACAAGTTTATTCACGGAGCACGCTTGCGTGCAAAGTTTGGAATGGAGGACAAAATGAACGAATTTGAATTAAAATACGGCTGCAACCCGAATCAGAAGCCGTCGAAGGTATACATGAAGGACGGAAGCGACCTGCCCATTACGGTCGTGAACGGACGTCCGGGCTACATCAATCTGCTGGATGCACTGAACGGCTGGCAGCTGGTGAAGGAGCTGAAGAAGGCCACGAACCTTCCGGCAGCCACCAGTTTTAAGCATGTATCCCCGGCCGGTGCGGCAGTCGGACTTCCGCTTACGGAGATCGAGAAGAAGATCTACTGGGTAGAGGATCTGGGAGAACTGTCTCCGCTGGCATCCGCCTATGCACGGGCCCGCGGCGCAGACCGCATGTCTTCCTTCGGTGATTTTATCGCACTGTCTGATATCTGCGATAAGGATACCGCACGTCTGATTAAGCGTGAGGTCAGCGACGGCGTGGTGGCACCGGGTTATACCGATGAAGCGCTGGAACTTCTCCGCCAGAAGAAGAACGGCAATTACTGTGTCATCCGGATCGATCCGGACTATGTTCCGGCACCGATCGAGACAAAGGACGTATACGGTGTGACCTTTGAGCAGGGACGGAATGAGCTGAAGATCGACGATGAGCTGTTCGGCAATATCGTGACGGAGGCGAAGGAACTTCCGGAGTCTGCTAAGATCGATCTGGCGATCGCCATGATCACACTGAAATATACCCAGTCCAATTCTGTCTGCTATGTTAAGGGCGGTGCGGCCATCGGTATCGGAGCAGGCCAGCAGTCCCGTATCCATTGTACACGTCTGGCAGGAGACAAGGCAGACAAATGGTTCCTGCGCCAGTCTCCGCAGGTACTCAGCCTCCCCTTCAAGGCTGACATCCGCCGTGCGGATCGCGATAATACCATCGATGTTTACATCAGCGATGATTACGAGGATGTGATCGGGGATGGCGAGTGGCAGAAATATTTCACGGAGCAGCCGGCTGTCTTCACCCGTGAGGAGCGGAAGGCATGGCTGAAGAAGAACACGGATGTAACTCTGGGATCGGATGCTTTCTTCCCGTTTGGTGATAATGTAGAGCGGGCAAATCGCAGCGGCGTCCGTTATATCGCACAGCCGGGTGGTTCCATCCGTGATGACAACGTGATCGAAACCTGCAACAAGTACGGCATTGTGATGTGCTTCACTGGTATCCGTCTGTTCCATCACTGATGCGTGCGCTTCTGCCAAAGCCAGGTGGCAAAAAAACAGTGCATGAAGCAGCGACTTGTGATATAATTATAATTTGGAGAGTTGTGCCGCGCCGCAGCGGCAGCAACGCATCGGGTTTACGGGAAAGGAGTTGGAAGCGATGGATTTCGAATTGAAAACAGTATCCTTCGGTGGATATGACAAGAAAGCGGTAGAGACCTACATCACAGAGATGCAGGAAGACTATGAGAAGCAAATCACGCAGCTGAAAGAGACGGCTGCCAAGCTGGGCGAAACCGTTGACAGTCTTCGCAAGATGCGTGAAGTAAATATGAGTGAGTCCAAGAGTACCGTGGACACGCTGAAAACTGCCAATGCGGATCTTCAAGGCGAAATGGAGACCCTCCGCGCAAAGCTGGCAGACTATGAAGCAAATGAAGCAGACTATAGGGCAAAATATGAATCCGTCAGCAAGGTTGCGCTGGATGCACAGATTCGTGCCGACAAGCTGGTCCGGGATACCGAGGCGGAATGCGCAAAGCAGAAAGAAGAGGTTGCTGCGGAGCTGGAGCGGATGATGAACGAGACCCGCACCCAGTGCGATGAGCAGAAGGCAACGACAGAGGCGGAATGCGCACGCATGACGCAGGAGACAACGGCTTCCTGCAATGAGCTGCGTGAAAAGACAGAGGCAGAGTGCGAGCGTCAGAGATCCACGACAAGCTATGACTGTGCAAATCAGAAGCTGAGTACCGAGACCTACTGCGATAATCTGAAGACCAGCACAGAGGCGGCCTGCGCGGAAATGAATGCGCAGACGGAAGCTGCCTGTGCAGCCATGAAGGCAGATACAGAAGCAGAATGTGAAGCACTGAAGCAGAAGACCAGGGAAGAAGTTTATACCACTCGTTCCCAGGTAAAGCGGGAGTGCGAGAGCATCGGCGAATTTGTATCCCAGCTGCAGCTGTCGGTGGAGAAGGTTGCCGGCGCGATCAAGGATACAAAGGCTCTGACAGACAGTGCATTCGGTGATCTGAAAGGCAGCAGCCAGGAAGCTGATGAAACAACCAATGCGTAGTTCGGCTCCGGTTTATGAGGGCATGGGACGCAGGGACTGAAGTTCCTGCGTCCAAAGCATATTATGCACAGGGGGAACTGTACATGGACCGAACCTTGGATTATATGACACGGGCTCTGGAAACGATGCGGAGCTGCGTGGTCGTGATGAAATACACGAAAGATGCGCCTGTTACGCGGACGAAGCTGGACTATATCTCCGATAATGTCCAGCAGCTTGGCATGAATCTTGCCAGTCTGCGGGGCGGTTTTCGTCTTCCGAAGGACTATATCCATCCGGAGGACCGTAACGGCTTTGTCGATGCAGTCAGCATGGCAGCGGAGACAAAAACGAATTTTACCTGCCGGGTACGCCTGGTGGGAGATGACGGTGTGATCCGGAATGTGGATGTCACTTCGGAGTATATTGATTATGACGGCGATTACTACATGATCGAGTATGTGTTCCGTGAGGTCGTCCTGCAGGACAGTGCCACTACGGAGAAAGCCGGACACGGAAAGGATACCAGGGGACGTCTGATCACAAAGGATATCTTCAGGGAGGAGGAACTGGGCGAACTGTTCGGTTTCTTTGCAAATGCGTATGGCCTGTATTCCACCGTCGTGGATCAGGACGGGCATGCCCTGTTTCCCCCGGTGGGACCGGAGGCGTATCTCGGACATTACTATGATATGTTTGAACGCCCGGAGAACAAGGAACTTCTGGAGGCGATCAAGCGGTCTGCCATGATGCAGGATACGGCGGTTTACATGGAGATCCCGGACGGAAATCCGGAGAGCCGTGTGTCCGCAGTTCCGTTGATGGTGAGCGGCGTGTATCTGGCTACATGGATGCTTTATGCCCACGACAAATCCCAGACTTCGGCGCTTCGAATGGCCTCCCGGGAGCAGTATCGTTTCGGGCAACTGGTCTCTGCTTATATTCAGAAATCCGCTCTTTTCGGAAAAAGGACGGAGCGCGAGAAGGAGATCGAGCAGCAGCTGGATTTTGAGATCCGCCAGAAATATGTCCTTGCGGAATTGCAGGACCTGATCCGTGGGGAGGAGAAGGAGTCGATCCATACGATCATCCAACGGGCGGCTGAGGTACTGAAAGTGGACTATGCATTTCTGATGCATAAGAACAGGATAATCGGCAGCCGCGAGGATCTCAGCGATGCATGGAGCATCTCCGGAGGGCTTCCGCCGGAATGGAATCATAACAGCTTTTCGGAGCAGCAGAGAGATCAGCTTACAAAAGAGGGTTATGTGGTAGATCAGCGGACCATGACCAACCAGATCCGCGTGACGATGTTTCAGGGTATCGCCCGGGCAGCGATCCTGATGCCGGTTCCGGTAAACGGGAAATTGATCGGACGTGTGGTTTTCATGGAGACCAGGAAGGAACGGATCTGGACGGATTCCGAGGTGCATTTTGCCCGCCTGATCGGCCGGATGCTCGGGGAAACTATCGAATATTCGGAGGGGCTGGGAGCAAAACAGTCCACCGGCCGGGAACTTCTGGATATCTTCCATCAGCTGACCATCAGTATATTTATCAAGGATAATGAGACAGGAAAGGTTCTTTTCTCCAACGATGCCATCAATCGCAGATTGGGAATGGACCTCAGAGGGCAGGATTCGAGAAAACTGATCCCGGACGGGAAGGAAGTCTATGACAGTTATCCCGGAACTGTTCTGGAAAACGAAGCGCCGCCTACGGGTATTCGTAACTGGCGCAGGTATATCCATGAGCTGGGCGGGATCTACGATGTGACGGAGATCCCCATCGAGTGGCTGGACGGCAAGCCGGCAACCACGGTCCTGCTCAGAGTCGCACAGGATTAGTAACTTTAATTAACAGGAGGTCTATATGGCAAGCGCAGACATCGGAATCGATCTGGGAACGGCCAGCATTCTTGTATATGTAAAGGGCAAAGGCGTTGTTCTCAGGGAACCCTCGGTGGTTGCCTACGATAAAGATCAGGAAAAGATCGTAGAGATCGGTGAAGAAGCACGCCTGATGCTGGGACGTACCCCCGGAAATATCATAGCGATCCGTCCGCTCCGTCACGGAGTGATCTCGGATTATACAACAACGGAAAAGATGCTGAAATATTTTATCCGCAAGGCCATCGGAAGGAATTTTCTCGGACGCCGGCCGCGGATCTGTGTCTGTGTACCCTCCGGCGTAACGGAAGTTGAGAAGCGTGCGGTGGAAGAAGCAACCTACAATGCAGGCGCAAGAGATGTGACCATTATCGAAGAGCCGATCGCTGCTGCGATCGGTGCCGGGATCGACATCGTTCGTCCGGTAGGAAATATGGTGGTGGATATCGGCGGCGGTACCACGGATATTGCCGTGATCTCCATGCGAGGCGCAGTAGTCAGCAAGTCCATCAAGGTTGCGGGAGAGGACTTTGATGATGCGATCATCCGGTATATCCGTAAACGGCATAACCTGCTGATCGGAGACCGTACCGCGGAGGAAGTGAAGATCAATGTCGGGACCTGTTATAAACGGCCCGAGAACATTTCCATGGATGTCAGCGGAAGAAATCTGATGACAGGACTTCCGAAAACGGTCATGATCACTTCGGATGAAACGGAGGAAGCGCTCCGTGAACCCACCGGACAGATCGTGGAAGCGATCCATGCGGTGATGGAGAAGACGCCTCCCGAACTGGCGGCAGATATCGCAGACCGTGGAATCCTTCTGACCGGTGGTGGTTCACTTTTGCATGGTCTGGAGCAGCTGATCGAAGAGAAGACGGGAATCCCGACCATGACAGCGGAGGATCCGCTGTCCGCAGTGGCGATCGGTACCGGGAAGTACGTGGATTCGATCGATGACAATCCCAGATTATAAGAAGCCTGACAGAGTTTGACGGGGTTTGAAAATGGTTCGTGAGGGCTATATCGAAAAAATTATATGGGATAATGGAGAGACCGGCTACACGGTCTTTTCTGTTGAAACGACGGAGGGCGAAGAGATCTTCGTTGGTTATCTCGCAGGAATTCACGAGGGAATGTATATTCAGGCGGAAGGGGAGTATGTGAACCACCCGCAGTACAGTCTCCAGTTTAACGTGACCTCCTGCGAGCTTTCCATGCCCATGGATCTTGTGGGGATCGAACGCTATCTGGGTTCCGGTCTGGTAAAAGGAATCGGTGAAGGACTGGCAAGACGGATTGTACGCGCATTCAAGGATGATACCCTCCGGATCATGAAGGAAGAGCCGGAGCGGCTGGCGGAGGTGAAGGGGATCACGCTGAAGAAGGCCAGAGAACTGGGAGAAGCCTTCCGTGATAACAGCGAGATCCAGGAAGCAGCCATCTTTCTGGCAAAATACGGTATCACCGCGAAGATCGCCATGAAGATCTACCGGACCTATGGCGAGAAACTGTATTCGGTCCTGCGGGAGAACCCCTACCGGCTTGTGGAGGATGTCCAGGGGATCGGATTCCGGCGTGCGGATGAGATCGCCGCGGCTGTCGGTGTTGCAGCAGACAGTGAATACCGCCTCCAGTCGGCTCTGCTCTATGTGCTGAGTGAGGCGATGGGAGAAGGACACATCTTCATTCCCGAGCAGCAGCTGATCGCAGGTACGAAAGAGGCCATGAACCTCGATACGGAGTGGGAGTCCTTTATGGAGTGGGCTCATGACCAGCTGGTTGAAATGAGCATGCAGCGGAAGGTCGTTCTGAAGAGCATCGCTTTGGGAGAGGATCCGGAGCAGCCGTCGGTTCCCGTGGTCTATCTTTGGAGAAACTACCAGAATGAGCTCAGTATCGCAAGAAAACTGGCGGATCTTTCCGTCCGGCAGGAGGTGCCGGAGGAGGATCTGGATGCTTCCATCGGAGAGGTGGAGCGAAGTCTTTCGATCGAACTGGATGAGATACAGAAGAAAGCGGTTCGGGAAGCAATCTGTTCCGGCGTGGCAGTGATCACAGGCGGACCCGGAACCGGAAAGACCACCATCATCAATGCGTTGATCCGGTATTTTGAACGTCTGGGGATGGAGGTGGAGCTGGCGGCTCCGACAGGACGCGCGGCAAAGCGGATCACGGAATCCACAGGCGTAAAGGCACGAACGATCCACCGGCTTCTGGAATTCTCCGGAGAACCGGGACAGGAGGGAAACCGTAAGGTTTTCTTCGCAAAAAATGAAGAGAGTCCGCTGGAGTGTGACGTGGTGATCATCGATGAGGCCTCCATGCTGGATGCAGCGTTATTCTATGCGCTTTTGCAGGCGATCCCTGCGGGAACCCGGCTTATCCTGGTGGGCGATATCGACCAGCTGCCCTCGGTGGGTGCCGGAAATGTACTGCACGACGTGATCGTCAGCGAATGCTTCCCGGTTACGACGCTCTCTACCATTTTCCGACAGGCGGAGGAGAGCCGGATCGTTCGTAACGCCCATATGATCAAGCGCGGAGAACATATAGAGATCGAAAATAAAGGGAGTGATTTCTTCTTTATCCCGCGAGTCGGGGCAGAGGCGATCATCCGGGAACTGGAAACCCTGATGACGGTGAATCTTCCGAAATATCTGAATGTGGCACCGGAGGAAATCCAGGTGCTGACCCCCATGCGGAAATACGATCTGGGCGTAGCCGGTCTGAACCGGAGGCTGCAGGCAAAACTGAATCCGAAGAAGCCCGGCAGGGCGGAGCATGAGATGGGGGACGTGATCTTTCGCGAGGGCGACAAGGTGATGCAGATCCGCAACAATTATAAGATGGAATGGCGGATGGAACCCTCCCCGGAAAATGATTTTACGGAGGAGCAGGGCATCGGTGTCTTTAACGGAGACATGGGACGGATCCGTCTGATCAATGACTACGATAAGGAACTGGAGGTCCGCTTTGATGACGGACGGATTGCCAGGTATCCCTTTTCCATGGCGGACGAACTGGAGCATGCCTTTGCAGTTACGATCCATAAATCTCAGGGAAGTGAATACGAGGCGGTGCTGCTCCCTCTTTATCGCGGAGCGGATAAGCTGCAGACCAGAAATCTGTTCTATACCGCGGTCACCCGGGCCAAACGGTTGGTTGTTCTGGTGGGAGATATGTCCATGATCGACCGGATGATCGATAATACGAGCGAACAGAAACGGTTCACCAGCCTGGCACTTCGTATCAGGGAGATGTTTGGGTAGAATTACGGAGCGCGCTCGCGTGCGAAGTATGGAATAGGAGTGAGCATGGCAAAAAGCATTCTGAACCTGTTTTTTCCGCCGCGCTGTGCAGTCTGTGATACCGTGCTTCCCTTCGGGACGAAGGGCATCTGCGGAGAATGCAGCCGGAGGCTCCCCTTCGTGGAGGAACCCAGGTGTTTTCGCTGCGGACGGACCGTGGGGAATGAAGAAGAGGAATTCTGCGGGGATTGCATGAGACGGGCACATGCCTATGTCCGTGCATTTCCGGTTTTTGAATATGTGCCTCCGGTTTCGGATGCCATGGCAGCCCTGAAATATCAGGGGCGGGCAGAGTATGCGGAATATTACGGAGGTCTGCTGGCGGACCGGTTTCGGGAAACCTGGCAGGAGCTGGCTCCGGACGCACTGGTTCCGGTTCCGGTACATCCCAACCGATTAAGAAAACGCGGTTATAATCAGGCAGAACGTCTGGCAGCGGCCATGTCGGCAAAGACCGGGATCCCGGTGCGTGAGGATCTGCTGATCCGTGCCACGGATACCAGGGCACAGAAAAAGCTGTCCAGAGAGGACAGGACGCTGAACCTGCGGTCGGCGTTTCAGCCGGGAACGGCAACCTCACCGCCATGTGTGGTGCTGGTGGATGATATCTACACAACAGGCGCCACGGTGGATGCCTGCGCAGAGGTGCTGCTCCGCAGCGGCGCAGAGCGAGTCTATGTGGCCGTGGTCTGCAGAGGACATTAAAAAGGAGATTGTTAAAGATGAAGAGAGTAATGGTATTGTATGGCGGCAGATCCTCGGAGCATGAGGTTTCGATCATTTCCGGAGCTACGGTTGCAAAGTCGATTCCGGATGACCGCTACGAAAAGCTTCTTGTGGGGATCACAAAGGAAGGGGAGTGGCTTCTGGCTCCTTCCGTTGAATCCATGGAGGACGGAAGCTGGAAGGACAGTCAGACTCATGTGGTTCTTTCACCGGAGACGGATCGGACGTTACTTCTGATCGAAGGGGATCGGATCACACGGCAGACGGTGGATGTGGCATTTCCGGTGCTGCACGGCCTCTGGGGAGAGGACGGAACAGTGCAGGGCCTTTTTGAAATGGCAAAGCTCCCCTATGTGGGCTGCGGCCATCTGTCCAGTGCGGTTACCATGGACAAGTTCTTTACGAAGATCATTGTTGACAGCATCGGTGTGGCGCAGGCTGCGTACGTGCCGGTCCGTTCCTGGGAGCTGGAGGATATGGATGCCGTGATCAACCGGATCGAGAGTAAACGGAAATATCCGGTCTTTGTAAAACCTTCAAATGCAGGCTCTTCCGTGGGTGTAACGAAAGCACATAATCGGGAAGAACTAAGGAAGGGACTCCTTGCGGCAGCGGTACATGACAGCAAGATCCTTGTGGAGGAAGCCATCGTAGGTCGTGAGATCGAGTGCGCGGTCTTCGGATGCGGGGATGATACCTTTGCCAGCGGCGTTGGTGAGATCGTAGCTGCAGCGGAATTCTATGACTACGATGCAAAGTACAACAATGCAGATTCCAGAACCGTGGTAGGACCGGATCTGCCGGAAGGAAAGGAAGACGAGTTCCGTGACACGGCGCTTCGGATCTACAAGGCCTGTGACTGCTTCGGAATGGCCAGAGTGGATTTCTTCCTGGAAGCAGGCACAAACCGGGTCGTATTTAACGAGATCAATGCCATTCCGGGACACACCTCCATCAGCATGTATCCGATGCTGATGGAACGTGCGGGACGTCCCATGAAGGAGTACATTCCGGAACTGATCGAAATGGCTTCAAAACGCAGATAAAACGGCAGGGCCGGCACATAATGTGCCGGCCCTGTTATAATGTGAACGTTCATTGGGGTTTGATCGTTCATTGCAGTGCGATCGTAAATATTTGAGAAATCAGTAGTGATTTCTTGCTTCCAATCATTTTCGCGAGGCATGCTGCTCGGTGATATGCTCGATAAATTGGGACTTTGGTATGGGTTTCGAGAAATAAAAGCCCTGCAGGTAGTCCACATTCAGTTTCTTCAGAAGTTCGATCTGGGCTTCGGTCTCCACACCTTCCACCAGGATCTTCTTGTGCATCTGCCGGATCATGCGGATGGTGCTTTCCAGGATCACCATACCAAGCTCGCTTTTCTCGGAATCCCAGAGCAGACTCTTGTCGATCTTGATCACGTCAAAATTCAGCGAGAAAATGTTGCTGACATTGGAGAAGCCGGTTCCGTAATCGTCCATGGAGAACAGGAACCCTTCATTTCGCAGCTTTCGGATCACATGGCTCAGGGTATCATAGTCGCTGGCCGCAATGGATTCCGTGATCTCATAGTTGATCAGTTTTTTATCGATGCCGTAACGGTTGACAATCCGGTTGATGCTTTCCACAAAACCGGGTCGCATGCATTGAAGTACGGACAGATTCACGTTGATGTTGTCGATGCCGTTCTTCTGCGGGACTCCGGTCTGCAGGAACTTACAGACTTCCTCCAGTACGAATTCGTCGATGTCGTCGATGAGGCCGTTCTGCTCCGCGATGGGGATGAATTCGTCCGGATACAGATTTCCCAGGGTCTTGTCATGCATGCGGATCAGGGCTTCGGCACCATGCAGGCGTCCGTCTATATGGTAGGTCGGCTGATAATATACCTCATAACTGTTCTCCGCAAAGCCGCGGGAGATCGCATCCTCTACGGCGTGCCGCCGCATGATGAAATCCAGATCCTGCCCTTTCAGAATGTCTCTGTCCTTCTCATCGGGCAGGGGACTTTCTATCATGTAGGACAGTTCGACGGTGGACCGGATCTGGGACGGGATATCTGCCAGGATCACGGCCGCATTAAGCTGGATGCTGTACTCTCCGTAATCCCAGGGATTGTCAAACCGGCTGGAGATGCGGTCTGCGACGACCTCCGCCTGTCGGTCGTTGTAATTATAAAGAGTGAGTACAAAGGTGTCTTTTTCAGGAACATAGATATAATACCGGGGAACCACGGATTTCAGGAAATCCGAGAGGATGTCGGCGATGGTATTCGTCTCGCCGGCTTCCACCAGACGGTTTACCAGATCATAGTTCCGGATCCGGATCATGATCAGCTTCAGTTTTCGGTCATTCTTCAGACAGCTTCCGATATCCATCGATAGAGCGGTGCGGTTGTAAAATCCCATGCCGATATCCAGGCGGTCGTCCTCATTTTCCACAGACATCATAAGGCCGGTGAAGCCCACAGCCTCGGCCAGCACTTCCACCTTCAGATTCTTATTCAGAAGCTGGATAAGAACGCCGGCGGCTACCATGATAAAGAGGAAGATCAGAGCGGTCCGCCTTTTCCGGGATATGAAATCCCAGGAACGCATCATGATCAAAAATGCAAGGACAAAATAGAAGAAGGCGGCAAGGTAGATAACATATTCTCCCCATTCACGGTGGAATGCCATATTCTCATCGTAGCTCCATACGATATTGGTCACGGGGTTGAACAGGGCCAGGAACTCTGTGACAAAGAACGGCAGGGACAGCAGGAAGATCTTTCGGCTGGCCAGTCGGATCGACGCAAAGCTCACATTGGACACATAGTAAAAGAAGAGCGGGCAGAGCGCGGTATGCGTTGCAAAATACGCATAGCGGGCCATTTTCAGGGCGGATATACCATGCTCGACTGTGGCTTCTGCGCTGTAGAAGGCGGTTACGATCCCGGTTATGGAATTGACGATCAGGATGCAGAGGAGCGCCATAAAAAGGCGGTTCTGGATCTTGTCCGTCCGCCGCAGAATGAGCGTGTATATGAGATTGACCACGCAGATGAGCAGCGATGAAATGCTGACTCCCAGCGAGAAAGAGTTGTTTAACATAAGCACTCCGTCATATGAATGGTACGGGGAACCGGGGTACTTCCGAATGCGACGAATGAAACAGGTTCCTCACCTATCATCATAACACAGAATGGGAGATTATTCACCTATATATCGGTTGTTCAACCGCCTTTTTTTGAAGGTATTCTATGATACTGAACTGATGCTTATTCTTACAGAATTGTAAGACGGTTCGTAAGGAAAATGAAAGGGTGCTGTGGTACACTTGTATTAACTCGGAGAGAGTGTGATTTTTGAATTCGTGCCCAGGTAAGAGAACGTTTTCGTTTGATTTGGAGGATTTATGAAACGATTCTACCAGCTGACATTTCGATATATGTTTAAGAACGGAAGGCGGACGCTTACGACGCTGATCGGAGTCGTGGTGTCTGCGATGCTGCTTTTCCTGCTGTTTGAGATTCCTTACAGTGTACGGCAGAGCAGGGGGGAATATGATTTTCGACGAGCCGGAGGCATGGATGTATCGGTTGAACATGTGGACCCGGAGACAGCCATCCGCATGCGGGAGGATGCAAAGGCATCAGCGGAAAACGGCGGGAAGCGTATGCTGGCGGGCGAACCCGTCAGCAAGCTTTGGATCACGGTGAATGAGGGATATATGCTGACGACCCTGATCGATGATTTCTCGGAAATGGCGATCCCTGTGGAGACTGACCGGGGAACACTTCCGAAAAATGACTCCGAGGTGATCGTTACCCATGGTGCCTATGAAATGGAAGAACAGCCGGCGGAGGAGTGGCAGTGGGATGAATCGGGAAACCTGCGGGGTGGCGGCCTGACGAAACGGCTGCTTCGGATCGGAGACACGATCACGGTCTTCCAGCATGTGCGAAGAACGGATGGGATGACCGGTGAGGAATGGAACGCCTGGGTGGAGGAACAGTACGGTCCTTCGGAAAGCTGGACTGAAGAGGAGGCGCGCGCGGTCAGCGAGGAGTCGCAGAAAACCTTCCGTATGCCGGAGAAAACACTGCATGTCTGCGGATATCTGAAGGATTCGGAGCGTTTGCTTGCATATCAGATGGTGTCAGTGCTGACGGATGAATATCTGCGGGAATGTGATGTAAAGCCGACGGTCAGTATCGTGCTGGAGCATCCGGAAAATGTGGATCCGGCGGAATACCGCGGCCGGATCATGGAACAGTATGGAATTAGTGGATCGGAGGAAGGAGGCGCATACGTCATCCTGTATCCGCGGGTGCAGACGGAGGAGGATGAAGCAGCCTTTGATGCGTTTCTGCTGCTGATCGCGCTGGCATTCTCCATCCTGCTTCTGCTGATGATCCGGAATGCGTTCAATATTTCCGTGGACGAACGTCTGCAGGATTACGGGGTGCTCCGATGTGTGGGACTCACCCGCAGGCAGATCTTTAAGATGCTTCTGCTGGAGGCGTTTCTGGTAGCGCTGGCAGGTTCGGTACTTGGAATCTTGCTCGGATATGGGCTGGCGGCAGGGGGACTGCAGATTGCCTCCAAAATACCGTTTGTTCAGAATCTGGTGGGGATCAACTTCACTTTGCATGCAATATTTTCCTGGAAAGCGATCCTTTATCCCACGTTTGTGGTTTTTCTTGCGACGGCCATGTCCATGATCTCGCCGGTGGAGAAGCTCTTCCGCATGAGTCCCGTGGATGCCCAGCGGAAGCGGGAGAAAGTGCGGCGGCCGAAGGGGAAGAGCCTGGTGGACCGCAGGAAACCCGGGATCGAAGGCATTTACGGTTTCCGAAGTGCCCGGAGAGCGAGAGGGAGGTATATCCGCACGGTGGTTTCCTTCGCTTTGGGACTGGCTCTTGTGACAGGCGTGGGAACCATGGTGCAGACGGCCTTTCGGACGGAATATACCGGGCTTCACAGATATGATCTCGCGGCGAACGCGGATGAATCCGCAGAGCAGTGGAGTGAACTGGTTCAGTCGCTGAAAAATTCGGATGCCAGTGAGGGTATGGAAGGAGGGATCGTATACTGGGAGATGGTGATCCGAGGAGAGAGTTCGTCCGGTTCCCCTATCGTAAAACAGGTCATCGAGGGCATTGGGGTTACGGACGGAATCTGGGAAGCGCTTCTGAGGGAGATGGAGGATCCCGCGGAAGGAGTATCCCTAACGCCGGATTCGGACGGTACTGTGGAGCATGAACCGAACGGTACCGCGGACCGTGATTCGAGCGACGCCGCTGACCCGCTGAACTTCCCTGCGCTTGCGGTGCTCCCGTCCTACTCGCATGATCCGGCGCACGCTCCGGGCGATACCTTCGCTCTGGGTAAAACCGATATCTCGCTGTGTGTGGCGGGTACCGTCACGGAAGATTCGGCAGGTCAGATCCTGTCCGGAAATATGGGCGTATTTGGAAGTAATATTATCGATACGGCTTCGGATCTGGGAACTTACATCTTCCCGATCGGAAATCATACGGAGCTTTTTAATGATATTCAGCCGGAAGTGATCTGGACGGATCCCGAAAATGACCGGTTTCGGTTCTGGGACAGCTCTGTCTTCGGGTGTGTGAGCGTGGAATCCACATCCGGCAGGAAGGCGGAGGTTCGGAATCTTCTGCTGGAATCCGTGCGGCCGAACTCTGTATATGAAATGGAAGACACGCTTGCAGGTCTGACTCTGGTAAGAAATGTGTTCCTTCTGGCATTGGCATTTGTTTTGATCATCTCGACCATCAATGCCATCAATGTGTCCCGGGAAGAGCAGTTTGCGCGGCGGGATGAGACCTTTATGCTCCGGGCCATCGGCATGTCGGAGCGGCAGCGGCGGAGGATGCTGCTTTCGGAAAGTATGTCTGCATCTTTGCTGGCGGTGATCCTCGGTGTCGGGATCGGCCTGGCGATTTCGGGGATCGTTACGGCGATGATATACAAAGGAAGCGGCCTGCTCGGCGGATTCCATCCGGATACCATGCGGATACGCTTTACGCCGGATTATGTATCGATCCTCATTTCCGCTGCGGGGATCCTCCTGACCGGCTGGATCACATCGCTCTTTGTTCGGAAAGACGGCGGGATATGCGAGTGCAGGTGAACAAACGGATGATCGGATGAAAATCGGATCAGAAAATCAGGTGATAATGGGAATGGCAGAAAGGCTCTGCGAGTGATAGAATGGAGGAAGTCAATGGAGATCATCAGGACGGAAAATCTGACGAAGATCTACGGACAGGGAGATACCGCGGTTACGGCGGTGGATCATTTGAATCTGAAGATTGAAGCAGGCGTTTTTACGGCGGTCGTGGGAACCTCCGGATCGGGAAAATCTACGCTCATGCATTTGCTGGGTGGTGTGGATAATCCGACGGACGGAACCGTACGGATCGACGGGATCGACATCTATCAGTTGGGAGACGAGAAGCGGTCGATCCTCCGTCGGAGGAAGATCGGGTTTGTCTTTCAGGAGTACAATCTGATCCCGGTTCTGACGGTGGAAGAGAATATCGCCATGCCGGCGTTGCTGGACGGGAAGGTGGTGGACCGCGAGGAACTTGATGCCCTGATGCAGACGCTGGGAATCTACGAACGGAGAAAACATCTTCCGAATGAACTTTCCGGCGGGCAGAAGCAGCGGGTCGCCATCGGACGGGCGATGATCAATCATCCGCCTGTCATTTTGGCGGATGAGCCAACCGGCAATCTGGATAAGAAGAACAGCGAGGACGTGATCGACCTGTTACTTCAGGCGGTCAGAGACAGGGTGCAGACACTGGTGCTCATCACCCACGAACCGGACATCGCTGCCATGGCCGACCGGATCCTGCATCTTGAGGACGGCCGGATCATCAGTGACACAAATATACAGGACGGATAAAATGTCAACGATTTTATTGGTTGAGGACGACCAGGCACTGGCCATGGGAATCGAATATGCGCTCCGGGAGGAGAAGTATGACGTGCAGATGGCGGCGGATTGCCGGTCTGCGCGTCTTGACGTGCTCCGGGCGGAGGGTGAGGTAGATGCCATCCTTCTGGACGTTATGCTTCCGGACGGAAATGGTTATGAGCTCCTGCAGGAATTTCGTGGGCAGGGGATCCTCTGTCCGGTGATCTTCCTTACCGCAGTGTCGGATGAGGGAAATGTGGTCCGTGGTCTGGATCTCGGTGCAGATGACTATATCACCAAGCCCTTCCGCGTGCGGGAACTGATGTCACGTCTGCGGGCCGTGCTTCGGAGGAGTGCACATGTAAATGATTCCGCAAAGGCACTGAATATGTCGGATGGCATTATGTTGGACACGGAACGTACGGAAGCCTGGCTTCTGGAGGACGGAGAGAAACGTGCTTTGAACCTTACGAAGAGCGAATACCGGTTGCTGCATTTTCTGATGAAGAACAAGGGGAAGACGCTGACCCGGTCTATGCTACTGGAACGGCTTTTTGATGACGGGAGCACGTTTGTGGATGATAATACATTGTCGGTCTATATCAATCGGTTACGGGAGAAGATCGGAGATACGGAACGTGAAACTCCGTATATTCAGACGGTACGGGGAGTCGGATACAGATTCCTTTCGGAGTGATTGCTCTATATGGAACGCTTACACTTGACAGAGCACACAGGATGATCAAAGATAAATCTGCGTTGAAGAATCCATTTATTCGAACGCGAGGAAGATAATAGAAGGAGTTCAGCATGCCGCGCATCGGTCAAAAGAAAAAACTGCATAAACTGCGGGATGCGATCGAGCACGGCGATCTCACACAGATGCAGGAAGAAATGCTGAAGGAAGGGGAGATCGGAAAGCTTGCCAATGCCATCCTGACACGGGAGAAGGAGCAACAGGCTGCACTCGAAAAGGAACGGCGGCAGAAGGAGTATCTGCGGGATCTGATCTCGGACATTTCCCATCAGCTGAAGACACCCATTTCCAGTCTTACGGTTTTTACAGATCTTCTGATCCGGGAAGCGGAGAGAGACCTTGAGGAGCAGGATGTTCGGTCACAGACAGCGGAGTCAGACAGTGGATCGTCATCGGAATCTGTCGGGAAACGCCTGCGACTTCTGCACACCGAAGAAGAGCAGCTGGAACGGATGACCTGGCTGACGCAGGCACTGCTGCAGCTGGCAAGGCTGGAAGCGGACTGTGTTTCATTTGCAAGAGAGCCGGTGCAGCTTCGTTCGCTATGCGCGGAAGTGCGCTCGTCCTTTCTGTCCATGGCGGAGGAACGAGGGATATCCATTAATATCACCGGCGTGGATGCGGAGCTTCGTACCGATCCGGACTGGCTGCGTGAAGCAATCGGCAATGTTGTAAAGAACGCCATCGAGTACAGCCCTGAGGAAGGCACCGTGGAGATCGGGATCGAGCAGACTCCGCTGGCCACGCGGATCTTCGTGAAGGATGAAGGGGACGGGATCCCGGAGAAGGACCGGCTCCGTGTATTTGAGAGGTTTTACCGTGTAAACGGGAATACGGTGAATCCTTCCAGCGTAGGGATCGGGCTGGCGCTTTCAAAGAAGATCACGGCCGGCTGTGGCGGCAGGCTCTATGTGCAATCCCGTCATATCGCGGAATGCGAGCGCCGGGAAAAGCCGTATACCCGTATGGTTTTTGATTTTCAGACTTAGATCGAGAGAAGAGTGATCGCTTCTGCTCGATCTTTTTTTGAGGGCAAAATATAGGGTCAAATCCCCGGATTTTATTAAGAAAAGCCCCTCAAAATTACGCAAAGATTAACGTTAGATTAATTAGGATTAAGATATGATGAAGCTGCTTGACATATAATACTACGCGCTGTATAGTACGAGACAGCAAGGGACACAAACACAGATAAAACAAAGGAAAACACAAAAAACAGAGCAAAGAAATGTGATAAGAAAAACATACGAAGCACCGAAAGGAGGGCAAGGAGTTGGATGTTCAACTGAAACGCGGTTTGCTGGATGTCTGCGTTCTGGCAGCGATCCGAACGGCAGACTCTTACGGATATCAGATCATCCGGGACATGAAGCCCTATGTGGAGATCTCGGAATCAACATTATATCCGATCCTGCGGCGGCTGGAATCCCAGGATCTGCTGACGGTACGGACGGCGGAGCATAACGGACGGCTCCGGAAGTACTACCGGATCACGCAGGCCGGCAAGGAACGGATCGAGGAGTTTAAAGAGGAATGGAAAGAGATCGTTTCCATTTATGAGTTTATCGCAAAGGAGGATAAGGGGGATGAAGAAGCAGGAGTTCCTGACAGCGCTGTGGAAGCAATTGTCTGACATGCCGAACAGTGACGTCGAACGTTCGCTGGACTACTACAGTGAAATGATCGACGACCGTGTGGAAGCAGGGATGTCCGAGGAGGAAGCGGTGGCCGAGATCGGTTCCGTAGAGGAAGCGGCAAAGCAGATCATGGCGGATGCACCGAAGCGGAAAGCGCAGAGAAGCGGCGCGGGAGACACGCAGGCAGCAAGCACGGCCAACGGATATACAGCCGGACAGGAAGCTTATTACAGTACCGAGGGTCAGAAAACGGACAGTATGGGCTATAACGGATCGGCAGGTACTGCCGGAAGCGGTTCCGGATACACCGGTCCGAAGCACACGGCGACTTACAATGAAGCTTATGCACAGGCAATCGATGAGATGACCGGTAGAGCCTCCGAAGAGCCGAGAAGACGCTCCGGTGGGATATCCGGCGGCAAGATCGCACTTCTCATCTGCCTCTTCCCCTTATGGTTCCCGCTTCTCATAACATTGGGAGCGTTGATCTTCGCAGCTTTTGTTACCGTCTGGGCACTGACTTTCAGTTTCTTCGTGGTTGCAGGTTCCTTCATTGTTGCAGGGATCGGAAGTGCCATCGCATTGTTCTTCTTCGTGATCAGCGGAAATGTTGCGGCAGGCTTTGTGAATCTGGGAGGAGGACTTGTACTTTTGGGACTGGGTATCCTGATGTTCCTGGTTGCAGGCGCAGTCATAAGAGCAGCGTTGGCAATTTCCCGCGGCATGTGGGGCGGATTCGGACGGATCTTTAGAAGAAGGGAGGCAGCAGCATGAGAGCAAGAAAGAAATTATGGGCGTTGATCGCCGTCGTGCTGATCTTCTGCGGTGTAGCATTCGGGTTTGTAGGATTTGTATTGGCAGGCTTTGATTTTTCGAAATTAAACGGAGACGGAAAAGAAGTGACAAATGAGCATGTGATCGAAGAGGATTTCTCGAAGATCGAGATCGATACCGCCACCTCTGATATCCGGTTTGAAACAGCCACGGACGGGAAGGCAAAGGTGGTCTGCGTTGAAACCGAGAAGCGTTATCATGATGTGAGTGTAAAAAACGGCACGCTGATGATCAAGGAGACGAGCAAAAAGAAGTGGTTTGAATTCATCGGCTTCTTCAACGGCATCGGCAGCAAGCGGGAGATCGTGATCTATCTGCCGGAGATGAAGACGGCGGCAGGCTCTGACCGAAAACTCTCCAAGGAAACAAAGTATGAACTGGAAGGCCTGAAGATCGAGACCTCCACCGGGGATGTAAAGGTGAATGATATCTATGTGAAGAGTGAGCTGAATATCAACACCTCCACCGGAGAACTGAGTCTGTCAAATGTTGTTGCAGGCAAGCTGATCATCGATACCTCCACCGGAGATGTCACCATGGATGAAACAGAGGTTTTTGATAACATGAAGATCGAAACCTCCACCGGACGCGTAAAGATGACCAAGTCGGATGCAAATACCGTACAGATCGACACCTCTACCGGAGACGTAACCTGTGAGTTCCTGTCCCGGAAGAACGTGAAGACGGATACCAGCACAGGCTCCGTAAGCGTTCAGGAGTCCCTGGAAAGCGGCGGTGCATGCACCATCGATACCTCCACCGGAGATATCAGGGTAACCTATGCAAATTAGGTATCAACAGATTATGTGAATAGAAAATATGTTCGAAAGGCGGTTGAAGTTTCAGCCGCCTTTTGTTATACTTGAACTATGTATGATACATCGGCATACTGTGAGAAAAAAGAAATACTATCGAGATAATTATCGAGGAAATATTGAGGAATTATTCATGAAAGACATCAAATATATCTCCGTTCAGGGGGCCCGGGAGCACAATCTGAAAAATGTTGATGTGAAGATCCCCCGAAATCAGTTCGTGGTCTTCACGGGACTTTCCGGTTCCGGGAAATCCTCCCTGGCTTTCGACACCATTTATGCAGAGGGACAGCGGCGTTACGTGGAGTCTCTCTCTTCCTATGCGCGGATGTTCCTGGGGCAGGCGGATAAGCCGGATGTGGATAAGATCGACGGTCTGTCGCCGGCGATCTCCATCGACCAGAAATCCACGAATCGCAACCCGCGTTCCACCGTGGGAACCGTGACGGAAATCTATGATTACCTGCGTCTGCTCTTTGCGAGGATCGGCGTGCCGCATTGCCCGAACTGTGGGAAGGTGATCGAGCGGCAGACCGTGGATCAGATGGTAGACAGTATCATGACCCTGCCGGAGAGGACGAAATTCCAGGTGCTGGCACCGGTGATCCGGGGAAAGAAGGGCGAACATGAGAAGCTGCTGCAGCGGGCGAAGAAGAGCGGGTTTGCCCGCGTTATCGTGGACGGTGCGCAGTATGAGCTGGACGAAGAGATCAAGCTGGACAAGAACAAGAAGCACAGCATCGACATCATTGTGGACCGTCTTGTGATCAAGGAAGGGATCGAACTTCGGCTGGCAGGTTCTCTGGAGACGGCGTTAAAGCAGTCCGAGGGTCTGGTGAAGATCGAGATAGTAAGCAGAGACAGTGCAGACGCAGAAGAAAAAAATATCCTGACCTTCTCCGACAGCTTCTCCTGCCCGGATTGCGGCATCTCCATTGACGAGATCGAACCGCGGTCATTTTCCTTCAACAATCCCTTCGGAGCGTGTCCGGTCTGCACGGGACTTGGTTTTAAACAGGAATTTGACCCGGATCTCATGATCCCGGATAAGACCCGTTCGTTAAATGAAGGCGCCATCGGCGTCATGGGCTGGCAGTCCAGCGGAGACAAGAAGAGCTACGGACATGCCGTGCTGGAGTCGCTGGCAAAGGAATATGGTTTTTCTCTGGATACACCCTGGAGAGAACTGTCCGATACCGCAAAGAACGTGATCCTAACCGGGACCGGCGGGCATCGGATCAAGGTTTCTTATGAAAGCCAGTATTCCCGCAAAAATGTCTTCTTCTATGCATTTGAGGGACTGGTGAAAAACTGCCAGAAGCGGTATCAGGAGACTGGATCCGAGTCCATGAAGGCAGAATATGAGGAGTATATGACGCTGATCCCCTGTGAGGCCTGCGGCGGAAAGCGCCTGAAGCCTTCGTCGCTGGCGGTGACCATCGGGGATAAGAATATTTTTGATGTGACGGAATTCTCGGTGGATAAGCTGCGGGAATATCTGGAGAAGACGGAGCTTACGGACCGGCAGACCATGATCGGCGAGCAGATCCTGCGGGAGATCGGTGCGCGTCTGAAATTCATGTCCGATGTAGGTCTGAATTATCTGACCCTGAGCCGCGCCACATCAACACTGTCCGGCGGAGAGGCACAGCGAATCCGGCTGGCAACCCAGATCGGTTCCGGGCTGGTGGGTGTTTCCTACATTCTGGATGAACCCAGCATCGGTCTGCATCAGCGGGACAATGACAAGCTGATTGCATCCCTGAAAAATCTTCGGGATCTGGGGAATACCCTGATCGTGGTGGAGCATGATGAGGATACCATGCGAGAAGCGGATTACATCGTGGATGTGGGTCCGGGAGCCGGTGTGCACGGCGGAGAGATCGTGGCCTGCGGAACCGCCAAGGATATCATGGCGTGTCCCAATTCCATTACCGGAAAATATCTGTCCGGAGAGCTTTCCATCGAGGTGCCGAAGACCCGGCGGGAGCCCACCGGATGGCTCACGATCCGCGGTGCGCGGCAGAACAATCTGAAAAATATCGATGTGGAGGTTCCTCTGGGAATCTTTACCTGTATCACCGGAGTTTCCGGCTCCGGCAAGAGCTCTCTCATCAATGAGATCTTAAAGAAACGTCTGCTCCGGGATCTGAACCGGGCCCGGGTGAAGCCGGGAAAGCATGACACCATTGAGGGATACGAGGTACTGGACAAGGTGATCGATATCGATCAGTCCCCCATCGGACGGACACCGCGGTCGAATCCGGCCACCTATACCGGCGTGTTCGACCAGATCCGGGATCTCTTCGCGTCGACGAAGGACGCGAAGGCTTTCGGCTACAGCAAGGGGCGCTTCTCTTTCAATGTGGCCGGCGGAAGGTGCGAAGCCTGCCGCGGAGACGGAATTGTGAAGATCGAGATGCATTTCCTGCCGGACATCTATGTGCCCTGTGAGGTCTGCGGCGGAAAGCGGTACAATCGCGAGACCCTGGAAGTGAAGTACAAGGGGCGTAATATCTATGAAGTCCTGGATATGACCGTGGATGAGGCCTGTGATTTCTTTGATGCGGTGCCTTCGGTGAAGCGGAAGATGGAGACTCTTCGGGATGTGGGACTGGGCTATATCAAGCTGGGACAGCCGTCCACGACGCTGTCCGGCGGTGAGGCACAGCGGATCAAACTGGCCACGGAGCTGGCACGGCGGAGCACGGGGCGGACCATTTATATCCTGGACGAACCGACCACGGGACTGCATTTTGCGGATGTGCAGCGGCTGCTGGATATCCTGCAGCGGCTGGCGGACGGCGGAAATACGGTGGTTGTGATCGAGCACAATCTGGACGTCATCAAGCAGGCGGACTACATCATCGACATGGGTCCGGAGGGCGGCGACGGCGGTGGGACCGTAGTGGTAACCGGCACCCCCGAAGAGGTGGCGAAGTCGAAGAAATCCTACACAGGGAAGTATCTTAAAAAAATGCGCGTGCAATGAGCCATGCACAGACGCGAGATATGCTGTGTGGGAGCTTGCTCCCAAACACAGCAATATCGAAGCGGATGTATACGGCGAATGCCGCGACATCGACGGGCGCAAAGCGCCCGGAGATGCCGGCATGGCTCATATGAATGCACAGACGCGAAGTATGGAATAATGATCGCGAAGCACGGACTCGAACGAAATAAAAAAGCGAGTAAACGGTAATTACGTGCGATGCGATCATTTACGGAGCGCCGAAAGGCGCGAAGTATGGAATGGAGGTGTAGATGAGAAAGCAAAGGTTGTATGGCACTATGATTGCCCTGACAGCTGCGCCGCTTCTGATATCCGGTGTGTCTGCAGATGCATATGCGGAAGAGATGTCTGCAGAGCAGGCCGTGCAGGAGCAGGACGTTAATGAAGACGCAATTTCCATTGAAAATGCAGTCGTTGAACCGATCGAGAATCAGGTGTATACCGGAGAAGAGCTGACTCCGATCCTGTATGTCAGGCTGGAAGAAACCAGTCTGATCCCGGGTCTGGATTATATGGCCTCCTACGAGAACAATGTGGAGATCGGCAAGGCGACGGTGACGATCACGGGAATCGGAGACTACGAAGGCTCCGTTACGGTTTATTTTAAGATCATTCATCAGCCCGGATGGGCCGAAGAGGACGGAGAAAAATGCTATTATAACGAGAAGGGAAAGAAGGTGTCCGGCTGGCAGGAGATCGATGGCAGCTGGTACTTCTTCAATCCCACCGGAGGTGTGCAGACCGGTTGGAAGAAGCTGGGCGGCAAATGGTATTTCTTTGATGCGGAAGGCGTGATGCAGACCGGCTGGCAGAAGATCGGCAAGTGGTACTATTTTGACGAAAACGGTGTGATGCAGACCGGCTGGCTGCAGCTTGGAAGCAAATGGTATCTTCTGGACAAGAGTGGTGCCATGCAGACCGGCTGGAAACAGGTGGGAAGCAAGTGGTATCTTTTTGACAGCAACGGCAGGATGCAGACCGGCTGGAAGAAAGTCGGAAACAAATGGTATTACTTTGACACCGGCGGGGCCATGCAGACCGGCTGGAAGAAGGTCGGTGGTCAGTGGTATCTCTTTAATACGGACGGAAAGATGCAGACCAGCTGGAAACAGGTGGGCAGCAAATGGTATTTCTTCGGTACGGACGGTGCCATGCGGACCGGCTGGACTGTGATCGGAAGCAAATGGTACCTCTTCTCTGACAGTGGGGCCATGGAGAGCGAGAATCCCATCAGCGACAAATGGCAGACGGTGAAGGGCAGTTCGTATCTGTTCCTGAAGGATGGGGTCGTCTCCAATACCGGCCTGAAAGAAGAGATCAGCGCGGCCGGAAGATATAACAACTGGGATGGCGTGACCAATGTGGCCCAGTTCAAAGATGCGGACGGAAAACTTCGCATCGCGGTTGACGGAGAGGGTGCTGTAAAGATCTATCAGTTTGAAAACGGAAAAATCGGATCTGCGGTGGTGACGCTTAAAAAACAGCATCCCACATTCGGAACAGCCATTTGTGACAAGGACGGGAATTATTACCTTGTGACTGGGGAAACGAATGAAACGGATGATGAGAGTATCAACACGGTGTTCATTTCCAAGTACAGTTCTGCGGGAACGCATATCCGGACGACGGGAGACAATGGCGCAGTCTATTCAAGTTCCGGGTGGTGCACGAAGGGTCCGTTTGAATCAGGGTGTTGTGACGCGGCAATCTATGGGGATGTTCTGACGGTGAATTATGCAAGACATATGTACAGCGGACATCAATCCAATACGACCTTCAGCGTAAATATCAAAACCATGGCAAAGGTTGATCTGGGCAAATTCTATAACAGCCATTCCTTTGCACAGAGAGTGGTGGCTACCTCCGACGGATTTACCTATATGAGCGAAGGAGACTGTTATGACAGAGCCTTTACCACTTATAGTGTGCAGTTATCCGGAGATGAAGTTGTGAAATCGAAGGAAGCCAATCTGTTTGATTTCTGGGTGAAGGACGGAACGTTGGACGATTATAATATGTCTGTCCTAAACAATAACTTTGCGCACATGGGAGGGATCGCTACGCTTTCCGACGGACGGATCGCATTTGTGGCGCAGTCGGCACGGTCGCTGAATTCCAATGCTGCAAAGGAGAAAGAAGACATTTTCATCCAGATCTATGATCCCTTTGGTGATCTGGACAAGGCTTCGGCTTATACTACAAGCGGGACCAGAAGCGGTCTGGCAGGTAATAACGGCAGAACCCAGGTAACGAATTACGGTGTGAAATGGCTGACCAACTTCACGGGTACCGATCAGTATGCATCGAATGTTCAGATTGTCGGAACCGATGATGACAGGATCATTGTTCTTTACGAACTGGAAGAGGATTATTCTTATAAGGGTGTATATTACATGATCCTGGATGCAAAGGGAAATGTCCTTACGGGTCCCACGCTGTATAACAGTCTGGCCCGGCTGGATCCCTGCGAGATGCCGGTGTATGCGGATCATAAGGTGTACTGGGTCGGCAACCGTTACTATTCGACGAGTGAAGGCGATCTCTCCGAGACGATCTGCCTGAATATGCTGGATGTACGGTAACCGGAAGGCTCGCAGTATGGAATGGATTATTGCAAAGCACGGACTGTATAAGCGTTGTAAAGCGTATGATCGGTAAACGCGTGCGAAGCGATAATCTACGGAGCGCTTTAGGCGCGTAGTATGGAATATATTGAAATTGACATAAACGGATTCAGTAACTATAATCATGTTATAGGTTTTGAGACCGTAAAACAGAGTTTTTATGAGACCTCGAATAATGAGAGGATACTGAGAAGGAGGAAGGAAGATGAGAAAGAAAAAAGGGGATATTCTGGAGCGACTGCTGAACGAACAGGAAGATGCCGTAAAGGAAGCTGCGAAGAAGGAGATCGAAAAGATCGCAAAGGCTAAAATGAAAAAGAAACTGAAACAGAGAAGAAAAAGATTCGTTCGCTGCGTGATCGTGACCGGAGCTCTGGTGGCCGGCGGATATTATCTCTACAAGAAGAACGATAAGGTGAAGGGCCTGGTTCAGAAGGGAACGGAAGCCATCCCCGCAAAAGCACGCGTTATCGTTTTTGAAGGAATTGACAAGCTTCCGGATAAGGTGAAGGTTGTGGTACAGGACAAGGCGGAGAAAATCCCGTTCCTGGCTGCGAAGGAATAAATGCCGACCGGCATAACGCCGCAGATACTATAAATTACAACGTACGATAACAGAAAGCGGTTCCTGTTGGCAGGGACCGCTTTCTCTGCGTGCGAAGTGATGATTTCACGGAGCGCGTAAGCGCGAAGTGTGGATCAAATCAGAACGAAGCACGAACGTAAGCGAAAGAGAAAAGCATGTAGGCAGAGGTGACATGAATGATATATACAGTAACTTTTAACCCGTCTTTGGATTATATCGTGACCGTGGAGAACTTTGCTCCGGGGAAGACCAACCGCACCGACTCGGAGCTGATGCTTCCGGGCGGGAAGGGGATCAATGTGTCCATCGTTCTGTCAAATTTAGGCGTGCAGAACACGGCAATCTACTTTGCCGCGGGCTTTGTAGGTGAGGAAATCACCCGGCGTGTGGAAGAGAGTGGGATCCGCGCGGAGAGGATTCCTGTGGAGGAGGGTTGCTCCAGGATCAATCTGAAGATGCGGTCGTATGAAACCGGCGGTAATAGTGCAGGAGCACAGACTGACCGGCGGCTCTGTGAGACGGAGATCAACGGTCGGGGGCCTGTGATCACACCTGCAAATGTCGAAGAACTCTATCGGAAACTGGATCAGCTGCAGGCCGGGGATACTCTGGTGCTGGCGGGCAGTATCCCCGGTTCCATGCCGCAGACCATTTACAGTGATATTCTGGAACGGCTGTCCGGACGGGGGATCCGTTTTGTGGTGGATGCGACGGGCGAACTTTTGCTTCGGGTCCTGCAATACCATCCCTTCCTTGTAAAACCGAATCATCATGAGCTGGGGGAACTTTTCGGCGTCACGATTACCACCCGTGACGAGGCGATCCCCTATGCAAAGAAACTGCAGGAAATGGGCGCCCAAAATGTGATCGTCTCCATGGCCGGAGAAGGGGCTGTTCTGGTGACCGAGGACCGGGCCGCGCTGCAGAGCGCAGCACCGCAGGGAACACTGGTGAATGCCGTGGGCGCCGGAGATTCCATGGTGTCATGAATATGACACGATGCAAGAATCCCCTTGACAGAATCGGTGATATACATGAAAATGGATAGTACCTATGTAAAAAACGTGCAATAACTATGGATTGGGGAACCGCATTATGAAAATGAAACAGAAACACGGGAAACTGCTCCGGGGTCTGACAGGGATCGCAGTTGCACTGCTCTGCTTTGCGGCAACAGTCGCTCTTACGGGTGGCAGAGCCGAGGCGAAGTCACAGGATGTGATGACCGGAAAAGGCGGCTGGGATTGGACGTTCTGGGGAAACTCCGAGCCGGGAGACAGCGACCGGACCCTTCGCTTTGCAAGAGTCTATAACCGCGAGACCGGTGAGGTTCTGAAATCCGGCTGGCACAAGGTGGATGACTACTGGTATTATTTCAACAAGAGCGGCTGTGCAAAGGATCAGTTCCATGGCGGCTACCAGATCGGAGACCGGATGGGCCTTGGAACCTACGATGTGGAGGACGAGGATCCGGTGCGTTACAAATGGGTGGACGAGGACGGCCGCTGGAAATATGTACGGCTGGACGGTTCCTCCTGTCTGAAGAGTCGGAAGGCCTGGATCGACAATAAACTGTATATCTTTGATGCGGACGGATACCTTCCGAAGCCGGGCTGGTACCAGAGGACAGGAGACGGACTGTGGTATTACATCAAGGCTGACGGTTCCTGCACGGCAGGCTGGAAGAAACTCGCCGGGAAATGGTATTTCTTTGATTACTGCACGGGCCGGATGGCGCAGAAGGGAACCTATGATACAAAGGCTCCGTTTGTTGATAAGGCATCTTATTTCATATTCACGCCGACAGGGGCCATGCGGGAGAAGGAAGGCTGGCTGCAGGACGGCTACGGGGACTGGTTCTATTCCGAAGCAGACGGGAAGGCTGCTATCGGCTGGCGGACACTGAAGGGGAAGGACTATTTCTTCGAACCCGGACTGGGAGGCCAGATGGCGGCCAGCACGGAAGAGCTGGAATGGTATCAGAGCGGCCGGTATTTCGGTGAAAACGGTGCGGCCGGTCCGGTCCGTTATACCTGGCATGAAAAGGACGGACTCTGGTGGTACGGAAGCAGCCACTATTATGTGAAAGACGGACAGGCAGTGATCAACGGCTGGTCCTATGAGTTTAACGACGACGGTTACAGTGTAGTGGGTACACGGCTTTCTGACGGTTTCCAGAACTGGATGATCCATGAGGACGAGGAAGACGTGGTACAGTGGGATGAATCCTACTGGCTGTCGGAGCAGGATACGTACCTGCTGGCGGCGATCATTTATACCGAAGCCGGCGGTGAGGATTACATCGGTCAGGTGGCAGTCGGAAATGTCATGCTGAACCGGCTGCGCTCCGGCAAGTACGGCGAAACATTGGAGGATGTGGTTTATCAGCCCTATCAGTTCAGTGTTACGGGTTCCAGAAGCTTCCGCCGGAGTTTGATCCACGGAGGCTCATCCACTGCACTTCGCGCAGCGAAGGAAGCCATGGCAGGCAAGAATGTGATCGGTCTGTATGACAGCTTCCGGATGCATGAGGGTTATGACCTGTCCCGGCTGAAGACCGAGTGGATGATCCTGGGATGCCACGTATTTTATTATGAGTGGTAGGATGCTCAAGTAATGAGCCATGCACATACGCGAGATATGCTGTGCGGAAAAATCCATAGATGTCGACATAGTTCATATAAACATTATTTCAGGAGGATGATATGAAAAAGAAATTCTTGACGATCGTAGTAGCAGGAGCGCTGGCAATGTCCTTTACGGCCTGCGGAGATGAAGCAAAGAACTCGACGGAGAGCGCTACCCAGCAGTCGATCCTGCCGGATCAGTTGCAGGAGAAACTGACCCCGCCGGATACGGAAGCACCTGCAACCGAATCAAAGACAGAGGCTGTGACGGATGCGAAGACAGAGGATAAGTCAGAAGAAAAGACAGAAGCCGAGTCCGAAGTGATCTCGACAGAGTCGGTCAGCGCAGGAAAAACGGCAGAACAGATCCTGGAAGAACTCGGAAAGCAGGATTTCTCAGCCAAGACCATGGACGGCTCCCTGAGCATGCAGACGAATATGGCAGTTACATATCAGGGCGTGCAGGAGTCAAATGCAGCCGTGAATATGGATTTGACGATCAACGGAAATAAGGACATTATGTACTCGGAACTGAAGATGGAAACGAAAGGAGCTTCCGCAGCGGAAAACATGTCCATGGAGTACAAGTACTGGGTGGATAATACCAATACCGCATCTCCGGTCGTATATTTAAATATGGGAAATGTATGGTATAAGACCGGCTCATCCAGTACTCCGAATGTAAATATCGGAACGTATACGAAGTATGATCCGTCTGCTTTCAAGAATCTGACATTATCGGAGACCGCTACCGACTGGATCATTGAAGGAGACATGGATACCAGCAAGCTTCAGGGGGATGATCTGAATGTAATGAGCGGTTCCGCGGCGGGTATGCCTGAGACGGCGCATACGGTCCTTACCGTGGATAAAGCAGGAATGTTTGTGAAGAAAGCCGAGATCAACATGGACAAATTCTCCTTTGAGGAGGATGATGTCAAGTATGATATCAGCAAATATGCAATCGTTGTTATCGTAAACGGATATTCGGATGAAACCCCTGTGATCCCGGCAGATGTAATCTCGAGCGCAACGGATATCGGCGCGGTTACGGATTATTGATCATAGATTGATTGAGTACAGATTGATCGATCATAGATCAGCCGGGAAAAGACGTTTGACCCGGATTCAGACTTATTTACACGAGAGGTTTGAGACATGAGCAAAAAACGTGTGATCACACTGATCCTTGCGGCCTCCATGTGCTTCGGGCTGTCTGCCTGCGGAAGCAAAGAGGATGCTACTCTGAGCGGCGTGTCCGGCGGAGGAACCCCGCAGACGGCCTACAAGCAGGAAGCAACAACGGAAGCGGCCAGAGATCTGACTTGGGGGAGATATACATTTACCATTCCTGCCGGATTCTATTTTAAGGGCGGAAGTGTCATGGACGGAAATGATACCGGTGCATTCTCCGTGAAGAAGACCGAGCTTACCGGCTTTAGTTTCAGTACCGAACATGATGAAGAAACCATGATGAATGCGTATAACGGAAATAAAGCCGCATACACCAGCGGGCAGAAGGAGGTATCGGGAGAATACGGAGGCATCAAATGGACCGGATTCCAGTATGATTCGTCCGGCACACCGGCGCTGGAACTGTATACAACGATCGATGGGGTATACATTCGCGTAGTATCGGCAGGCTTTGCCTTTGACAGTGAGGAAGCAAAGGAAGTTTTGGGATCGCTCCGGGTGGGCTCCAAATAAATGTTCGAACACAAGCCGCTGATGCGAGCGCCGGCTGTTTGCTGTTTTAACAAAATCTAATAAAAACAAAGCAAAATCAATACAAGAACCCTCTTTACAAATGCGAACACATGTTCTATAATCAGCTGTAAAGAGGGTTTTTGTATGGAAGAAAATTGTAAGCAAAACAGAATTCAGAATAAAACTGAAAAATCGGCGGATCCCGGCGCTGCCGACAGCAGGGACGCGCCGGGGTGCATTGACCGGATCGGGGAAAGCACCGTGGATGTGATCTGCCAGCATAGCAGGAACGGAGAGGTGATCCCCCTCAGGCTTCGGGTGTGCGATGAAGAAGGGGAGCTTCATGCGTACACGATCAAGGCCTACCGGGACCTGACCGGCCGGGGTGCATATACAACGCAGGACGGGATCTATGTTACGGATCATATGCTGGTCTTTGAGTGCCGGATCCCGGTGTTCGGCCGTCTCCGGACAGTGCGGCTGTATTATGACCAGGTGCGGAACCTGTGGGCACTGCGGGCGTGAAATAATAATTCGGAGCGTCGGCATGTTGCCGGCGCTCTGTTCGTCTGCGCGATTCACGTATAAAACAGTGAACACGGAAATTGTTCCTGAAATTGTTTTCAAAATAATGGTTTTCAAACGGCCCCGGACATGATACAATGAAAAACGGATATTGAAAATTGTTTGAAAAGGATTACAAAACTATAGTGGATATCATGAGGGATATTATAAAAGAGGAGGGCGCTGCATGATCATTTATGAAGGAAAAGCGGTATTTGAAGGGGTTGCCATCGGAAAGCTTTCGGTCTATAAAAAGAACGAAGAGACTGTGAAACGTGAAAAAGTGGAAGATGTGGATGCAGAAGTCGCTCGCTATGCAGAGGCCCGCGCAGAAGCGGTAAAGCAGCTGCAGGCCCTGTATGAGAAGGCTGTAAAGGAAGTCGGAGAGGCATCTGCGGAGATCTTTGAGGCACACCAGATGATGGTGGATGACGATGATTTTGTGGAATCCGTGGAAAGCATCATTCAGGGACAGAGCGTGAATGCGGAGTATGCGGTTGCAGAGACCGGAGACAATTTCAAGAAAATGTTTGAGGAGATGGATGACGAGTATTTCCGCGGAAGAGCGGCAGATATCAAGGACATCTCCGAGCGGATCATCCGGATCCTGCAGGGGAATGGCGGCGCAGGCATCGAATCGGACGAACCGGTGATCGTGGTTGCGGATGATCTGGCTCCGTCGGAAACCGTACAGATGGATAAGGATAAGATCCTGTCCTTTGTTACGGTGCACGGCTCTGCGAATTCCCACACCTCCATTCTGGCCAAGACCATGAATATCCCTGCGATCATTACCTGTCCGATCCCGCTGTCCGAGGAAGTGGATGGAAAGGAAGCCATCGTGGACGGTTTTGAGGGCAAGGTTTATGTGGAGCCGACCGAAGAGGTGCTGGAAGCCAAGAAGAAGATCCTTGCGGCAGAACTGGAGAAGAAAGCGCTTCTCGAAGAGCTGAAGGGCAAAGAAAATGTCACGTTGGACGGCCAGAAGATCAATCTCTATGCGAATATCGGTAATACCAAGGATCTCGGTCTTGTACTGAAGAACGATGCAGGCGGAATCGGTCTGTTCCGTTCGGAATTCATCTATTTAGGATCTTCGGACTATCCGACGGAGGATGAACAGTTTGCAATCTATAAGCAGGTAGCGGAGACGCTGGCCGGCAAGAAGGTCATCATCCGTACTCTGGATATCGGCGCGGACAAGCAGGCGGATTATTTTAAGCTCCCGGCGGAAGAAAATCCCGCACTGGGACTTCGTGCGATCCGGATCTGTCTGACGCGGCCGGAGATCTTCAAAACCCAGCTGCGTGCGATCCTGCGTGCGTCTGCCTATGGCAAGGTTGCGATCATGTTCCCGATGATCATTTCCGTGGATGAAGTGAAGGAGATCTGGGAGATCGTGGCAGGCGTGAAGGCAGAGCTGGACGAGCAGGGGATCCCCTATGACAAGAATATCGAGATGGGTATCATGATCGAAACCCCGGCATCGGTTATGATGGCAGAGGAACTGGCGAAGGAAGTGGACTTCTTCAGTATCGGAACCAACGATCTGACCCAGTATACCCTGGCCATCGACCGGCAGAATCAGTCTCTGGACAGGTTCTACGATTCCCACCATCCGGCAATCCTGAAGATGCTGAAGATGGTTGTGGATGCTGCGCATAAGTATGGAAAATGGGCTGGCATCTGCGGAGAACTGGGTGCGGATCTGACGCTCACAAAGGAATTCCTGGCTATGGGCTTTGATGAGCTGTCCGTATCTCCGGGACGGATCCTTCCGCTCAGGAAGATCGTCCGCGAGACGGATGTGGCGGCGTATAAGGCGGGGAAGTAAGAGGCTCGCAGAGCGGACATGCACGCATGTCCGTTCGGTGAATGCGCGTAATCTCGCTTCGCTTTATGTCAAAAAAGTGCTTGCATAATGCAGGCACTTTTTTTATAATGGGATTGTAATCGTTTACATGATTATTTCACTAAATGAAACGAAAAGGATCTTCGACAGAGAGACGGAGGATACAGGCTATGGCGCAGGGATATGTGGATACCTACGATACAACAGAATGGATGAAAAAGAAACGCTGGGATAAGACCTTTCGGGAACGGATGGAACCCGCGTATGACGAGTTGAAGTGGCTGTATGCAGAGCTTTATCAGAATGATATGCAGGCATTTCTTTATTTTTGTGAGATGCTCTATGGCTGCTACAAGGCACGAAGTAAGGAACTGAAGAAGTGGGATCTGGGCAGGGAGGCCATGCCGGAGTGGTTTTCCGGAAACGAAATGCTGGGCATGCTGATGTACACGAATGCATTTGCCGGAACACTCAAAGGCGTGCAGTCCCATCTGGATTATATCGAGGAATGCGGCGTGAATTATCTGCACCTCATGCCGCTGCTTTCCAGCCCGAAGGGCCGTTCCGACGGGGGATATGCCGTGGCGGATTTCCGGACAGTGGAGCCTTCCCTGGGTACCATGAAGGATCTTGCGGCGCTGGCGGAAGCCTGCCATTCCAGAGGCATTTCCGTCTGCCTGGATTTTGTCATGAATCATACCAGCGAGGATCATGAATGGGCCATACGTGCACGGGCAGGAGAAAAGGAATTCCAGGATCGCTACTTCTTCTATGATAACTGGGATATTCCGAATGAGTTTGAGAAGACCGTGCCTCAGGTCTTCCCGACCACGGCGCCCGGGAATTTCACCTGGTGCGGCGAGGCAGGAAAGGTGGTCATGACCTCCTTCTATCCCTATCAGTGGGATCTGAACTACCGGAATCCGGTGGTATTCAACGATATGACCGAGAACATGCTCTATCTCTGTAATCAGGGTGTGGACATCATCCGTCTGGATGCGGTGCCGTACATCTGGAAGACGCTTGGAACCAACTGCCGGAATCTTCCGGAGGTACACACGCTGGTGCGGATCATGCGGATCGCAGCCGAGGTGGTCTGCCCCGGAACCCTTCTTCTCGGAGAAGTGGTGATGGAACCCTCCAAGGTGGTACCGTATTTCGGAACCGTAGAGAAGCCGGAGTGCCACATGCTTTACAATGTGACCACCATGGCAAGTACCTGGCACACCGTGGCGACCCGGGATGTGCGGCTCCTGAAGCACCAGCTGGGAACGGTATTTGCGCTTCCGAAGCAGTATGTATTCCTGAATTATCTTCGGTGCCATGATGACATCGGCTGGGGATTGGATTATGATTATCTGAAGCAGTTCGGTACGGAGGAAGTGGCTCACAAGAAATATCTGAACGACTATCTGAAGGGTGCCTGGTACGGCAGTGATGCCAGAGGCGAGCTTTACAACGATGATCCGACCCTCGGGGATGCGCGGCTCTGCGGGACCACGGCATCGCTGTCGGGTATCGAAGCTGCGGAATATGAAGGCAATGAGGAGAAACTGGACCGGGCCATCCGGCTGGACGTGATGCTGCATGCATTTCTCTTCACCCAGAGCGGGATCCCGGTGCTTTACAGCGGGGACGAGATCGGTCAGAGAAATGATTACTCCTACCATGAGAATCCGGAACGTGCGGATGACAGCCGGTATCTCCACAGAGGAGATCTGGACTGGAGCAGTGTGGCGCGTCGGAAGGACAGCGGAAGCCGCGAGCAGAGAGTATTTGACGGGATCAAACAGCTTTCCGAGCTGCGTAAAAAACACAGAGTGTTTGAGAATGAAGCGGATACCTGGATCGTGGAGGCCTGGAACGATCATATCCTCGGGATCGGGCGGTACTATCGCGGTGAAAAACTGATCGCACTGTTCAATTTCAGTGACCGGGATGAAACGGCCTGGATCGATGAGGAAGGAAAGTTTACGGATCTGCTGACCGGGCAGGAGAGAGAAGCAAAGGCAGTCGGTATTCCGGCGCAGGATTTTGTATGGCTGCTGGCGAAGATGTGATAAACAGAAAAGGAGAGGATACGATGACGATAAAAGAGGTTGCGGAGCTGGCAGGAGTTTCAACGGCGGCAGTAAGCAGATATTTTAACGGAGGATCCTTAAGCGAAGAAAAGCAGAAACGAATCAAAAAAGTTGTTGAGAAGAACGCATACACCCCGAATGTGGTGGCGAAGACCATGCGCACCGGACGGAGCGGACAGATCGGCGTGATCATTCCGCGGATCCAGTCCCACTCCATGTCCCGTGTTCTGACCGGTCTCATGGAAATGATGGAGGAACGGGGGATGAACATCATCCTCGGATGTACCTTCGGCAACCGGGAGGATGAGGTCGGATTTATCGAAAGCATGCAGAAAGGCGGCATGGAGGGGATCGTGCTGATGGGTACGGCGTTGACCCCACATCTGCGCGGCGCTATCGCAGACTGCAAGGTTCCTGTAGTGGTGACCGGACAGAATTTTAAGAACGTGCCCTGTGTCTATCATGACGATGAGAATGCCATGCGTGATATCACTGCACGCATGCTGGAAAAGCGGAAACATGTGGTGTACGTGGGTGTGGATGAAAATGACATGGCGGTGGGCAAGGCGCGGAAAAAGGGCGCGCAGAAAGCCTTCCGGGAGGCAGGACTGGATCCGGCTGCGATGCCTTACATTTTATCCGATTTTGATGTGGAAGGCGGATATGTGGCAGGGCTGGAGCTTCTGAAGAAATATCCGGAGGTTGACGGAGTGGTATGTGCTTCGGACCATATCGCGCATGGCGTAATGCGGGCGCTGAAGGATGCGGGGAAGAAGATCCCGCGGGATGTGAGCGTTACCGGGGTGGGAGACAGCTGGGCGGATCTGATCTCGGATCCGACGCTGACCACCGTGGCACTATATTATGAAGAGTGTGGGCGGGTCGCCGGAAAACTTCTTCTGGATCTGATCGATGAGCCGGAAACGACTCATGCAGTGGATCGGATCAAATTGGGTTATGAGATCGTGGAAAGGGGGTCGATGTAACAGTTGGAAAAAGAGAATACCATGAAACTGATCTTTATCGATATTGACGGGACCTTGACGAGACCGGGAGAAAATGTTCCGCCGGACAGCGCCCTGACTGCGATCCGTGCTGCGCAGGCAAAGGGAAATAAGGTGTTCCTCTGCACCGGACGGAATCCGGATATGCTCAGCCCGCTTTTGAAATTCGATTTTGACGGCTACGTAGGCTGCGGCGGAGGATATGTGGTGGCAGAGGACGAGGTGCTCTACGACTGCCCCATGACTGACCGGCAGCGGGAGATCGCTCTCCGGACACTGCATGACAGCGGTGTGTTCTGTACCGTGGAGGCGAAGGACGGCTCCTGGGGAGATGAAAATCTGGGGGATTTCCTAAGC
>JAILAR010000095.1 GCA_024681515.1 Eubacterium sp. | reverse complement strand
TACACACTCAGTAGATACTGCATTTTTTCTGTAAAGCTTTACTTCATAATTAAATGAACCTTCCTTTGCCGCTCCATTAGTTGTAGTTGTGGTAACCTGTGACCATGTAGCATTTGTACCGGACCATTTAAGATCTTCAGGTTCGCTGTATTTCCCCTTTTCCATTTTGAAGCCGTAGGGCGTGTCATCAAATACATCGATATGATCTTGTTCACTATAATAATAGATAAAACCAATGTTATAACCAAAACCTGATTCCCCTGTGGCCGAGGGTTTAAAATCCCATCTGTCCACTTCTGTATATGTCATCCACACAGAATCTAACGATACACCTGTTTGAATCGTATAAAAATCAACGCCACTCGTAATCGCCTGATCATTGCTATCCATCAGAGTCAGAGATACTTCATCACCATAGTGAAGAGTTTGTGGATTTGACCATAGGGTTTTTTGCCCATTCACGGCAACATATACATCCGGTGTCGCCGGGTCCTCCTCCGCATAGGAAATGATCGAGCCGACATCCGTCCCGAAACTGCAAAAGATCATCATAAAAGATAGCGCAAGGCTGATCCATTTTCTCTTCACTTTATTTATCATATCCGCATCCTCCGTCTTCTGGAAGTGTTCCTTCTATTTGTGTGATTACTTTTCTTATTAATTATCTTGTTGATCATCCTATTGATCATATGATTTTTGCTGATCTCACAAGAGACGAAACCGTCCACAGGATCACCATAATTTGTGCTTTAACTATGACATTCTACGTCAGGGCAGAGTCCCCCCCATTGTGTATAGTATATCTATAGTATTATACCAATAAAAGGTTACATAAATCAAGAAAAAATACTGTATAAAGATGGGATTTTTGATGTAAAACACATTTTTTTCATATTTATGAGTAAAAAAAATATCATCTGAGTGCATAATATTGTCATTCTGAGCGTATAAAAAATGTCATTCTGAGCGCAGCGAAGAATCCCCCGGTCAGCGTAGGGATTCTTCGGCCTCAGAATCCCCCGGTCAGCGTAGGGATTCTTCGGCCTCAGAATGACAGGCCTCTTGTCATCCTGAGGAGCGTTAGCGACGAAGGATCCCATCACTCGTATCGATTATCCCATTCTCTGTGGATCCCGTCACTCATATCAACGATACCACTTTCCGTGAATTCCAGCACTCTGTCGCAGATTGACAGCACTGCCGGGCGGTGTGTCACGGTGATCACGGTACGATCCGTCAGCTCCCGCAGATTCGAAAGAAGCCTCTTCTCCGTATCCTCATCCAACGCACTGGTCACTTCGTCGAGAAGCAGAACCGGCGAGCCCGAATAGATGGCCCTGGCGATGGACAGACGCTGCATCTGCCCTTCGGAGAGACCGGTTCCCCGCTCTCCCAAAAGTGTATCCACGCCGCTGTCCAGTTCCTTCACAAACTCTTCTGCACAGGCGATCCGGAGAGCCTGCCACATGCGGTCCTCCTTCTTCGATCCTGCATTCACCTTGCTATCTGTACCGTGAGAAGCTGTCTTATCCGCACATTTCGATGATCCATCATGATCGGGATCCGCAAAGCAGACCACCTCCCGGACGCTGCCGTTCATCAGCGCATTTCCCTGAGGAACATACGCAAAGAGCCTTCGATAGTCTGATGTGAGCGGCGCCTGCAATCCCTCCGGATCCTGATAATACCTTTCTCCGTGATCCGCTTCATACACACACATCAGCAGCTTCAGCGCGGTAGACTTCCCGCATCCGCTCTGGCCGGTGAAGGCCACATATTCTCCCTTCCGGATTTCCAGAGAAATGTCCGTAAGAGCCGCCGGCATATCCTTCTTCTTTTTACGCCCTGTCACATCCGGAGTCTCCGCCGGATCGGTAATCTGCCCAAGCGCTCCTGACGGAGGATAGTAACTAAAATCCGCATTTTTAAGGCCGAAACAGGACAGCCTCTCCCGATAGAAGGACACTGCCCCGGAAAGCGGCAGCGCATCAACCATTTCCGCTTCAAGCTGCTCCGCTTCCATGAGGCGCTCCGCACTGGCCTGCATGGCGAAATACCGTGGCAGATACCCGGTGATATTAGCAAAGGGCGTCTGGATCTGTGCGATCAGCTGTGTGATCGCAGTCAGAGTTCCGAAGGTAACGGTTCCCATCAGTATTCCGTATCCGCACCAGCCCACGCCCAGAATGTACATCCCGCTCATGGCAGCACCAAAGCCGATGTTGCAAAGATTGGAGAAATGATTCTTTTGCATCCTTGCCTTCTTGTGGTCGTCCAGCTTCTCTCCCGTCTCCTCCATCGTCCGCTGCTCCGCCGCAAAGGAATGGATCATCAACATATTTCCGATCCGCTCCTGCAGGAAGATCCGAGCGCGTCCGTCCGCTTCCTGCACATTTTTATGCATTCGCTTCAGCGCCTTGCGAAAAAGCCAGGTAAAAAGGACAAAAAGCAGGCTGCAGGGGATCAGAACAGCCGCGAAGAGCGGCTCCAGAATAATTACCATCACCAAAGCGCTGATCAGCTTCACCACCATACCTGCCAGGCCGGGGAAGATCTCCGCATAAGCATTTGCAACCACCATAGTGTCATTGGTCAGACGGTTCAACCATTCGCCGGAATGCACCGCACTGATCCTGAGGAAATCCTTCCGGAGCAGCGTTCCCATCAGCCGCTCTTTAAACAGATTCTCAAATGTGGCTTTGGACAGTTCCGTAAGCCATCGGCTGATGGCACTGAGTGTTAACTGAGCCGTTACCAGCAAAATGATACAGATCATCCCCCACCAGAAGCCTGCGCTGTCGTGTGACACTGCCGCATCAACGATATTCCGCAGAAAAAGAGCGTACAGAACCCCGGACGCTCCATAGAGAGACTGAACGATGATCAGCCACAGAATATACAGTTTTTTCTTTCCCGGGACGGCAAATAGCCATCTCGTGCTGCCGGTCTTCTTCATCATGCTCCAATCCCAAATAGATAAGCAATAGCTCGGCCTCCGCTCTATCCGGCAGTGGCTCGAACCTATATTCCGGATAGCAGATTTGCGTAAGATGTCAATTCGGTTTCATCGTTTTATGACCTTACAAAGCACCTTCTTTATCACAGCCTTCCCCCGCAGAATGATCGCCCGAAGCGGAAACAACCTGCACCAGAAAAACAGATACAGCCCATACCGAAAACCGGAAAGGGGGCGTTCCCTGCCATCCCGGATGATCGATGTCAGAACACCAACGATCTGCCGGTCCGTGATTCCGTATTCCCGATTCCAGCGGTTATCTCCGCAGATCACATAGTCCTGCTCCCTCACCTTCAGGATGCGGTGGAGTACATACCGCCGGCTTCCTTCCCTTTGGTACAGCGGGATGTCAAACCGTTTCAGCCGGTCGGTCGGTCTCTCGATCACAAGGAGATCCCGTCCCTGCCGGATCAGTGGTTCCATGCTGTCTCCCACATTGGAGTAGATGATCCGCCCATTCTCCTCAAGTTCTTCCCGAATGCTCGATTTTATGATCTGCTCACTCTTCAATCGCCCCGATCCTCCGAAGCTCCGCGATTGCTTTCTTCACATCCGCTTTGATCACATCCTCCGGTGCATCATATCGCTTGCACATCTCAGATACGATCTCTTCTTCCGTTCGCTCTTTCTTCAATAATTCCAGGATCGTTCCCAGTGTTTTATTTCCCTTAACCAGACCTGCGAAATTCGCATTTCCCGTGGGAACCAGCAGACTTTCCGCTCCGGTATCATGCACGATAAATTCTTTCTTTAATTTCATAACCACCCTCATTTCTCATATCCGTTTTCAGGATCCTTCGTCGCATGGCTCCTCAGGATGACATGAATGGTTCAGGATGAAGCAACAGACATGACACGCCATGCCATCTCTGCGGCGCTGATATCCATGTTGCAGCCCATGCGATATAACAGGGCGTCCCTGCTCAGCCGGTCGATCAGCTCCATGGTCTTCACCATGGCCGACGGATCTGCCGGGCGATAAGCCTGCTGCACCAGCATGGGCAGAGCTTCTTCCTTCGTTATCCTGCGGATGACATTTTCCTCTGCGCGTTCCAGGATACACAGACCCTTGAGAGGAACTGACGTATTCGAACTCAATCTGTGCTTTCCGTCCCACGGAGTCCCGTAAACCACCGCTCTTCCGGAATTGCCGCCGAGACTCTCCACACGGATCATAGGCTTATCGTCATTCACCATCACAGCCCGATCACCAAAAAGCTGTCTCCACAGCCTTGTATGGGTACTTTTCCCTGTTCCGCTCTTTGCCGTAAAGAGATATCCTTCACCGTCTACCGCAATGCACGAACCATGAAAAAGGATCGTATCCTGCCCCGGTATCCATTCGGCAATCTTCCTGTATACCGCCAACGTTTCCAGATATTCGTCCAAAAACTGCCGGACAGGAATCCCCTCTGCGACATCCTCTCGTGCGGATTTTTCACGTTCATAATCGATACATACCTTAGTAATCTTCACTGAAAGATCCGGCACGCCCTCGAAGCGATAATCCTTACACAACTCATGAACCATGGCGTACAGGGAATGAATCTCAATACACTTATCCGCAATTCTATATTTAGCCGTAAAACTCATCTGCACTCCCTGAACGCAATTGTAGCATTATAAAACAACCGTCCGCATAGCCTATTCTAGGCATATGCGGACGGGTATTCCGAATGTGAAACACATAATTCCGCATTGGAAGTCATCATCAAGGCACTTCGGGAAGCTGGATATCACCATTCTCACTTACAGTAATATCTTCTTCCTCGGAATCAGACGATCTTTCAGTAGAATGATCGTCATTCCCCGATTCCTGTTTTGGGGAATCCTCTGTATCTTTCGTTTTAGATGTGGAATTTGTCTCAGAACCATCTGATTTTCGCTCAATCTGTTCCGTTGTTTTTTCACTAGCACGCTCGGTCACAGATTCTCCGGTTGATTCCTCTTGCGTGGTGACATCGTTCGCTTTCCTGTCTTTCTCTTCATTGACAGTACTTGTAGTCTGCTCATTATCACGCTTTTCTGTAGATTTATTCGTGGAAGACGATTCATTAGACCCACTGTTTTCCTTCATCTCAGAGGTCTTCTCCGTTGTTTCCGAACTTGCTTCTGACTCTGTCTTCCCCTCTTCAGAAACAGACGTATTCTCTATATTGGTAATTTCTTCAGAAGACTCTTCTTCCCCACCTAAAACAGAAGCCGTTTCAGTCGTAGACTGTTCTGTACCATCAGTGATGTCCTGTGAATCACCGGAGGAACATGCACATAAACAACAGGTAAGCATAGCAAAAATCAAACTCCTTACCTTTAAGCTTTTCCTGCGCATCTTTCCTCTCTATCCCATTCGATTCCTCATAGATTTGATGAAGTCTCCGGATGGAATCTCCCACCGTAGCCATGACAGGATTCTTCGTCTTCTCTTCCTTATCCCCCAGGCTGAGGTACACTCTGTTCGTCAGCAGCCGTTCCTTCT
>JAILAR010000083.1 GCA_024681515.1 Eubacterium sp. | reverse complement strand
CGGAGAGCAGTTCCCGTGCTTCATGCAGTTTCCGGTCCTTCAGAAGCTGCGAAAGATGCTCCATATCGAATTCGTCGATGTCGAAGCTGGGGGCTTCGACTTTTTTTACATCCTGGTTTTCCATGGAGGATACCTCCTGTTTATTTTATCGATCGAGCAGGAGGGGGAGGCCCTCATACCCGCCCGCGGGGCAGCGATCGCCGGAGGCGATATCTTTCACCGCGGATCCTGTGCATAAATATAAAAGCAGGACGCCGGTTTTCGTCGGTGTCCTGCCTGCATGGATTCTATGATCGATCTGCGCAGCATTTTGCGAAGCTCTTCGGGCAAATGTGCAGATCTGCATTCGTGGCTATTTTGTCCCTGTGGATCCGAATCCTCCGGTTCCGCGCTCCGTATCGGAGAGCGTGTCCGCTTCTTCAAACACTCCCATAATATAGGGCGTGATGACAAGCTGGGCGATGCGTTCGCCCGGTTCTACGGCTGTATCCACAGAGGAGTGGTTGTGCAGCGCTACAAGAACCTCGCCACGATAATCAGAATCGATAACACCGACTTTGTTTGCGGGGGCAAGCCCCTTCTTACTGGCCAGACCGCTTCGGGCATAGATGAGGCCCGCATAACCTTCCGGAAGTTCCATGGTGAGCCCGGTAGGTATGAGAACGGTCTGCCCCGATCGGACGACAACAGCGCTGTCAATGCAGGCATAGAGGTCTGCACCGGCAGCGTTCTTAGACCCGTACGTCGGGATCGCAGCGTTGGGTTTCAGCTTTTTGATATTTACGGGGATCTGATTGATCATGGATCTGTCCTCACTACGGTGTCTGAATCGGGATTCTTCGGTGGTTAACAGCAGTCTCTCTATGGGGAGAATGCTATGAATAAAAAGTGCCGCTGTCCTCCCACAGCACGATTTCGCCGGCTTCCCGGGATTTCGGGATGTCGATGATCCGCTGGTTGGAGGAGCCGCGGAACCGGAGCTTCAGATCGAGAAGTTCCAGAACGAACTTCCCATCCACCAGCACATCAAAGTGCCGAAACAGCTCTTTGGTCACGGGCCACTTTTTCATCATATCACAGATGACGTCTTTTTCATAGTCAAAACCCGTATAGCACCAGATGGTTTTTTCCGGGAAACGTGCCTTCACCTGTTCGATCAGCGGGAGCAGTGCACGCTGGTTTACAAATTCCAGCGGTTCTCCGCCCAGCAGGGTCAGTCCGCGGATGTGTTTTGGCGCCAGGGCTTCCAGGATCTCATCGATGGTCTCCTGTGTGAAATTTTCACCGTAATTGAAATCCCAGGCTTCCTGATTGAAGCAGCCGGGGCAGTGGTGGTTGCAACCGGAGACGAAGAGGGAGACACGGACTCCCGGTCCGTTGGCGATATCATTTTTCTTGATCTTGGCATATTTCATGGGAGATCCTCTTTTAATTCTGTTTGACCTGAATATCAGGTGTATGGTTTTATTTTATATCGTTTAAAAAAACCGCCCGTGTTGGAGCGGTTTTTTTATTTATACTCAGTCTCAATACTACCGTGCATAACAGTATAGCACGGATTTTTCGGGGTGTACAGTTGTTTATTTAATGTTTACAGGTGCAGCACCCTGGACTTGATCTCCTTCGTCTTACCGACGTTCCAGAAGTTCTCTCCCAGATATCCGCAGGTCCGGCGGGTCACCGTCATCTTTGCGTGATTCTTGTTATGGCACTGCGGGCATTCCCACTCGTTGTTGTCATTGACCTTGATCTCGCCGTCAAAGCCGCAGACATGGCAGTAATCCGACTTGGTATTGAACTCTGCGTACTGGATATTGTCATAGATGAACCGTACCAGCTCTGCCAGTGCATCCAGATTGTTTGCCATATTCGGGATCTCCACGTAGGAGATGCATCCGCCGGAGGAGATGGGCTGGAACTGTGCCTCGAACTTGAACTTGCTGAAGGCATCGATGTCCTCACGTACATCTACGTGATAGGAGTTGGTGTAGTAACCCTTATCCGTAACATCCGGGATGGTTCCGAAACGGGCCTTGTCGATCCTTGCGAAGCGATAGCAGAGGGATTCTGCCGGAGTTCCGTAGAGAGCAAATCCGATTCCCGTGTCAGCCTTCCACTGATCACAGGCCTCACGCAGACGCTTCATTACCCGCATCGCGAAGTCGAAGCCTTTCTCGGAGGTGTGGCTCTCACCGGTCATGAGCTTGGTCAGCTCATACAGACCGATATAACCCAGGGAGATGGAGGAATAACCGCCCATCAGGTACTTGTCGATCTTCTCACCCTTGCCCAGACGTGCGATGGCGCCGTACTGCCAGTGGATCGGAGATACGTCACTGGTTACGCCCATCAGGGCATTGTGACGACACATCAGTGCTTCGTAGCACAGATTCAGACGTTCATCGAAGATCTTCCAGAAGACATCCTCGTCGCCGTGTGCGATGATACCCATCTGGGGCAGGTTCAGGGATACCACACCCTGATTGAAGCGTCCTTCGAACTTGTAGTTGCCGTTCGCATCCTTCCAGGGAGAGAGGAAGCTGCGGCAGCCCATGGGAGAGAAGACATTTCCTTCATAATTCTCACGCATCTTCTTGGCGGAGATGTAATCCGGATACATGCGCTTTGCAGAGCACTTTACGGCCATCTCGGTGATATAATCATATTTTCCGCCGGACAGATTGTTGCACTCATCCAGCACGTAAACCAGCTTCGGGAATGCAGGCGTTACATAGACGCCGACTTCGTTCTTGATACCCTCGAGACGCTGGCGGAGAACCTCCATGATGATCCGGGCATTCTCCTCGATGTACTCGTCATTCGGATCCAGATGCAGGAACAGCGTTACGAACGGAGACTGGCCGTTGGTGGTCATCAGAGTGTTGATCTGGTACTGCATGGTCTGAACGCCGCTCTTCAGCTCGTCCTCCAGACGCTCCTGGATCATGGCCTCCAGCGTGGTATCATCGACCTTTCCTGCAAAGTTGTCTTCGAAGATCTTCTTATACTTCTCGTAGCTCTTGCGCAGGTATTTGCCAAGATGGATCATATCCACGGACTGTCCGCCGTACTGGGAGGAAGCCACGGATGCGATGATCTGCGTGGTGACTGTGCAGGCTACCTGGAAACTCTTCGGGCTTTCGATGAGCTTGCCGTTCATTACGGTGCCGTTGTCCAGCATGTCCCCGATGTTGATGAGGCAGCAGTTGAAGATCGGCTGCAGGAAATAATCTGCATCATGGAAATGCAGGACGCCGTCATCATGTGCCTTGGAGATCTTCTCCGGCAGCAGAACACGGCGGGTCAGGTCCTTGGAGACCTCGCCTGCGATCAGGTCACGCTGTGTGGATGCAACCGTTGCGTTCTTGTTGGAGTTTTCCTCCATAACGTCCTTGTTGCTGTTCTTGATCAGGCTGAGAATGGAATCATCCGTGGTGTTGGCCTTACGTACCAGCTCACGGGTATAGCGGTAGATGATGTAGGTCTTTGCAAGGATGTACTTTCCGTCCTCCATCAGCTCCTGCTCGATGATATCCTGGATATCCTCTACCAGGATCCTTTTCCGCTTCTTGGTCTCGATGCCATGCACGATCTCCTCGATCTTCGCATCGGTAACCTTCTCCTCGGGCTCAACCTCAGCGTTGGCCTTCTGGATCGCGACCACGATCTTACTGCGGTCAAAATCAACGATATGTCCGTCTCTCTTTACTACTTTCATCCCAATACCTCTCCCTTTACCAATTGTATTACTTGTATTACCGGTTTAAAACGTTTATTATTTTGTAGCGTTATAATTTGTTTTGTGGTTACCGCTTTGCAGGTATCATCGGTCTGCACGAAGTCTTTCCCGTACTCCGATTTGCATTTTTCTGCAGATCTTCCGGGGTTAAAATGTGCTTTGTACCCATGGAAAATGGGTCATGAAAAGCGATTCCTGTCACGAATCGCCTGCAAGAATTGATTATAGCACCCACAATACTCTTTGTAAACCCCAAAATACTAAATCTTGTTTTTAAATTATGTCACCCACTATATCTTGGGGCAAAATTTGAAAAAAGTCAAAGCTAATTTTAGATTTTGTCGAAGAAAATAGAAAAAAACAGATGAAAATATAAGCTTTATTTCAGGTTTCGGTGTAAAAATGGTGAAGATTGAAATTTTATACTTCCTATTTTCGGCTCATTATGATATAACAGGAAGAGTTGAGTTGAAAATCGTAAATTCAGATCAACAGAAAGAGAGACAGTAAACAATGCAGAAAAAGAATCATGTAATACAAAAGAAACTGCCCCTTGTGCTGGTGGGCTGCATGGGCCTGGCGCTTCTGGCAGGCTGCGGGAAGAAGTCCAATCCGGCGGAGGCACTGAAGGACCGGTACTACAAGTATGTGGATCTGGGATCCTATAAGGAGATCCAGTATACGCCGACCGAAACGGGTGTGACTGCCGAGCAGGTGGATTCAGAAGTTAACAAGCTTTCGACCCAGAACGGTACCCGGGTAGAGAAGAAGACCGGTCTGGCGATCAAAGGAGATAAGGTAAATATTGATTATGTAGGATCCGTTGACGGCGTGGAGTTTGAGGGTGGAAACACCAAGGGTGCAGGCACCGAGATCACGCTGGGTTCCAGCGGCTATGTCGATAATTTCGATGATCAGATCGCAGGACACAGCCCCGGGGAGACCTTTGATGTCAACGTAACATTTCCGGAGAATTACAAAACCGCGGAGCTGGCAGGCAAGGCGGCGGTCTTCAAGACGACTCTGAACTTTATCGTAACAACGGAATATCCGGAACTGACGGATGAACTGGTGGCAGAGAAGACCGAGTATAAGACGGTGGAAGAGTACCGCGCCGCAAAGCAGGCGGAAATGGTAAAGACCCAGGCGGAAAAAGACATGGAGACCGACAAGGAAGCCATGATGACGCAGATCATGGAGACCTCGGCCGTAAAGCAGTACCCGCAGGCAGAACTGGAGGAACGCATCAAGGAGATGACGGACCAGATGCAGGCCCAGGCATCCTATTATCAGATGACGCTGGATCAGCTGCTGATGGCATTTGGCTACGATGCAGATACCTTCCAGAAGGATATCCGAGAGAATGCCGAAAAGTACATCCAGCGGAAGATGATCGTGGCGGCCATCGCTGAAAAAGAGGATATCAACGTATCCAAGGATGAAGCGGACGGAAGAGTCAAAGAGCTCCTGAGTGCTACGGGTTACACGGATGTCAGCCAGCTGAATGAAGCTGCCGGCTATAAAGAAGAAGATTACTACTACATGGTCCTGGAAGAGAAGGTCATCGATTTCATCTATGACAATGCGATCCCGAAGACCTCGGACAGCGGACAGCCTGCAACAGAGGTGGAGACACAGGCGGCATCGGAGGATGCAGGCACAGAAGCGGGCAGTACGGCAGCAGAATAAACGAATATCGTGCCGACATAGTAAAAGGCACTTCCGTGTGGTAACATACCAGAACGCGGAAGTGCCTTTTTATGTGTGCGATACGGCCGGCATGCGGGCATGCTTGCATGCACATGGCCGGCCAACGCGACATCGATCAGCCGGTCCTTACGACAGGCTCTTTAACGTCGGGAAGAACAGTACGTCCCGGATGGCCGGACTATTGGTCATGATCATGACCAGACGGTCGATGCCGTAACCGATGCCGCCGGTGGGGGGCATGCCGACTTCCAATGCGTTCAGGAAGTCTTCGTCCGTGTGCTCTGCCTCGTCATCGCCGGCGTCTGCCAGTGCATCCTGCGCGGCAAAGCGTTCCCGCTGGTCGATGGGATCGTTCAGCTCGGAGTAAGCATTTGCCATCTCCCAGCCGTTCATGAAGAACTCGAAACGTTCCACGTAATTCGGATCCTCCGGCTTCTTTTTGGTAAGCGGAGAGATCTCGATGGGATGATCCATGATGAAGGTCGGCTGGATTAATTTCTCCTCGACATAGGTTTCAAAGAAAAGGTTCAGGATATTGCCCTTCTTATGGAAGTCTTCAAATTCGATGTGGTGTTCCTTCGCAAGAGCCTTTGCAGCCTCGGTATCGGCCACGGTGTTCCAGTCTACGCCGGCGTATTTCTTCACGGCTTCTACCATGGTCATCCGCTCGAAAGGCTTGCCCAGATCCATTTCCACGCCCTGATAGGTGATCTTCGTGGTTCCGAGGACCTCCTGTGCGATGTGCCGGTACATGGCCTCTGTCAGATCCATCATGCCGTGGTAGTCGGTGTATGCCTGATACAGCTCCATCAGGGTGAACTCCGGATTGTGTCGGGTATCCACACCCTCGTTCCGGAATACACGGCCGATCTCATAGACCCGCTCCATGCCTCCGACGATGAGGCGCTTCAGGTAAAGCTCCAGAGAGATGCGGAGCTTCAGGTCTTCATCCAGTGCATTGAAATGGGTTTCGAAGGGACGCGCCGCTGCGCCGCCGGGATTGGACACCAGCATGGGGGTCTCTACCTCCATGAAGCCCTGCGCATCCAGAAAACGACGGATACAGGAAATGATCTTTGACCGCTTAATAAAGGTGTCCTTCACTTCCGGATTCATGATCAGATCCACGTAACGCTGACGATAACGGAGATCCGTGTTGGTGAGGCCGTGGAACTTCTCCGGAAGGATCTGAAGGCTCTTGGTGAGCAGCGTCACTTCCTTTGCGTGAACGGAGATCTCACCGGTCTTCGTGCGGAAGACATAACCCTTCACGCCTATGATATCGCCGATATCCATCTTTTTAAATGCTTTGTAGGGTTCCTCACCCAGGTCATCCCGGGTGACATACAGCTGAATATTGCCGGAAAGATCCTGGACATTGCCGAAAGATGCCTTGCCCATGACACGCTTGGACATGAGACGGCCGGCGATGGAAACGTTCATGCGTTCCTCCTCCGGGATCTCCGGTGCTTCCTCACTCTCTGCCGGCTTCGGCCATTTTGCTTCAAAGGCCTCCTTTGCATCGGCGGTGTGGATGCTTACATCATATTTTGTGATAACGAAAGGATCCTGTCCTGCACTTTGCAGTTCCGCTAGTTTCTCGCGGCGGGCTTTCAGGAGCTGATTCAGATCCTGCTGCTGCGCCTTGCCCTGGTTCCTGTTTTGTTCTTCTGCCATAATATAGCCTCCTGTTTATTTGAAAAAAACAGGGATGCCGGTGGCATCCCTATTTATAGTTAACTGTTGGCGGAATCCGATGTCTTGTAGCTCAGATCCGTGATCTTGTAGTTCTTTGTTCCTTTAGGGGTGTCCAGTGTGATGATCTGACCGACCTTTGCACCGTTCAGACGCTGGCCCAGAGGAGATTCATAGGAGAGCTTTCCGTTAATGAGATCTGCTTCGGAGGAACCAACCAGACGATACTGATACGTCTTCTTCGTATCCATGTCCTCAAAGGTGACGGTACAACCGAATCGGATCACTTCGCTGTTCTCGGTATTCTCATCGGCGATGACAGCGTCTTTCAGGATATTCTCGATCTCGACGATCCTGCTTTCCATCTCGGCCTGTGCTTCACGTGCAGCGGTGTACTCGGCGTTCTCGGAAAGGTCTCCCTGTTCCCGGGCTTCTTTAATTTTCTGTGCTGCTTCCTTCCTGCCTTTTACCTTCAGATAGTGAAGCTCGTCTTCCAGCTTTTTATAGCCGTCATATGAGAGTAAGTTCTTTTTTCCTTCCATAGCTGCTTCGCATCTCCTTCCTAAGTTAATACTGTGCGCTCAGTGACATAAGTCTTATACGTTTTGCGTTCCATGATAAATCCGGCGTCCGATGCCTTGATCATAAATCTGTTATGACCATTCTAGCCGGACGCCGGACTCTTAGAGTTTGTGCAGTTGACGGGACTTGAACCCGAACCCACGTAATGTGGACATGAACCTGAATCATGCGCGTATGCCAATTCCGCCACAACTGCGTATAGACGCTTCTTGAAACGTCGCTAAACGATAATATCATTTTGAAGGTGGATTGTCAACTGCTTTTATAAGGTTTTTTGCTGTTTACGAATACCAAAAGCCGCCGCATTACAAAATGGAAAACAGCACATACATAATGTAATATATACTTGACATTTTGTAATGCGAATGATATGATGCAGATACAGCTTGAAGTGGTGGAGGCGATACCTGGCTGTGTTGCAAGGCGTGACCGCGCCTCGGACCGGCGGGGAAAAGGGTAAATACCGGAAAGAAAAAGAGGGTGGTTTTAAATGAAGAAGAATACATTTTCATGTGTGGCATTTCTGATCGGGCTGGCGCTTCTGGTGTGTGGGATCTTCCTGCATAATAACGGTACAAAAGCGTTGGAGTGGAATTCCAGATGGGGCTGGGACATTTCCGTGAAGGACGGTACGGCGGAGCCGAAGATGTCCAATGGTAATTTTATGGTGGATCAGGCCGGTGAATACGTTTTGAAGCTGGAATGGAATCCTTCCGGTATGAAGGCGGAGGATGTGAAGGAGTCAGATATCGGATTTGTCACAGGATGCACGATCATGGATTCCGAGGCACATCAGATATATGCGTCCGCATCGCTGGCCGGAAATGAGAATCCCACACTGAACCTGAAGGCGGGGGTATATCATCTGGATTACCGGTATCTCACCACGGAAGAAGATTTTTTAAACTTTGCAAAGACCTGGCTCTGCGGGCAGGCGAGGGCAAAGGATCTTGCGCAGGACTACAATTTTGATAAGCTGCAGAAGGAAGGAACCTGGCATCTGGACTTCTTTATGAACGCGGAGAAGCAGGTCCCGTTCAGCGTGTCCGGTATGTGCGGCATGTTTGCCATCATTCTCGGTTCCTGCCTCATGGTACTGGCTCTGGTGGTGTGGGTGAAGAGGCGGGGACTTATGCGTCAGAAATACGATGAGCGGCAGGAGCTGGAACAGGGACGCGGTTTCCGGTACGCTTTTTTTGCCGCACTTGTGGAAGTCGGAGTGGTGCTGATGGTGGAATCCATGGGCCTGCTCCCGGACCGGAGGGCGTGGATCTTCTACGCGGGAAGTATATTTATCGGTATCATCGTCTATGTGATCTACTGCATCTGGCATGACTGCTATATCGCGCTGAATGAGAAGCGTGGTACGGTGATGGCGGTCTTCGGAGCTATCGGAGCTTTCAATCTGGTTATCGGCATCTCAAGTATTCTGTCAAACGGATGGTTTGAGCCCAGCGGACGGTTCTCTGTCAGCGTTCTCAACCTGATGTGCGCGGTCATGATGCTTGCAGTAGTGATCGCCGGCGCGATCCGAAGCCTTGTGCTTCGAAGAGAGGAGATGGAATAGGAGGCGTTATGAAGAATCTGAGACTGAAATCTGCCCGCGCCGCACTGGATCTTTCCCAGGAGGATCTGGCAAAGCGCGTAGGCGTCTCCAGGCAGACCATTAATGCCATCGAAAAGGGAGACTATAATCCGACCATTAAACTGTGCCGGGATATCTGCAAGGTGCTGGGTAAAACACTGGATGAGCTGTTCTGGGAGGATTGACAAAGTAAAGACCGGTAAAAGATAATCAAACCGGTAAAGACCGGTAAAAAATGATTTCAAAATCGATCGGAGAGGATATATGATACAGGAAGAGGAAAGAAGCGAATATAGGGAGCGAGTGCTCCTGGTGGCGGTGCAGCTGCCCAACCGTCCGGAGGTGGAACCGCTGCTCAGGGAACTGGGGGAGCTGGCGGAGACGGCCGGCGGCGAGGTGGTTGGTACACTGGTGCAGCCGAAAGAACGGATCGATCCGGGGACCTATCTTGGCAGCGGGAAGATCGAAGAGCTGCGGGAACTGGTGTATGAGACAAATGCAGATACGGTCATCACGGATGACGAGCTGTCTCCCGCCCAGCAGAAGAATCTGGAACGGGCGCTGGATGTCAAGGTACTGGACCGCACCGGCGTGATCCTGGACATCTTCGCGGCGCATGCAAGAACCAGCGAAGGAAAGCTGCAGGTGGAGCTGGCACAGCTCCGGTACAATCTGTCCCGGCTGTCCGGACAGGGAACGGCGCTGTCCCGGCTGGGAGGCGGTATCGGTACCCGCGGTCCCGGTGAGAAGAAGCTGGAGCAGGATCGCCGTGCGGTACGAAACCGGATCGGCCAGCTCCGGCGGGAACTGGAGGATGTGGTGACCCACCGGGAACTGAACCGGAAGGAACGGCAGAAGAAGGGGGTTCCGGTGGCGGCCATCGTAGGTTACACAAATGCCGGGAAATCCACGCTCCTCAATACCCTGACGGATGCGGGGATCCTGGCGGAGGATAAGCTCTTCGCAACGCTGGATACCACTACCCGGGCTCTGGAGCTGCCGGGGAAGCAGCAGATCCTGCTGACGGACACGGTCGGCTTTATCCGGAAGCTTCCCACGGAACTGATCCGTGCTTTCCGCAGTACCCTGGAGGAGGCGGCTTATGCGGACTATCTGATCCACGTGGTGGACGCCTCGGATCCGGAATGGGAAACCTACCGGAAGACGGTATACGAGACCCTGGACCTGCTGGAGATCCGCGAAAAACCGGTGCTGACCGTATTTAATAAAATGGACCTGGTGGAGGGAGAGACACATTTTCTGGATGACCGGGCTGAGAAAACCGTGAAGATCTCGGCGAAGAGCGGGGAAGGACTGGACGGACTGCAGGAGGCACTCAGCGAGCTGCTCCGCGGCGGGAAGAAGAAACTGGCGATGACCCTCCCGTTTGACAGGATGTCCCTCCTTGCGGAGATCCGCAGGAAGGGAGAACTTCAGGTGGAAGACTACCGCGATGACGGAGTTTACGTGGAAGCCTATGTCCCGGCGGACCTGTATGGGAGAATCGTGCGCAAGTAATGAGCCATGCCGGAAGTTTCCGGAGATACCGGCATGGCTCAAATGAACAGCGCGGCGATTTCACGAAAAAAACAGGGATTCGCTACAATTTTCCTCTGTGAAAAAGGAAAAAGATGTGCTACAATAATTGACTAATTACGGGCATGTGCTGATGCATGCCGTCGGAAACCGCAGAATTACGCGACGGATCGCTGATCATTTGCGGCATTTCCCGGAAATCAGGAGGACGAACGATGAAACCATATGCTGAAATGACAAAGGATGAGCTGGAGATGGAGCTGGCGGAGCTCCGCGCAAAGTATCACAAGTTCCAGGAGAAGGATCTTGCGCTGGACATGAGCCGCGGTAAGCCGTGCCGGGAGCAGCTGGATCTTTCCATGGGAATGATGGACGCACTGAATTCCCAGGTGGACCTGTCCTGTGAGGACGGAACCGACTGCCGGAACTACGGTGTGCTGACCGGAATCCATGAGGCGAAGGTGCTGATCGGGGACATGATGGAGAACAACCCCGACAACATCATCATTTACGGCAACTCATCTCTGAACGTGATGTATGACACGGTTTCCAGAGCCATGACACATGGTATTCTGGGCAACACCCCGTGGTGCAAGCTGGACAAGGTGAAATTCCTGTGCCCGGTTCCCGGCTATGACCGGCATTTTGCCATCACCGAGTATTTCGGCATCGAAATGATCCCGGTTCCCATGTCCCCCATCGGACCGGATATGGATATGGTAGAAAAGCTGGTGGCAGAGGATGAGTCCATCAAGGGTATCTGGTGCGTACCGAAATATTCCAATCCGCAGGGATACTCTTATTCCGACGAGACGGTACGCCGCTTCGCACGGCTCAGGCCCGCGGCTAAGGATTTCCGGATCTTCTGGGATAATGCCTACGGCATCCACCATCTGTATGACGATGACCAGGATTATCTGATCGAGATCCTGGCAGAGTGCAAGCGTGCGGGCAATCCGGACCTTGTCTATAAATTCGCATCCACCTCGAAGATCACCTTCCCGGGCAGCGGTATCGCCGCACTGGCTACTTCGGCCAATAACCTGGAGGATATCGTGACTCAGATGAAGAACCAGACCATCGGTCATGATAAGGTGAACCAGCTGCGTCATGTGCGTTTCTTCGGAGACATCCACATGATGACCGAGCATATGCGGAAACATGCGGAAATCATCCGTCCGAAGTTTGAAGCGGTTCTGGAGATCTTCGACCGTGAACTCTCCGGACTGGGCATCGGCGAATGGACAAAGCCGAAGGGAGGCTATTTCATCAGCTTTGATTCCCTTCCGGGCTGCGCAAAGGAGATCGTATCCAAGGCAAAAAAAGCCGGCGTGACCATGACCGGCGCAGGCGCAACCTGGCCCTATGGCAAGGATCCGCAGGATTCCAACATCCGTGTAGCTCCGACCCTGCCGCCGCTGGAAGACCTGAAGATCGCAGCGGAGCTCTTCACCCTGTGTGTGAAGCTGGTCAGCGCGAAGAAGCTTCTCGATGAAATGAACTAACCTGTCATTCTGAATGAAGGGATTCTTCCATCGCGCTCAGCGCTCCGTCAGAATGACATGTCAATCTGTCATTCTGAGCGAAGCGAAGAATCCTGTCGACTGAAAAGTGTGATCAGGACGGAGAATCTCATGAAACCAGACATCGTCTACGAAGACAAATACATGATCGCGGTGGTAAAGCCTTACGGTGTTCCCTCCCAGTCCGACCACTCGAATCGTGAGGACATGGTCAGTATCGTGAAAAACTACATGTTCGATCGCGGGGATACGGACGAAGAACCGTATCTGGCGGTGATCAACCGTCTGGACCGGCCGGTGGCGGGGATCCTGCTTCTGGCAAAGACCGAAGAGGCAGCGGCAAAGCTGTCGGATCTGGTGCAGGACCGGAAGATCGACAAATGCTACCAGGCAGTGGTCTGCGGGGAGATCCCGGAGGATGAAGGGACCTACACGGACTGGCTGCTGGCGGATAAGAAGGACAACTGTTCCAGAGTGGTTCCGGAAGGAACGAAGGGCGCAAAGAAGGCGGTCCTTAGCTACGAAGTACTGGATGTGATCGAGACGGATGTGGGGATATTTACCTACCTTCTGATCCATCTTGAGACCGGCCGCCATCACCAGATCCGCTGTCAGATGGCGGCCCACGGCTTCCCGATCTGGGGAGATGTGAAGTACGGTCCGGCCGGGAAAATCGGCGGAGCAGGCAAAGGCCGCAATAACGGAAAGGGTGGTTTCGCCGGGAAGAAGAAACCGTCGGTACCGGAGATCGGTCTGTACAGCAGCCGAATGACATTTGCACATCCCTATACGGGAGAAGAGGTATTCCTGCACCGGGAGCCGGAAGGAAGAGCATTTGAGTTGCTGGATGCCGAAGAGGAGGACTGGTAGAATGAAATTCATAAGTAAAGAAACACGAAATATGAATACCATCGAAGGCGCGACCGAGGACTTTATCAAGTACGTCTCAGAGCAGGACCCGGATGTGATCCTGGTGGTGTGCTACATGAAGAAAGAAATCAACTATGCCTGCGTGGAATGTCAGAAAAAGGTCCTCGTCAGCATGTCCATCGAGCTCCATGAAGAGATCGATAAATCCGGCGTGGATGAGAGCTGGGCCGATTTCATTTACGGACAGGGCAACTTTGCGGAGGAGGAAAAAGAGCTGGCTGAAAAGGTGCAGGCGGTGGAGGATGAGCTCCATGACCAGCTGATCCGACTGATGTGGCAGTCCCATAAGGGCGAGTATGACTATGACAAGCTGTAAGATGGATCTCGAAAACGGATTCAGTATACTATCATAAAGAAGAGGAAGAGGAAAATGGCAAACGATAAGAAGAAAGTAGAAGCCATCACATCGATGGACGAAGATTTCGCACAGTGGTATACGGACGTGGTCCTGAAGGCGGACCTCACCGGCTATACCAGCGTTAAGGGATTCATGGTGCTGAAGCCGGCCGGCTATGCCATCTGGGAACTGATCCAGCAACAGCTGGATGCACGGTTCAAGGAGACCGGCGTGGAAAATGTTTATCTGCCGCTGATGATCCCGGAGAGCCTGCTGGAGAAGGAGAAGGACCACGTGGAGGGCTTCGCCCCGGAGGTTGCCTGGGTGACCTACGGAGGAACAAGCAAACTGCAGGAGCGGATGTGCGTACGCCCCACTTCGGAAACCCTGTTCTGCGATTTCTATCAGAAGGACATCACTTCTTACCGCGATCTGCCGAAGGTATATAACCAGTGGTGCTCCGTTGTCCGCTGGGAGAAGGAGACCAGACCCTTCCTACGCTCCAGAGAGTTCCTGTGGCAGGAAGGCCATACGGCACATGCCACAGCGGAAGAAGCCGAGGCAAGAACCGAGCAGATGCTGAACGTTTATGCGGATTTCTGCGAAGACGTGCTGGCCATCCCGGTAGTTCGGGGCCAGAAGACCGAGAAGGAGAAGTTCGCCGGTGCAGTCGCAACCTACACCATCGAGGCACTGATGCACGACGGTAAGGCCCTGCAGTCCGGAACCAGCCACAACTTCGGTGACGGTTTTGCGAAGGCGTTCGGCGTACAGTACACAGATAAAGATAACACCCTGAAATACGTTCATCAGACCAGCTGGGGCGTGACCACTCGTCTCATCGGCGCAGTGATCATGGTCCACGGCGACAATGACGGTCTGGTGCTTCCTCCGCGGATCGCACCGACCCAGGTCATGATCATCCCCATCCAGCAGAAGAAGGAAGGAGTTCTGGAAGCGGTGGACGCACTGGCAGAGAAGCTGTCCAAGGCAGTCCGCGTAAAGACAGACAAGACCGACAAGTCCCCCGGATTCAAGTTCGCAGAGCAGGAAATGCGCGGCATCCCGATCCGTATCGAGGTTGGTCCCCGCGACCTGGAAAACGGCGAAGCAGTTGTAGTCCGGAGAGATACCGGCGACAAGCAGACCGTTAAGCTGGAGGAACTGGAGACCCTGATCCCTGCCCTTCTGGATACCATTCAGAAGGAAATGCTGGAGCGTGCACGGGCACACCGAGATGCACACACATACACGGCAGCCTCCTGGGATCAGTTCAAGGAGATCATCGACACCAAGCCGGGATTCATCAAGGCCATGTGGTGCGGCGATCAGGCCTGCGAGGACGCCATCAAGGAAGAGACCGGTGCAACTACACGCTGCATGCCCTTTGAGCAGGAGTGCATTTCCGAGAATTGCGTATACTGCGGCAAGGCTGCAAAGAAGATGGTCTACTTCGGGCGTGCATACTAAACCTTGACAAGGAAGAACGGCTGCATGCATCACAGCACATATGCAGCTTTGACATGACATATGAAGATCACTATCCCTCAGGACGTCCTGTGGATCCTGCGAAAACTGAATGATGCCGGCCACGAGGCTTATGTCGTCGGCGGATGCGTCCGCGACAGCCTTTTCGGCCGTGAGCCCAGTGACTGGGACATCACTACCGATGCAAAGCCTGAGCAGGTGAAAGCCCTGTTCAAACGAACCATCGACACCGGTCTGCAGCACGGCACCGTAACGGTCATGAACCACGGTGTGGGCTACGAGGTCACCACCTACCGTGTGGACGGAGATTACAGCGACCACAGAAGGCCTGAGAGCGTGACATTTTCCAAGAATCTGGCGGACGATCTGATGCGCCGGGATTTTACGATCAATGCCATGGCCTATCACCCCGAGCGGGGGCTGGTGGATCTGTACGACGGGCTGGCGGATATGGAGGCGAAAAGGATCCGTGCCGTGGGGAATCCGGATGAACGTTTTGACGAAGATGCGCTCAGGATCCTGCGTGCGGTACGCTTTGCCGCACAGCTGGGCTTCTCCATCGAGCCGGACACCCGGGCTGCGATCCGAAATCATGTAGACGACCTTTCCCATGTCAGCGTAGAACGGATCGAGACAGAGCTGACGAAGCTTATCTGCTCCCCTCATCCGGAAGAAATGGAAGAATTATACACTTTGGGGATCACGGCGAAGATCCTTCCGGAATTTGACCGGATGATGGAGACGCCGCAGAATTCTCCGTATCATTACACGGATGTGGGACATCATTCCATCGTCGTGATGCAGCATGTGTCTCCGACGAAGACCATGCGGTATGCCGCGTTGCTTCATGATGTTGCCAAGCCGAAATGCAAGACCACAGGTCCGGACGGCGTGGATCATTTTAAGAACCATCCCTTTGAGGGGGAACCTGTTGCACGGGAAATCCTGAAACGTCTGAAAATGGACAATAAAACCATAGAATCGGTCTGCAGGCTTGTGCTCTGGCATGATTTCGGACTGAGTGACGATTTGACGGAAGCGGGATTCCGGAAAGGAATGTCCAAAATGGGCATCGAGCATTTTCCGGAGTTTCTGGAGATCCGCAGGGCGGATATGGCAGGACAGAGCGATTACCGAGGAGAAGAGAAGGAGCAGGCGCTGGACCGGATCATCCGGATGTACGAGAAGACGGTTACGGAGAAGGCGCCCCTCAGTATCCGGGAGCTGGCAGTCGGCGGGCAGGACCTGAAAGCCATGGACATTCCGGCAGGGCCGGTGATGGGAAAGGTGCTGCAGCATTTGCTGGACTTCGTTCTGAAGGATCCTGGGAGGAATACGAAGGAACGGCTGATCCGCGAAGCGAAGGCGTACCGGAAACAGATTTCATAAAGTTTACATAACGCGCGGCCTATGGGGCTGCGCGTTTTTTTATGGGTTTTCTTGTGGATTTTGTCGGAGAATCGTGTATAAGTTTGCACAGGATTTTATAATAAAAGCATGTATTTTCACTTTTATTTTCGGGCAAAAAATGATAAACTGTAAAAGATTATGCAAAGGTACGACCAGGAGGCGTGGAATGGCTGATAATATGAATGTGAATAAGAATGATTATAAAAAGACCTACGAGCAGTGGGTGAACAGTTCCTTCTTCGATGCGGCTACACGGGCAGAGCTTAAGGCCATCGAAGGCGATGATGCGGAGATCCGCGAGCGCTTCTTCGACGATCTGGAATTCGGAACCGCCGGACTTCGCGGGATCATCGGCGCAGGAACCAATCGCATGAACACCTATGTGGTGGCACGTGCGACCCAGGGACTGGCAAACTATATCATTTCCAGACACGGACAGGCACGCGGCGTAGCGATCGCATTTGACTGCCGCAGATTCTCTCCGGAGTTTGCGGATGTTGCAGCCTGTGTGCTGGCAGCCAACGGGATCAAGGCTTTCCGTTTTGAGTCCCTTCGTCCGACACCGGAGCTCAGCTTTGCGGTACGGTATCTCGGCTGCATCGCGGGCATCAACATCACGGCCAGCCACAATCCGCCGGAATATAACGGATATAAGGTTTACTGGGAGGACGGCGCGCAGATCACGCCTCCGAACGATATCGGGATCATGCTGGAGGTAAAGAAGCTTTCCATCGAAGATTCCAAGATGATCACGGTGGAAGAGGCAAAAGAGAAAGGCCTCTATCAGGTGATCGGCAAGGAAGTGGATGACGCATACATTTCCGAACTGAAGAAGCTTGTGATCCACCAGGATACCATCGATCAGTACGCGAAGGAAATCAAGGTGGTATACTCTCCGCTGCATGGCACGGGTAATATCCCCGCACGCCGGATCCTCGCGGAGCTTGGTTTCACCAATGTCTATGTCGTACCGGAGCAGGAGCTTCCGGACGGTGAGTTCCCCACGGTTTCCTATCCGAACCCGGAGGCAAAGGAAGCCTTTGCGCTGGCTCTCAAACTGGCAGAGGAGAAGGATGCGGATCTGGTACTGGCTACCGATCCGGATGCGGACCGTCTGGGCGTTTATGTGAAGGATTCGAAGTCCGGCGAGTACAAATGCCTCACCGGAAATATGTCCGGTTCCCTTCTGGCAGAGTATGAGATCTCCCAGATCCAGGCAACCCGGGGACTTCCGGAGGACGGACGCCTCATCAAGTCCATCGTTACCACGAACATGGCTGCCTGCATCGCGGACAACTATGGCGTGAAGATGGAAGAGTGCCTCACCGGATTTAAGTTCATCGGACAGAAGATGCTGGCTTATGAGCACAGCGGACACGGTACCTATCTCTTTGGCTTTGAGGAGAGCTACGGATGTCTCATCGGTACCCACGCAAGAGATAAGGATGCCATTGTTGCTACCATGGCCCTCTGTGAGGCAGCGACCTTCTATAAGTCCCAGGGCAAGACCCTCTGGGATGCCATGATCGACATGTATGAGCGCTACGGCTACTGGATCGACGACATCTGCACCATCACCATGAAGGGTGTGGACGGTGTTGAGAAGATCAAGTCCATCATGAAGCTGCTCAGAAAAGACATTCCGACAAATATTTCCGGCTACGATGTGATCGCAGTCCGTGATTACGATACCGACGTGGTTCGGAACATGCACACAGGTGCAGAGACACCGACCTTCCTGCCGAAGTCCAATGTACTGTACTTCGAGCTGGAGAACGATGCATGGCTGTGCGTACGTCCTTCCGGTACCGAGCCGAAGATCAAGTTCTACTTCGGATTGAAGGGAGATTCCCTGGAGGATGCGAAGGTAAAATCGAAAGACTTCGAGCAGAAGCTGCAGGGTCTGATCAACAGCCTGATCAACGCATAGTTTAAAGTAAAGAGAAGCTATGAAACATGACAGGGGGGGGCTGTCCCCCCTGTCAAGTTCTGTTTTTAGAAGATATATTAAGAGAGGGCAGTATATGTCGAAAAAGAGATGGAAACGCGGTCTCCTTATGACACTGGGGTTCGCAGCGTTCTTTGCGGCAAGTGTGTTTGCGGGAGGGCGCTCTGCAGAGGCAAATCCGCCGGATGTTTCCTACAGTGGGATCGAGAAAGAGTCCTATTATGACACCCTTCGCGAGGCTTTCTACATGGGAGACTATGATGAGGTGGGGGCCTGCAACGGTTGGGTACAGCGTGTCATCAACAAGTCCGGACTTATCGGAGAACTGGTGGTGGACGGAACCACCGTGGAGGAACTGAATGATGCGTTAAAGAACAGTCCCTACGCAACGCTGGTAGCCAGCAGGACCGGTGATCAGAACGACTATCAGGACACCAGCGATGACATGATCCGTGACGTAAATGAAGGCAAGATCAAGGCCGGCGACATCCTCATTTTCACAAAGAATATGAATGATTACTACAACACGCCGAGTCCTCACTGGCTGCATGCGGCCATCGCCATGGAAGAGAATTACCACGGCAAGGTGGAGAACTACCAGAACTACGGCCTGACCCGCTGGAGAGATACCTACATCGGTTATCCCTCCATGGCACATGCCCTGGCACCGATCTTCGGCGTGGAGTACTACACACCCATGACCTCCGTGCATTCCTATGATGCGGGTGCAGACGACGGATCCACCGGTTACTACGTGTACCGTCTGGAACCGGAGAAGTACCAGGAGGATCTGAAGAAGGCGGAAGAAGAAAAGAAGAAATCCGAGGAAGAGGCAAAGAAACCGACGGAGGCCGTGAAACCGCAGACCACGGAAAGCACTACGGCACAGAACCTGCCGGCGGATCCGCAGACCACGGAAGAGTCCGAAAGCGGTGTGCAGGAGATGAATCAGGAGAATGTGAATTCCTCCGGCTTCAGCGGTGAGAAATTCGGCGGAGTGATGAGCATCCTGATCACGCTCATTTCCGCGCTGCTGATCTTCATCTGTATTCTGATCTTATAAACATGTATCCATGATATGCCGGGGCAAAAGATCGTTCCCCGGATGGCATCTATAACACAGGGTATACGGAAAGGGGCTACAATGAACAGACAATCACAGTATCGGGTTTCAGCGCTGGTGATCATCCTTTCGGTGGTCTTCATCGCACTGGTGACTCTCGGTTCTGCAGGCAAGCAGACTGTCCGGTTTTCATCCGATGTGACGGTAAAGGCCGGAGTGATCACGGAAGGACAGAACCAGACCACATTTCTTGCGACTTCGGGAGACAAATGCTCCATCGAAGCTTCCGTAGAAGGGCAGCAGGGGATCGCGACCGAGATCCAGATCTACAAGGATTCTTCTCTTCGGGAATCCTGCGGCGTTCTGAACGTTACGGAAACAGCTTCAAAGACAAATGAATTCGAGACCTCCGGCGGCGGAGTCTATCTGGTGATGAACCGAAAGGTTGCAGACGGTGCAACGCTGGCTGACGGAACCGGACGGCTGAACTATACGCTGGTGATCAAAGGCTCCGGCGGAGTCGGCATGCTGCTTCTCATGATCCTGCTGATCGTAGTGGTTGCAGGTGCATTTCTCTGGATGCTGTCCTACGAGACAAACAAAGAGAGCTCTTACAGCAAGAAACGTCTCCGTCTGCGGGGCAAGGCTTTCATGCATGCCTTCTTCGTAATGGCGATGATGATGCTGACCTTCGCGCTGCTGGACGGCGTATCGAAGTCCTTCCCCTTTACAACTTATCAGGCAGGCATGATCTCCGTGCTGGTGGGTGCCACCGTTTTCGTGATCCTTGCGGACCGGCTGGATGCCTACATCGGAATGAATGAACGCCGCGGCCAGATCGTGGCACTTCTCATCGCCGTTGCCATCGTAAATGCGGTCGTGGTACTGATCCATCTCTTCTCCAAGAAGACCACCGGCGGAACCGCTATCGGCAACTGGATCGTGAATCTGGTAACAGCCATCACCTTCTTTGTTATGGCCATTGCACTGATGACGAAGAAATCTTCCAAAGGCACCCGCCGGACGAAGAGCAGCAGTCAAAAGAGAAGAGAACCGGCCAGACAGCAGAGACCGGATCCCTACGCAGATCAGGATGTGGAAATGTATGACGCAGATTACTCCCAGGGATCTTACGACGATTCCTACGGAGACTCCTACACCGACAGCTACAGCGGGGACGAGATCGATTTCTAAATACGCACGGACTTAAACGAATTCGTAAAGCGGATAAACGTTAGTCGTGAGGCATGACGCATGTCAACGTAATGCGTAAGCAAGGAGAACAAAAAATGAAACACAGTCGAAACCTTCGAGGGCTTTGTGCGGTGATCCTGGCTGCAGCGGTCCTCTTCGGGACAGTCTTTACCAAGGCTCCCACGGTGTCCGAGGCGGCAGTGCCTTCGGTGTCCATGGGAACGCTGCAGACAGAGCCTTACTATGACACCCTCCGAAGTGCATTTTACCTGTCCGGCTATGATGCGGCAGGCGCCTGCAACGGCTGGGTGGAATCCGTGATCCGAGATTCGGGTCTGGTGGGATCCTTTACGGTGGGCGGCACGGTGAAGGAACTGAACGATGCCATGGCAAAGAGCAGCAAATTCACACTGACGGCCAGCTATGAGGGCGGACAGTCCGAGTATCAGACGGTCAGCGATCAGATGATCCGTGATGTGAATGACGGCAAGATCAAGGCCGGGGATATCGTGATCTATACCAAGAACATGACGAATCCCTCCGCTTCCGGCGCGCACTGGCTGCATGCGGCCATCGTGATGAAAGAGATCTTCGACGGAACGGTGGACAATTATGCAAATTCCGGACGGACGCGGTGGAAGAGCGGATACATCGGTTATCCCACCATCGCACACGCACTGGCACCGGCCTGGGGCGTGGAGTATCGGACGCCCATGACCACACCCTCCTCCTACGACGGAGATGACAGCGGTTCCACAGGTTACTACGTTTATCGGATCAACACCCAGGATGAGGTGATCGATCCGGGCACGGAGGGCTGGGCAAAGGCCAACGGCAACTGGTATTATTATGAAGACGGAAACCCCGTCACCGGCTGGAAGAAGGTCGGAAAAGTCTGGTACTACATGAACCCGGAAGGCGTGATGCAGACCGGCTGGAAGATCATCGGCGGGAAATGGTATTTCTTCGCTCCAAGCGGTGCGATGCAGACCGGCTGGAAGCAGGTAAAAGGAAAATGGTATTTCCTGGGCTCCAACGGTGCCATGCAGACCGGCTGGAAGAAGCTGGGAGGGAAATGGTATTTCCTGAATCCCACCGGCGTCATGCATACAGGCTGGAAGACGCTGAAGGGCTGCACCTATTATATGGGCAGTGACGGCGCCATGATCACCGGCACGGCCGTGATCGGAGATCAGACCTATGTGTTTGGTGATGACGGTGTGCTGGTGCAGTGAGTGCCGCATTGGAAAAAATGATGATCAGGCATTGAGTGCCGGGAGATATGTAAAATAGAAAACAGCGATGTCAATCTTCAGCTCGTTTGTGGCCTTGGAATGACATCGCTGTTTATATTTTGTATGGTTTCAGGATTTCAGATGAATCAGTGTGATCTATTGATCAGAATTGATGACCTCCGCACCTTCTTCCACAGAGAGATCTTCTGTCGGATACCCCTCCTCCAGGCAGTCCGCCATGGTCAGGGTCTTCAGCTGGTCGTCGCTGACTTCCTTCTCCTTTACGATGCGGGTTGCCTGGCGCTCGATGCAGCGCTCGATGAAATTCCGGACCTCACGGGCATTTGCAAAGTTCTCCTCGTGCGCCTTTGCACGTGTGCACAGGTAATGCTGAATATATGCCGCAGCCTCTTCGTCCGGCTGGTATTCCTGCTTTTTGCACATGGACTCGAAGATCTTATAGAGCTCCTCGCCGGTGTAATCCTTGAAGAAAATGTTTTTGTTGAACCGTGATTTGAGACCGGGGTTGGAATTCACGAATTCCTCCATCAGCTCGGTGTAGCCGGCCACGATGACGATCAGGTTGTCACGGTTGTCCTCCATCCGCTTCAGGAGTGTATCCAGAGCCTCTTTTCCGAAGTCCTTCTCGTCCTTGCCTGCGGTGAGTGTGTAGGCCTCGTCGATAAAGAGGATCCCTCCGATGGCGCTGTCGATCACCTCGGCAGTTTTGGCAGCGGTCTGACCGATGTAACCCACTACCAGATCGGAGCGGTCCACCTCCACCAGCTGTCCGCCGGTGACAACACCCAGAGCCTTGTAGATCTTCGCCAGAAGCCGTGCCACGGTGGTCTTACCGGTACCCGGATTGCCGGAGAAGACAAGATGCAGCGTGATGTCCGGCTGCTTCATACCGCGTTCCTCACGCATCTTCCGGACCTTGATCAGGTTGATGAGGTTTGTCAGATCCTGCTTTACGGCATCCAGTCCCACCAGGGAATCCAGTTCCTCCATCAGCTCTTCCAGGGTCTTCGGTTTCTCTTCCTCTTTCACCTTCGGCGCCACCACCTGCTCCCCGTTTTTCGCAGCGGCTTTTCCGTTGTTATGGGAACCGGTGACACTCTTTGGATTCCGGAAGGATCCCTTCAGCTTGGCGGCATGGATGGAATCCGCAGAGATCAGTTCGCCCGGATTGCCGGTATTGAACAGACCGAATTCCTTCAGAAAGTTATTCAGCATGATGACGTAATTGGACAGATTGCTGATCTCGGTGACCGTGTTGTCGCCGCCGCTTCCGATGGTGAACTCTGTCCCCAGATCGTTGAAGGTATCAACCACCACACGGGAGAACGAACGCCCCAGCTGATCCCGGCGCGCACCGCCGGACAGATCGTATTTTGCAAAATACGTCAGTGACCGGGGTACCGTATTGATGAATTCCGGCTTTAAGCTCCGGTCGTAGCGGAGCGTCAGGAATTTCCTGATGTCGATATACATCGTCAGGTATTCCATGATGAAGGTCCGCTCGTAGTTCGTGTCGGATCCGTCCGGTTCGTACAGGAACCCGAGGAACAGGAGATAATCGAATTTCAGCATCTCCCTGAGCGTCATGGTTCCCGGTGGCATCACGCCGCTGGCATTTACCTGATCCGCCAGCTGCAGTGAAAGCTGGACCTTCTTATATAAATCGTAGTTTGTCATGATCCTTCTCCTTTTTTCAGGATTTTCACTCAATCAGTATATCATATTTGCAAAGGGGTGCATATTAATTTTTCATGAAGATTCGATTAGAAGGAGATGAGCGGGAGATGAGCAGGAAATGAAACAGAATGAGCCTTGTTACACGTGTTTGTGTATGTTATAATACGTTTTGTGCGCTTTGCAGGACGATCGATAGTTTAATATAAACGAGGAAACGTGAGGGGAGGATGGAACATGCGTCTTCGACCATGTATCGATATTCATAACGGATCGGTCAAGCAGATCGTGGGCGGAAGCCTTTCGGATCTGGGAGTCCCGGAGACCAACTTCGTTTCGTCGGAGGGCGGCGCTTTCTACGGAGAACTTTACCGGGAGCTGGATCTGCCCGGTGGGCATATCATCCTTCTGAATCCCGCCGGAACGCCGGAATATGAGGCAGATATCGAGACAGCCAGGGAGGCGCTCAGAGCCTACCCCGGTGGTCTGATGATCGGCGGCGGAGTGACTGCGGAAAATGCATCCCGGTTCCTGGATCTGGGTGCATCCCATGTCATCGTGACCTCCTATGTGTTCCGTAACGGACAGGTGGACTGGGAACGCCTGGAACGGCTGGTTCATGAAGTGGGCAGGGAACGGCTGGTGCTGGATCTCAGCTGCAGAAGGACAGATCAGGGTTACTGCATTGCCACGGACCGCTGGCAGAAGTTGACGGAAGTTTACATAATGCCCGGCACACTGGATCATCTGAAAAGCTTTTCCGCAGAGTATCTGATCCATGCGGTGGATGCAGAGGGGAAGCGGAACGGCATCGAGGAGCCTCTGGCAAAGCTGCTGGGAGACTGGGGGAAGATCCCTATTACCTACGCGGGGGGCGTGGGATCCTTCCATGATCTGGAGATCCTGAGGGCTGCAGGCAGTGACCGCCTGGACGTTACCATCGGCAGTGCGCTGTCCATCTTCGGCGGGGACATGGAACTGTCGGAGGTCATTTATTTCCTGGGTGGGAATCCATAAAAATAAGCATAAATCGCAAAGACGTTTCGAGGGTGATCGTAATAAAATGATCACAGAGACTATATACAAACTCTTAGTTTTGATCTACGGAGGAAAAACCATGAGAAAACAGGGGATGAAGAGAGCTCTTGCACTGACGCTGGCCGGAAGTATGCTGCTGGGTATGGCGGGCTGCGGGAAGTCCGGTGACGGTACCACGGCTGCAGATACCGGGGCTGTGACCACGGAAGCGGCCAGTGCTGCGACGACCGAGATGCAGACGGAAGAGGTTACGGAGCCGGTAACGGAAGAAGTGACGGAAGAGAAGAAGGACATCAACGTGAAGCCCGGGGATGTCATCGTCAGCATGGATTTTGAGGACGGAAAGACCGGGAACTTCAACGAATATACCAAGGGCGGCAAGTTCGAACTGGAAAATGTGGACGGCAAGCTGGTGGTCCACATCGAGAGATGCGGAAGTGTAGATTACGCGAACCAGATCTATTTCGACGGATATCAGCTGCTGCAGGGTGCAGAGTACACCTTCAGTTTTGACGTGTCCAGTACCGTTCCCCGTACCATCGAGTACCGAAGCGGTCAGATCAACGGCGCGGACTATCATGCGTACCAGGGCGAGTACATCCAGATCGGGCCGGAGGTGAAGACCATCACCGCGGATTTCTTCATGGAGGAGGAATCGGATCCGGCGCCGCGTATGGTATTCAACATGGGGTATCAGACGGACATGACCGAGGATCCGGGACCGCACGATATCGTATTCGATAACATTAAGCTGGTGGTGAAGGATGTCACCAACGCACAGGTTCTGGAAGGCCTTCCGGATTATCCCAACGTAAATGTGGATCAGCTGGGTTATCTCCCCAATGATCTGAAGACGGTGGTCGTTAAGGGAAAGGATGTAACGACGTTTAAGGTCGTGAATGTGAACACCGACGAGACTGCATTTGAGGGCAAACTCAGTGACTACGCGTTCCATGCGGCTTATGATACACTGGTGCGTCAGGGTGATTTCTCCGAACTGACTACGCCGGGTACCTACAAGGTGGTTACGGACGTGGGAGAAAGCTATAACTTCGCCATCGCTGACGGCGTGTATGATGACGTCTTTACGGCGACTGTTCACATGCTGTATCTGCAGCGCTGCGGCATCGAGCTGGGGGCTGACGCGGGTGCATTTGCACATCCGGCCTGCCATCTGGGAGAGGCCATCGTCTTTGACGATCCCTCGAAGACCTACGACGTGTCCGGCGGCTGGCATGATGCCGGCGACTACGGACGCTATGTCGTAGCCGGTGCCAAGACCGTGCAGGATCTGATGCTGGCTTATGAGGATTATGGCATCGCAAATGATGACATGAACATCCCCGAGAGCGGCAACGGCGTTCCGGATATCCTGGACGAAGCAAGGTATGAGCTGGACTGGATGCTGAAGATGCAGGAGCCTTCCAATGGCGGTGTATACCACAAGGTATCCGGTCTGAACTTCCCCGAGACGGTGATGCCGGAGGAGGAGACTGCGGATCTGTATCTGGCACCGATCTCCGTGGCTGCAACCGCGGATTTTGCGGCAGTTATGTCAAAGGCTTCTCAGGTCTATGCACCCTTTGACAAGGATTTTGCAGACAAATGCTTTGCTGCGGCAAAGGAAGCATGGAAATACATCGAAGCACAGGGCGGCATCTACTACGGTTACACGAATCCGGAAGAGATCGTGACCGGTGAATATAAGGATGCGGTCGTAAAGGATGAGATCTTCTGGGCAGCGGCAGAGCTGTATCTGGCCGGCTACACCGAGATCGCGGACAGCCTGCCTTACATTCTGGCAGAGGTTCAGATCGGCAGCGAGCTGGGCTGGGCAGACATCACAGGCTATGCTTACTATGACCTGCTCCGCCAAAGTCCCGACGGAATCCCGGAGGTTATGGACGAAGTAAAGAGTCGTTTCTTTACACGTGTGGATCAGCTGGCAGAACGTGCCGATACCTATGGCATGATGCTGCAGGCCAACTTCCCGTGGGGCAGTAATATGAGTATCGCCAACCTCGGCGAACTGATGCGCATGGCTTACAACCTTACCGGCGATGAAAGCTATAAGAACCTGGCAAAACGCCAGCTGGATTACCTGCTGGGCGAGAATCCGCTGGGAATCTGCTTCGTAACCGGGTATGGTACCGTAACGCCGAAGTCACCTCACCACAGACCGTCTCAGGTGAAGGGGGAAGCAATGCCCGGTATGCTGGTGGGCGGTGCTGACGGCGCTCTGGAAGACAGCTACGCAAAAGCTGTCCTCTACGGTCAGCCTCCGGCGCTCTGCTATGCAGACAACGCGCAGACCTTCTCTACGAATGAAGTGACGATCTATTGGAACTCTCCGCTGGTATATCTGCTGGCGGCATGTAAATAGATTCACGGAGCGCGCCTCTGCGCGCGAAGTGTGGAATGGGTATTCTAATCAATGGATGAATTGATCGATACAGGTATGAACAGCTTTTCGGCACAGCGCACCTTCCGGGTGCGCTATGCTTTGTTTTTGCGCCGTAACTGGTCCTGGCTTCTGGCCGTGGCCATCACATTTGTCTTTATGACCATTGCTGCCATCGTCATGACCGTGGCACCCTTCGGAGGGAACTCCTTCTCCTGCATCGACAGTATGCATCAGTACGTTCCCTTCTTCTCGGATTACCAGCGCAAGATCAAAGGGTTCGAAGGCATTTTCTATACATGGAATATCGGCATGGGCCAGAACTTCCTGTCCCTGACACTGTATTACATGGCCAGCCCTCTGAACCTGCTCATGCTGCTGTTCCCGACATCGGGGATCTTTTCGGCGTTTACCCTCATCCTGATCATCAAGCTCTGCTTTTCCGCCGGAACCTTCGGTTACTGGCTGTCCAGACGCAGAGGAGCACCTTCCAACAACATCCTGATCACGGCATTTTCGCTGGGCTTTGCCATAAACAATTACACCATGGGATATTACTGGAACATCATGTGGCTGGACTGCATCATGATGCTTCCCCTGGCAATCCTCGGAATGGAACGGATCTTCCGCGGGGAGAGCCCGAAAATGTATGTCCTGTCCCTGTTCTATATCCTGTACTGCAACTATTACATCGCATTTATCATCTGCATCTTCCTGGTTCTCTGGTTCTTTGCCCACCGGCAGGTCAGTGTAAAGGCCTTCTTCCGGAACGGACTGGTCTTCGCAGGCTGCTCTATCCTGTCTGCGGCCATGGCTGCATTCGCACTGTTTGCGGCCTTTCTCGGGATCATGCAGACTTCTTCCGCAGACAATATGGGGCTTCCGAAAAATGAACTTTACGGCAGCTTCTACGCACAGCTGAAACAGCTGTTCTTCCTGACGACACCCATCGACATGCAAAATGATGACAGCGGCCTGAACGCATACTGCGGCGTTCTCACGGTGCTGCTGTTCTTCCTGTTCCTGGTGTCCAGCCGGATCTCCCTTGCGGAGAAGATCCGGAAGCTGCTTCTGATCGCACTTCTGGTATACAGTTTTAACTCTACGCTGATGAACTTTATCTGGCACGGATTCCACAATCAGTACGGGATCCCGAACCGGTTCTCCTTTGTGTTTATCTTTACGCTTCTGACCATCGGCTACGAGGCGCTGGTCCGGCTCCGCCAGACGGAGATCTTTCAGGTGGCCGTGGCCGGTTCTCTGACCATCCTGTTCTTCCTGCTTTGCTTCCTGTTCGGAGATCCGAAGGGGATCGTTTCGGGAGGCTGGATCTTCGCGTTCACCATCATTCTGGTAGTCGGTTACATGGTGCTTCTTTTTGTCCGGCACCGCAGCAGACGCATGCTCACCGTGACCGGTGCGATCATCAGTATCCTTCTGATGCTGGAGCTGATGGCCACGGCAGGGCTCGGATTCCTGGAAAATGATGTTGCCAACGGCAAATACTATTCGGAGCATTTAGAGGGCATGCAGGATGCAAAGCGGAATGTGGACCGTTACGCCTCGGTGAACGGTTATACGTTCTGGCGTGAAGATCAGGTGTCCACGCGGATGCTGGATGAGGCAACCTACAACGGGCTTCGCAGCGTGGGAACCTTCTGTTCCACCGTAAACGGAAATCTGGTGGAGACCATGGGGCGTCTGGGCTGCTACACCGGTGTGAACGAGTTCCTGTTCTACGGCGGAAATCCGGTGCTGAACATGCTGACCGGTGTGCGGTTCATTTATTCCAGGACAGGGGATTTCGTGGCCATTGCATCGAGAAGGGCTCCGGTGTATGAGGAGAGCGGCTATGCGGTATATGAGAATCCGTATGCACTGCCTCTGGGGTACGGCGTGTCCTCCGATGTGGCAGAGTGGGAGGCGCGGTCCGGAGACCGGCTGAAGGCGATCAATGAATTTGCGCTGACCCTTACCGGGATCCGGAATGTCTATGAAAGCGTGACTCCGGAGATCACAGTAACCGGAACCGCCTGTGATACATGGACTGCCTCACCCACATCCTATCTGATCAATTACGAGCGGACGGGAGACAAGGCGCCGCGGATTCATGCGTCCTTCACCGTGGATCGGGACGGAAGCTATGTATTTGACACCAAGGTGAACCATGTCAGCAAGTCTACCCTGACCATTAACGGAAATGAGAAGATCCACGCGCGGATCACGACACAGATCTTTGACCTGGGACAGCTGTCTGCCGGAGATCAGGTGGAACTGGAATTTGAATTTGACAGCGACGCTTCGGACAGCGGCACCATCAGTCTGTTTGTGAGCCGGGTGGACGAGGAGAAGCTGCAGAAGATCTATGATATCCTGGCAGACGAGCCGCTGACGGTAACCTATGCCAGGGACGGCAAGATCGACGGCGTCATCAATATGAAGGAGGACGGACTCCTCTTTACCACCATTCCCTTTGACAAAGGCTGGTCCGCAGAGGTGGACGGTGAGAAGGTTGAGACCATTGCGGTAGGGGATTCCTTCCTGGCGGTTTCCCTGACCAAAGGACAGCATGACATCCGTTTCCGGTATGTCTCTCCCGGTTTCCTTCCCGGACTTGCAGTCAGCGCGGCGGGCTGGTTGGTCTTCATCGTGCTTTGTTTCGTATGGAAGAGACGTCCGAGGAATCTGAAATACATTTTCAGAGGAAGAAAACGCAGGATCCGTAAGCTTACAGCGGCCGGACGGGGTGAAGAGACTGGGCCGGACGAAGCGGAGGGCATGATCGAAGCAGACGACATGATCGGAGCGGACGATATGATCGAAGCAGACGATATGCCCGAAACGGACGATATGATCGAAGCGAATGGACTGACCGAGTCGGATGGTGTGTTTGGCTCGAATGTCCCGAATGCAGATAATGGAGATCCCGGAGATTCCACGGCGGACGGAGACTTTGAGCTCATCGACCAAGGTGAAGATGACAAAGAGTGATCAATCTGCCGGTGACCGGTCAGATGTTTTAATCATATCGGATATAATTACGAATAAAAAACAGACAAAAACGGCCATGTCCATCAACAAAATGGATATAGCCGTTTTTTATTATTGGCAGAAACCGAAAATATAATATGCCTGCGCCACAGCCATGAGGGAACCCGCGGTCAACCGGCTTAGCGCCACCAACCTTTACCATGGATTTCAGCATGTTTCCATGCCTAAAGTACAGTTGGCTGTTTTTAGAAAAAAGGTCAAAGGAATATAGTTTAAGAGTGAATGTTATTCATTGAACGAAAACATAAAACGGTTAACGCCATATGCATTCAGAGGATAGTTGTAACGTAACCCTGTTACAGGGAAGCCGGGTTTCGGATTTTCGTGACGCAGGCAGGTTATGATCACGCTGCGCCTTCATCGAGTTCGTTAGAACTCGATGAAGGTGGTGGCGTTTGATACCTTGATCTGGGTATCCAGTTCCGCCAGCAGAGTGTCACGCTTCTCCTTCATCTGCTGGGTGCGCTTCTGGACGTTCATCGGATCCACCAGCTCCATGGTGTTCTCGCGCACATAAACCTCCACCACCTCCAGAGGCTTGTCGTCCTTCACCTTTGTGTCCTTTCCGAGGATGGAAAGGCGCATGTTCTCGGCTGTGCCGTGGAGCTGCCGGTTTTTTGCCTCCGCGGATGCTGCACATTTGATGTAGTCATCCGACATTTTCTCCCGGAGCTGGGATTCGAAATCCGCATCATCCCCGAAAGCTCCGGTTCCCTTCAGCCGGCTGCGAAGGGAGATGGCTCCGGCTACGGTGAATTCGCCGTAGGAGGTGGTCACGCGGGTGGAGGCGTTTGATGCAACGATGGCTGCATCGATCCGCTCGAAGCGCGCGATCAGATCCATGATCTGCCGGAAAGAGCTCTCGGCGTCAGCGGCAAACTCTTCCCTGGAGACCCGTGCACCGACAACCTTTTCTTCATTGTGCTTGCACGAATCCACGAAGGAAGTCTTCCGGATCTTGTCTTTAATTTTCTTGACCAGCAGGTCTCTCTCATCCAGCGCCTGTGTTACCAGCATTCTCTCAGCCATATGAATTCCTCACTTGCGTAATTATGTTGTGTGGTTTTTTTCTTCGCTTGCAAAATGGATAATACCACAGACAAAAAGCCCTGTCATTCTACCTGTAATATAACTCGCTGAACAGTTGCAATCGGCTTGTCTGTTTTTTATTACGTTTAATCTCGTTTTCCCTTTGAAAAAACAGTAAAAAAAACACTTCTCTTGCTTTACATAATGAGGAAAACAATATATAATAGTTCCATGTATGTTCTCATGGCGCAAAACTTCCTTAAGTCTCCGGACCGTCCGGAGATGGGTACGGCGCGGTACCCACGGAAGCAGATGTCCCTTCGGGACGCGGGAACAAAAGATAAAGGGGTGCATTATGGAAAAATTGAAAGAGATGGACTCGAAGACACTGGCGATCATCGCGGCAGTGGCTATCGGCGTGCTTGGACTCATCGGCGTACTAGTGGGAAATACGGCGGTGGGTATCATCATGCTGGTGCTTCAGATCGGCGTTGCATTTTTCTTCATCAGCCAGATGTCGGGCGGCGGTTCAGATTCGAAGAATGACAAGTACAAAAAACTCTTCATGAACCTGCCCATCGGCTTCGCACAGGCGAAGATCATTCAGGATCCTTCCGGACAGGTGACCGGTTACCAGATGGTGGACGCAAATGAGACATTCGGCGTTTACTTTAACCTGGATCGTCAGGATTATCAGGATCGGATCATCGGCGAGTCCAACATCGAAGTTCTGCAGGACATCAATGCATGGTTCCGGGCATACAACACCTCCGGTACCAAGCAGGGTGACCTGATGGATGTGGAGATCACCATGGAGAAGCTTGGTAAGGTCTTCAACACCGTTATGTATAAGTCCGAAGCGGATCATATCAATATGGTTGTTATTGATGTGACCGGTCAGAAGGAGACAGAGGCAAAGCTGTCCCGTGCCATCGAGGACGCAAATGCCGCATATAAGACACAGGCTGAGTTCCTTGCGAACATGAGCCATGAGATCCGTACCCCGATCAACGGTATCCTGGGTATGATCCAGCTGACGCTGATGGCAGAGGATCTGCAGGCAGATTACAGAGATAATCTGATCACTGCAAAGAACTGCGCGGATAACCTGCTCCGCCTGATCAATGATATCCTGGATATCAGTAAACTGGAAGCAGGCAAGTACAAGATCAAAGAAGAGATCACAGATATCAAGGCAGCCATTGAGGAAACCGTGGCAGCCCATGTTCCTGCGGCTGACGGCAAGAACATTTCTCTCGATCTGAATTTCGGAAATAACATGCCGAAGCTGGTTCGTGCAGACGGACAGCGGATCCAGCAGGTTCTGAACTGTCTTCTGTCGAATGCCATCAAGTTTACGTCGGAAGGCGGCGTTCGTGTGAAGATCGCAGCCATCGACGATACGGCAGATAAGGTAATGCTTCGGATCGCGGTAGCGGATACTGGTATCGGTATCTCCGAAGCAAATATGAGCAAGCTCTTCATCCGGTTCTCTCAGGTAGACGGATCGGATACAAGAAGATATGGCGGTTCCGGTCTCGGCCTGGTCATCTCCAAGCAGATCACGGAACTGATGGGTGGTACGATCTCCGTACAGAGTAAAGAGGGGATCGGTTCTACCTTTATTGCCGAGATCCCGCTGAAGATCGTCAAAGCAGCGGAGGTTGACGCAAAGAAGATGGAAGAGAAGCAGGATCCTGCGGCTTACTCCATCAATACAGCAAACGGAAAACATGCGAGAATACTCGTCGCTGAGGATGAGCCGGTGAACCAGCAGGTGATCGGCAAGCTTCTTGGTATGGCCGGGTTCTCTTATGATATCGCTGAAAACGGACAGAAGGCGGTGGAGCTCTTCAAGAAGAAGCACTACGATGCAGCCCTCTTTGACGTGCAGATGCCCGTCATGGATGGTATCGCTGCAACGCAGGAGATCCGAAAGATCGAGCACCAGGAACGCCGCCAGCGTCTGCCGATCATAGCCGTCACTGCGAGGGCCATGTTCGGAGACAAGGAGCGGATCATAGAAAACCAGCTGGATGATTATATCGCAAAGCCGTATAATCTGAATACTGTTGTGGATACACTGAACAAGTATATCCGGAAGTAATCCGGCTGAACGAGACACGAAGGGACGGCAGGGTTGCCGTCCTTTTCGTTTTTCAAAGGACTTCCGTATACTTGATCCGTGTGAAATGCGCGGCGGCAGACCGGGAATCTGCTGTCTGTGCGGGAACCGGGAGAAGGCAAAAACAGGAGTTCTTTAAAGGAGTTTTCTATGAGAAAAAGACGGACGAAGATCGCGACATATCTTCTGACGATCGGAATGGCGCTGGGACAGACCACCGGAGTGGGGGCTTCGGTCTATGCAGCGGAAGGTTCGGATACCGAAGCTGTATCTATCGTACAGGAGTACCCTGCGGACACGGAGGACGGAAGTGAAGGAATTGAATCGGCAGAGGATGCGTCTTCTGCAACGACCCTCTCTTTACTTGCAACGAATGCACAGGATTCGACCGAAGAAGAAGCGACGGGCTCCGAAAATGTGACGGACGAAGAGGACACATCGGCTTCGTCGGACGTTTCGGATGAATCGGACGTTTCCGATAGTACGGATGAAGCGATCAGTTCGGATGAAGAAATCAGTTCGGATGAAGAAATCAGTTCGGATGATTCGGATGAGTCGGATGAATCAGACAGCTCGGATGATCTGAATGATCCGGGCAAAACTGACGTGGCAGAGAATGCAGACACCGCAGAGGATACCGATTCCACCGAAGGATCTGACGATGAAGCTGCATCGGATGATACTTTGACAGACGACGCGGCTGCGGCTGAAGATACGGCAGCAGGCCCCCTGCGTGCACCGGCGGCTGTGATGGCAAACGGCTGGAGCCAGCAGGAAGACGGGACCTGGAAGTACTATGAAGACGGAACCGCTGTTACCGGCTGGAAGCAGATCAAGTCCAAGTGGTATTTCTTCAATACCTCCGGGATCATGGTCACAGGCTGGCAGACCATCGGCGGCGTGAAATATTATTTCCTGATGTACGACAGCCCGGTGGGCTCCATGGTCACGGGCTGGAAGCAGATCTCCGGTTCCTGGTATTTCTTCAAGGCCTCCGGAGCCATGGTAACAGGCTGGAACACCATCGCCAAGGAACAGTACTATTTTAATTCCGAAGGCGTTATGCAGACCAGCCAGTGGATCGGTGATCTTTATCTTCGGTCCGACGGAACGGCTACGGATGAGGTGTTCTCCAGAGAATACAAGGGTTCTTCCTATTACACGAAGCTGAAGAATACTCAGTCGGCGCTGGATCAGGAAGGCGAGACGGATATCATGCAGAGGACCCTTCGGATCGCCCAGTCTCAGGAAGGATATCTGAATTACTCAACCTCGGGAGTCAACATTGAAACTGCAAGGTCGAACGGTTATCTCTGGACGGGAAGCGAACTTAGATGTGATTACCGAGGAACCGGAAATACAGAGTACATCCGCTGGATGCAGAGATATGTAAAGAGAGAGTTTGAGGAGCGGCAGTATGATGACATGCACTGGTGCGCGATCTTCGCCAGCTGGTGCCTGTATCAGGCCGGCTACTACACTGGGCAGGATCAGGAGATGAAAGAATGGTACTACTCTACATGTGCGGATCCCCGGATAGAGAACCCGAAGGCGATCAAGACGGCGTTCTGCTGTGATCAGGCGCAGGTATGGTACACGCCTCTTGCATCCCGCAAGATTGCGGCTTATGCAAGTCGAAATACCTATGTACACACGGAAGTGGATCCCTATGAGATCCCGTATCGTCCGGGAGGAATGATCTTCTTCTGCTGGGAAGGGGATGGCGTGTATTTCGATCATGTCGGTTTCGTCGTTGATTACGATGAGGAGCGGCATGTGCTCACCTATATCAGCGGCAACTGCTCCGGCAAGGTTAAGACCTATGATGTCTACTATGATAAGCCCACAGGAGACGGTTTCAATTATGCCGGAACCATCATGGCTTATGCAGAGTACTATAATGGCAGAGAATGCTGGGCGGCTGAGGAGGACGGAATCTGCTACCATCAGAACGGCAAGCGTCTGACAGGATGGCAGAAGATCGACGGAAGACAGTACTATTTCAATGAGGCAGGCGTGCTTCAGTTTGGCTGGTTCCGTACGGACGGAAAATGGTATTATTCCAACTCCGCCGGCATCCTGTTCAACGACGGTTGGAAAGTGATCGACGGAAAACTGTATTATTTCAATGAGAAGGGTGTCATGCTGAATGGCTGGCACACCATCGACGGGCAGCAGTACTGCTTCGCACCCGCCGGATACCTATATACCGACGGCTGGTGGAAGGGCTATGAGTTCGATGATTGCGGCGTTTATACCGGACGCGGAAGATATACCTGGCATCGGAACAACGTAGGCTGGTGGTACGGAAATGCTTCCGGTTATGCGAAGAACGAGACGCTTTGGATCGACGGAAAGGAATATCGGTTCGACGGTAACGGCTATTGGATCGATGTTGACAAGACGGATACGGATGGTTGGGTGATCTCGGATGATAAGTACTATTACATCCTGAAGGACGGCACCCGTGCAAAGGGTTGGAAATGGATCAACGGTTATTACTACTATTTCGATCCGGAAAGCGGTCTGATGCGAAGCAACGGCTGGTGGGACAGCTACAAGCTGGAAGCGAACGGAACCTGGATCTATAAGTATAAGGCCCGTTGGAGAAAGAATTCCAAGGGTTGGTGGTATGAGGATACCTCCGGCTGGTGCCCGAAGGATACCACGATCAATATTGAAGGCGTGGCTTACAGTTTCGACGCGGAAGGTTATCTGATCGAGCAGTAAAATGATGATAGAGTCAAAAGGTCACAAACGTTGAGTGTGCGGCGTATCATCAGCCGAGGACAATATACCTTTTGACGCCGGCATTATAAAAAATATCATGAGGAGGATAAACCCATGGACACAGGCAGACGTCCGGAGGATATGGTCCGGATCACAACCCCCGAGCTGGCTCAGGCTTTCATCGATGAGCAGATCGCAGCAATCAAGGCACAGGTAGGAGACAAAAAGGTGCTTCTTGCACTCTCCGGAGGCGTGGATTCCTCCGTAGTCGCAGCACTGCTGATCAAGGCCATCGGCAAGCAGCTCACCTGCGTGCATGTAAATCACGGCCTGCTCCGTAAGGGCGAGCCAGAACAGGTTATTAAAGTATTCCGCGATGAGATGGATGCAAACCTGATCTATGTGGATGCCGTAGACCGCTTCCTGGACAAGCTGGCCGGCGTAACGGATCCGGAGCAGAAGCGCATGATCATCGGCGGCGAGTTCATCGAAGTCTTTGCAGAAGAAGCACGGAAGCTGGACGGCATCGAGTTCCTGGCACAGGGAACCATATGGCCGGACATCCTGGAGAGTGAAGCAGGCATCAAGGCACATCATAATGCCGGCGGTCTTCCGGAGGATATGAAGTTTGAACTGGTAGAGCCCGTGAAGATCCTCTTCAAGGACGAGGTACGTGTGGTAGGCAAGGCCCTGGGTCTGCCGGACAACATGGTATACCGTCAGCCCTTCCCGGGACCGGGACTGGGCGTACGCTGCCCCGGTGCCATCACCCGCGACCGTCTGGAAGCAGTCCGCGAGTCCGACGCCATCCTGCGCGAAGAATTCGCAAAGAACGGCCTGGAAGGCAAAGTATGGCAGTACTTCACCGTAGTTCCGGACTTCAAGTCCACCGGCGTGAAAGACGGCAAACGTACCTTCGACTGGCCCTGCATCATCCGCGCCATCAACACCACGGACGTTATTGAAGTCAGCGTAGAACACCTGTCCGACGAACTCATCGACCATCTGGTACAGAGAATCATCAGCGAAGTACCGGGAATTAATCGGGTATTGTTTGATTACACACCGAAGCCCCCAGCGACGGTGGAATATGAATAATAAAAAAAGTTCGAGAGCCTTTGTAAATTGAGGGCTCTCGTTTTTTATGCCTACATTTTGCCTACATTTCCAGGTCATTTCTCAATTTTCGTCTTTTTTACTCTTTTCGGTTTCCGCATCAAGTATCGCACGCATAACGGCAAGACGCCGGTCAAATCGTTCTTTTTCAGTGAGGGAAGAGGTATTAAACATAGTCAGCGGGAAGGCACTGTATCGCTCGATCATCTCCTTCTTCCGGCTGTCATAGAACTCCTGCGTGCATTCATAGTTTTTCAGCTCGTTATGCATCTCCTGAACAATTTCCAGAGCCTGGCAGACATCTGCGGAGAACAGAGGCTTTCCGTCCTGCAGGATATCGCCGTAATAGAAGGTTAGACGGACCAGATTGCGGCCACTGTCACCGTCTTCCGGATTCTCCCGGTCGATCCGGTTTTGGATCTCGGTCTTAAAGGTCAGTTCATTTGCATCATAGAGATCGAAAAGGAATCCGACCAGATCCCCCATGGAGTTCAGGTGATTATGCTTGTCCCGTCCGCAGAGCCAGTCAACGGATACATTACATTTGTCCGCAATCAAGATCACATTATCTATGGTGGGCTTGTTCTTGCCGCTTTCATAAGCGGAAAGAGAAGGCTGGGGGATTCCGAGCATTTCGGAGAATTCCTTTTGTGTTTTGTTCATTACGGTTTCCCGGAGGTTTCTGAGACGCCTTCCGAATAAATTAGTTTTGTCGTCCGCTAATATGCTCATGGTAAATAAACCCCTTTCCTGTCGCACATATCTGATGATGTGGAATGTATGGTTATGCTCTTTTGATGTAAGTATAACATAAAGATTTATATATTGATAGTAAAAAATGAAAATTATAGTAAATAATGATATTGACAACATATACTAATATGATATACTGATTATGATAGCAAATACTAATATTTGGAGGAGGTGAGACTATGAGAAACGACAAGGACACTTTATTCGTCGGAGTAGATCAGGTGCAGTTCGACCTGGGAGTATCCCGGGCAAAAGCATATGAAGTGATCAGAACTCTGAATGACCAGTTAAAAAAAGCGTATCCGAAAGCAATCGTCGTAGCAGGTCGCGTAAATCGCATCTGGTACGAGGAGGCTTGTCTTAAAACCGGGCGTGACAGAATGGAGTAATGCGTATGTCAGTTTATGGAGACAAGAAAAAGGGAACAAGAATCCTTTCCTGGCGGGTGGCCTGCTATTACACCGACTGGACCGGGGAAAGGAAGAAGCATGAAAAACGAGGCTTTGCGACGAAAGCAGAGGCGAAGGAATACGAGCATGAATTCCTGACAAAAAAGAGCAGAGATATCAAGATGGAATTCAGCACATTTTTGGATCAGTATCTGGAGGATCTGAAACCGAGGATCAAGATGAGTACCATGGAGACGAAGATTTCGCAGATTGATAAGCACATCCGGCCGTTCTTCGGGAAAAAGTGTCTGTCAGAGATCAATTCAACAGATATCCTCCAGTGGCAGAATGCCCTGCTGTCTCAGCGGGACGAAAACGGAAAGGGGTATTCGCCCACATATCTTCGGTCGGTTCAGAACCAGCTGACAGCTGCGCTTAATCATGCAGTCAGGTACTATGATCTTCCGAAGAATCCGTGTTCAGCGCATGGAAAGATGGGAAAAGAAAAGAACGGTGAAATGCTTTACTGGACAAAAGAGGAGTATCTGAAGTTCCGGGAAGTGATGAAGGAGAAACCGATGTCCTATTACGCTTTCCAGATCCTGTACTGGACGGGAATCCGTTGCGGAGAGCTGCTGGCATTAACACCGGCAGACTTTGATTTTGAGAAGAAGACCATGCGGATCAGCAAGACCTTTCAGGTAATCCGCGGTAAGGAACTCATTACATCACCCAAAACGGAGAAGAGCAATCGGGTTATCGATCTGCCGGATTTCCTTTGTGAAGAGATAGAGGATTACATTGCTCAGCTTTACAAAGTAAGCGATGAAATGCGGATCTTTCCGGTCACAAAGTATTATCTTCATCATGAAATGGATCGCGGCAGTAAGCTGGCGGGTATAAAGAGAATTCGAATTCACGATCTTCGGCATTCCTCCTGTGCGCTTCTGATCAGTATGGGGTATTCTCCTCTGCAGATTGCCGAAAGACTGGGGCATGAAAATGCAACGGTAACGACAAGGTACGCACATTTATATCCGTCGATCCAGAAGCAGATGGCACAGGGGCTGAATGCTGCATTCTACGAAGGCGTAGAAGAGAAGCCGGCTGATTTGGAAACGGAAGGAGAGTGATCATCATGACAAAGATTTACAGACGACCGAACATCAATGTCCGGGAAGGTGAAAAGAATAAGCGGGACGAACATAACCGTGTTCGCAACCACGGACTGAATTTTCATGTAACAGAAGAAGAAATGAAACTGATCGAACGACGGATCGAATTGTCGGGACTTAGCAAATCAACATTCTTCATCGAGAGCTGTCTGTATCAGAAGATCCTCGTGAAGGGCAACATCAAGTCCTTCGACAAGATCAAAAAGAGACTGGACGAGCTGGAGGGGAAGCTTTCCTCTCCGGCTGTTCTTGCTGCACTGGATGATGTG
>JAILAR010000068.1 GCA_024681515.1 Eubacterium sp. | reverse complement strand
ATTGCTTCATTTCCGAGCAGGATTTTCTGCATGTTCTTCTTTTCCACTTATTTTGTCTCCCTTATGTTTATGTTATCGGAGCCTGTCGGCCCCGTATACTATCATAGTTTTTATTTTAGTTCTTCAAATGTCCTGTACTTCTCGAAGCCCAGCCGGATATGCATGATCTTCCAGGCTTCCCGATTCCTGTTGGACCAGTAGGAGAATCTCAGTCCCAGCTTCCAGTCCTTCTTCGATTTAACATTCTCCAGAACCGAGCGGACCGAGATCACCGCATAGACAGGGCTCATACTCTCGATCTCACGTCGGGGATCCCGCATGGCCAGGCGCCTTCTCCGGTATTCCGCGCCACGGCTGCGTCCCTTCCAGTTATACATGAGATTCGCCCGTGGTGTGGGCATATCGAAAAGGACGTTGCAGCCCTGAAAATTCCGGTACAGAAGATCCAGGAACTCCCGCATTTCCTTTTTCTTCATGTAAGCAAAAACATCTTTGATCACAAAGAGGATCCCCTTGTCCTTCTCCATGACCAGTTTGTTCACCCAGCTGTAATCGTGGACGGACCTCTCGATCCTTTTTTCCCGTCCGCCGAGGCCGGTATACATGGTACGAACGGCCATCCGCCCCGGGCTGTCGAGATTATACCACAGGACCCGTCCGTTATCCACCCGCTCCAGCATGGTATCCAGGCTGCATCCGACGTAGATCACGGTTCCGTCAGGATATTCCTTCAGGAACAGCTCCACAGCCTCATCGTAGGCTTTTTGTACCGCAGCCCCCATCAGGCTGAAGATATTTTTGGACTGTCCTTCTTTTCTTGCACGAAATGAATGTCCGGAGATATATTTTACGGCCCGCTCATCCCGGAAGATCTCCGGGAACCATTTGGACCACTCGGCTCTCTGCCGGATCTCCTCTGTGTAGTAATGCAGGATCGCTTCGTCCGTATCCAGCAGGAAATCGTGCAGCACCCGTATCAGATGCTTTGTATCCTTTCTTTTCTCATGCAGGTAGAAATCCCTTCCTGCTTCCCGGTATTCAAAGTATTTCAGAGGATTTCCCGTATCCTGCACCCGGGAAGAGAACTCCCTTGTGTATTCATTGAACGGATCGCCCGTTCCCGAAGCCACCAGGATATCTTTGGAAATGTCATGCAGATCCTCATAGATCGGTGCCGTGAATTCCGTCCGACCGGCATAGTTTTTCACCCAGTATCGGTTCAGGAATTCCTTTCGCAGGTCAAATTTTTGCGGACCCATCTTCTGTCTTGCATCCTCTTCAAGCTCCTTGTCAAAAAATTCCGTATCCATCACCGGAGACAGAAGTACCACCTTATCCGGATCCGACAGTCCCTCCTTCCAGATCTGGAGCATGAGTGAGACCGCAAAGCCACCGCCCGTTCCGGCTCCTACCAGGATCAGAGGTCCCTTCTCGCGATGCTTACAGTAGTCCTGATAGGCCTGCACCAAATAATCAAAGACATCCTCGCAGTCCTGCTCCGGCGCCAGCGGATATAAAGGAACCGTCACCGCCATCTGCGTCATCCGGCAAAGCCTCAGGATAAACCGCCATTGGTCCGTCGAGATTGCTTTGGTATAGTCACTGTGATAAATATAAAAGAGATTTCCTGCCGGCCGCTGCGGGATCAGGCGATAAGCGGGCCCGCCTTTGTAGGCGGATTTCTCCACGGCAAGTTCCTTCGAAACAAAGGCCGGAAGTGCAGTGTCTTCCTTCCGCCTGCTCCGAAGGATTTTCTCTTTCCATCTGGTTATCTCTTCAGCACCCGCCATAGTACTCCCGTTTTCACGAAGACAGCCTCTGAATCCAGAGGCTGTCACTCATTATTTATCTTGATTCGATTTCTGATTCGATTCCTGATTTGATTTCTGATCTGATTTCTGATCACGTATATTTCCGTTTAGGAACAAAAGTCAGAATTTCAATTTGCCACGGTCATCACTCCTGGAAATAATATCCCACGCCCCATTTCGTATAAATGTATTCCGGCTCCGCAGGGTTCTTCTCGATCTTCTCTCTCAGCCGACGTACATGGACATCCACCGTCCGCGCATCTCCCCGATACCCCGGACCCCAGACCATTTTCATCAGCTCATCTCTGGAATAAACCTTGTTGGGATTGGACACCAGGATCAGCACCAGTTCAAATTCCTTCGCCGTCAGATTGACTTCCTTATCTCCGATAAATACACGGCGGGAATCGGTTTCGATCCGAAGGCCTTTCTGCTCGATGGCATTTGACTTCTCCTGCTTCGAAGAGTCATTCCTCGAATTTCTCCGAAGGATTGCCTTGATCCGTGCCTTTACCTCCAAAATATTGAACGGCTTGGTGATATAATCATCCGCCCCGTACTCCAGGCCAATGATCTTATCCATATCTTCACCCTTGGCGGTAAGCATGATGATGGGCACATCCGAAAATTCCCGGATCACCTGACAAACCTCGAGACCTGTCAGCTTCGGAAGCATGATATCCAGTAAAATGATATCGTACTCCTTCGCGCGTGCCATTTCCACCGCCGTCTCTCCGTCATAAGCCATATCCACAGCCATATCGTCCTGTTCAAGGCTGAACTTCAGACCCTTCACGATCAGTTTTTCATCATCAACGATCAACACATTCTTCATTAGTATTCTCCTATTCGACCCGGATCCGATCCCTGATCTTCTGAAATGTTCCTTCTTTGATCCCCGGAACCTCCATCAGGGATTCCGTTTTGCGGAAGGAACCGTTCTTCTCTCTGTACGCAATGATATCCTTCGCCCGGCTTTCACCGATCCCCGGAAGGGTGATCAGCTCACTCACACCTGCGGTATTGATATTTATGATCTGTTTATCTTCTGATTCCCCGGCCTCTTTTGCCCCGGTTTCCGAAACCGCACTTTGCGCTGTGCCCGGATATTTACCGGCGGCAACCTCTTCGAGGCTTGGAATATACAGCTGACTTCCGTCCGCGAGCTTCTCTGCCAGATTTACCGCTGATGAAGCCACCTCCTCCGAAAACCCTCCGGCAGCATCCACCGCATCCATCACACGGCTTCCTTCCGGCAGGGAATAAACTCCCGGAGTCTTCACCGCCCCGCAGACATGCACCACCAGTGCCGCCGTCTGCTCCGTGTTCTCTTCCGAAGCATTACCTGGGTCGGTGGAAGATTCTTCCGAAGCATTACCGGAGTCGGTAGAAGGTGCAAGTTCCGCGCCATCTTCCTGCTTACCGTTTTCAGTATCCTCTGTAATATAGGAATGTACGGACCACTCCTCAGACGTTTGCCCCGCCCCGCAACCGGAAAGAGCAAAGATAAGGAAAACCGCAGAAAGCAAAGCGTCCTGTATTTGTTTTTTTTTCTGTTTTATTTTCATCTGATCCGTATCGATCAGAAACTGTCTGCGCCCCTGAAAAGTGCGCTGATTACGCCGGATTCTCTGCATCCCACACGTAATAGTATTGTAACGAATATTTTACAAAGTTTCAATATAAAAAAAGGGGATTCGCCACAAAAAACAGAAATGCACCGCTGCCGGTGCATTTCGTAAAACGTTATCGTATCAGGCCGAATCTTCCGTCCGTTTGTAGTCTTCGCCCTTCTCTTCAGATTTATTCTGATTTTTATTCAGATTTTTGTTTTTGTCCTTGTTTCGATCCCGGAAGATCACCAGTTTGCTGAACAGGTAATTGCTGATCACCAGTACGAACTGGACCATCAGCTTCACCAGGCGGTCATTCCAGCCAAGGATCGTAACGAAGAACCAGGTCATTCCCATCTCCAGCCCCAAAGTGGCCAGACGTGCCGCATAGAACTGGATCATCTCCCAGACCACGTTGTTCTTGCTGCGGAATACCACATTTCGATTCAGGATATAGGCCACGGTCACGGCTGCGATCCAGGAGATCACATTGGCCGCCTGCAGCTCCCATCCTTTATTGGGATCCAGGAACGTGGAGGTGAGCAGCATGTACATCCCCAGGTTTACCGCCGTGGTAATGCCGCCCACGATCACGTATCGGATCAGCTCCTGATATTTCAGGATCAGTTGTTTTAATGTCTGTATCATCTAAAACAGTGCCTCTTTCAGAATTGCGGTCCCGATACCCTTTTCGGTAAAGAACTCCAGCAGCAGGCAATGCTCCAGACGTCCGTCCAGGATATGGACGCGGGATACGCCCTTGTTCATGGCTTCTATACAGTTCTGCAGCTTCGGAAGCATGCCGCCGCCGACAACGCCGGTGTTGATCAGCTCCTCTGCCTCGTGGATATCCATCTCGGAAATGAGAGTCTTTTTGTCCATCGGATCCGTGAAGACACCCTCGATATCCGTCAGGAATGCCAGCTTCTCTGCGTGGATGGCCGTAGCCACTGCGCAGGCACAGTCATCGGCATTGATGTTGTAGCCGTGATGGTCCTCGATGCCGACACCGATGGGGGCGATGACCGGGATGAAATCATTGTCGATCAGGGTATCCAGCAGCGCGGAGTCCGTTTTCACGACCTCACCCACATATCCGATATCCTTGTCCCCTGCCATCTTCTTCTTTACCTGAAGCAGATCCGCATCCTTACCGCTGATACCGATGGCACGAAGTCCTACCTCGGACATCAATGTGACGAGACTCTTATTTACCTTGGAGAGTACCATTTCCGCCACTTCCAGTGTCTGCTCATCCGTCACCCGAAGACCGTTGATGAACTGGGACTCGATGCCCAGCTTCGTCAGATATTTACTGATCTCCTTACCACCGCCATGAACGATGATCGGCTTCATGCCCACCAGCTTCAGGAGCGCCACATCCTGAATCACATGGAATTTCAGGTTTTCATCCAGCATGGCACTTCCGCCGTATTTTACGACGATCTTTGTTCCGTTGAACCGCTTGATATACGGCAAAGCCTCGATCAGTGTCTGGGCCTTGGCGATGACAGCTTCCATTTGGTCATTATTTTTCATGATTTCCCTCGATTTCATATTGTTATCCTGACAGGATTCTTCGCTTCGCGCTGCCGCTTGGTCGTTCGGCGCATAACGCAGCCCACCGGGCTGCAGCGCCCGCTCAGAATGACACGGTATAACAGATCGTACATCATCCGTTGGCATCCTGAGTAACGCAAAGGCTCCTTGCTCTTTGGTTCTATGAACGGTAATCTGCGTTTATCTTCACATAATCATAGGTCAGGTCACAGCCCCAGGCCGTAGCCTCTACGTCTCCCTGATGCAGCTCTACTTCCGCAGTGATCTCTTCCGGCTCCAAAATCTTCAGTGCTTCTTCCTCGGAAAATGCAGGCATGGCACCAGCCACCACCAGTTTGATGGAACCGGCCTTGCTTACCATGGTCACATCTACTTTGGAAGGATCATACTCCGCTCCGGAGTAACCCATGGCACAAAGAAGCCGCCCCATATTCGCATCCTGTCCGAAGATGGCTGCCTTGGTCAGGTTGGAGGTGATGATGGACTTTGCCAACGTCCGTGCAGTCTCACGATCCGGTGCTCCGGTCACATGCGCGGTAAAGAGACGCGTTGCACCCTCACCGTCCTGTGCGGTCTGCTTGGCAAGATAGGTGCAGATCGTCATCAGCGCCTCTGTAAATGCAGTCAGATCCTCTCCCTCCGCCTCAATCTTCGGTGCACCTGCCATTCCGTTTGCAAGAACGAGAACGGAATCATTTGTAGAGGTATCGCCGTCTACGGAGACCATATTATAGGTCTCGTCAACGACCTCCCGAAGTTTTTGCTGCAGAAGAGTCTTATCAATGGCGGCATCCATGGTGATGAAGCAGAGCATGGTTCCCATGTTGGGATGGATCATACCCGAGCCCTTGCTCATACCTGCCATGGTGCAGGTCACACCGCCGACGGAAAATTCGACTGCGATCTCTTTCTTATGGGTATCCGTGGTAAGGATCGCTTCCGCCGCATCCAGCGCTGCCTGACGGCTGTGAGCCAGTGCCGGTGCCAGCTGTGCCACACCGCTCAGGATCACATCCATGGGAAGCTGGAATCCGATCACACCCGTGGATGCCACCAGAACCTGTTCCTTTGCCAGCTTCAGGACCTTACCGGCCTCCTCTGCGGTACGCTCGGAATTCGCCAGTCCCTCCGCTCCGGTTGCCGCATTTGCGACGCCCGTGTTTACTACGACTGCCTGTGCGGTCTCCTGTTCCTGTACCAGCTTCCGGTCCCACTGAACCGGAGCCGCAGTCACTTTATTTCTGGTAAATGTACCCGCTACCGTTGCCGGAACCTCGGAATAAACCATAGCCATATCTTTATTTGTCTTGCCGGGCTTGATGCCTGCCCGAAGTCCTGCAGCCAGGAAACCCTTCGGAGCCGTCACACCGCCGTCGATCACTTTCACCATCTTTGTATACTCCTTTTATTCCATACTTCGCGCTTAAAACGCTCCGTAGATCATGCGCTCACACTGCAGACTATATGCCCTACACCCGGTTATCATTTTCGCGCACCACACGATTTCGGTCATCGTTCTTAAGGGAACACCGGTGGGAACAGGAGTCCCGTGGTCTCCTCCAGACCGAACATCAGATTCATATTCTGAACCGCCTGTCCGGCTGCGCCCTTCACCATGTTATCCAGCGCACCCATAACGATCACGCGGTTTGTCCGCGGATCCACAACAAATCCGATATCCAGGAAGTTGCTGCCTTCCACCCAGCGGGTCTCCGGCGTTCCTCCCTCACCCAGAAGCCGGATGAAGGGTTCCCTCTCATAATAGGTCTTATAGATCTCCGCGATCTTCGCCGCATCCACACCATCTGCCAGCGTTGCATAGCAGGTAGCCAGGATCCCCCGGTTCATGGGAACCAGATGCGGAGTGAAATTGATCAGGATCGGTGTTCCGCCGGGTCTGGAAAGCGCCTCGGCATCTCCTGCGTAATACGCATAACCCAGCTGCTCTTCGATCTCCGGTGTATGTCTGTGGCTTGCGACACCGTAAGCCTTGATACTCTCATTTACTTCGCAGAACAGATTCTGCACCTTGGCACCGCGGCCGGCTCCGGAGGTTCCGGACTTCGCATCCACGATGATGGTGGAAACATCGATGGCATGCTCCTTCACCAGCGGATACAGGGACTCGATGGAGCAGGTCGTAAAGCAACCCGGATTTGCCACCAGACGTGCCTTCTTCACATCCTCCCGATTCACCTCACAAAGGCCGTAGACAGCCTCCGGCAGGAAGTTCGGGCTCTTATGCTCGATCTTGTACCATTTTTCATAGACGGATACGTCCTTCAGACGATAGTCCGCGGAAAGGTCGATGACCTTCGCCTTCGACAGAATCTCTTCCGTCAGGACTCCTGCCAGGTAACCCTGCGGAGTTGCGGTGAAGATCACATCCGCCTGCTCGGCCAAAGCAGAGAGATCATCATCCTTGCACGCCTCATCCGCCAGATCCTTCATATTTCCGTAGACTGCGCTATAGGGTTGGTCCACATAGTTTCGGGATCCGTACCAGATCACCTCTGCTTCCGGATGTGAATAGATCAGCCGGGCCACTTCCTGGCCTGCATAGCCCGTGGCTCCGATGATGCCGACTTTGATCTTCTTATCTGCATTGATACTCATGTCTGTTCCGCCTTTTTAAATTTCGTTATTCTATTTCATCTTTCGAAATAACCGTGCGAAATAACCGTGCGAAATAACCGTGCGAAATAACCGTGCTTGTATTCGAAAAATGATTCGTATAAAATGATTCGTACACCCGAAAAGCACGAATATCCGCGGTTTTTCAGGTCTTCTCCGTCACTCTACCGTATGGATTATAGCCTTCTATCCGTAAAATGGCAAGTGGCAATTTTATTTTTATGTAATGTTTTTGTATTTTATTCATTATTCAACATATTATTCATATTTTATACACAATAATGAATAATATTCGTGAAAATACCACTTGCGAAATGTGATATTTTATTATAATATGTAAGACAGTGTTTGCGAAATGCCCACCGGCACTCTTGCCGCGTCCGTTTTCGCAGCAAAAAATGCAAGATCAGGAGGCCAAAGTTATGGCAAAAGAAAAGGTAGTGCTTGCCTATTCCGGCGGGCTGGATACAACCGCGATCATTCCGTGGCTGAAGGAAAACTATGACTATGAAGTCATCTGCGCATGCGTGGATGTGGGACAGGAGTCCGAGCTGGACGGTTTGGACGAGCGCGCAAAGTACTCCGGTGCTGAAAAGCTGTACATTCTGGATGTAGTTGATGAATTCTGCGACGAATACATCATGCCGACAGTGAAGGCAGACGCAGTATATGAGAACAAATATCTGCTGGGAACTTCCTTTGCACGTCCGCTGATCGCAAAGAAGCTGGTAGAGATCGCACGGAAGGAAGGTGCCGTAGCCATCTGCCACGGTGCTACCGGTAAGGGAAATGATCAGCTGCGTTTCGAGCTGTCCATCAAGGCTCTGGCTCCGGACATCAAGATCATCGCATGCTGGAGAGATCCCAAGTGGACCTTCGATTCCCGCGAGGCCGAGATCGACTACTGCAAGAGCAAGGGCATCGATCTTCCCTTCGACGCAAAGCACAGCTACAGCCGTGACCGCAACATCTGGCACATCAGCCATGAGGGTCTGGAGCTGGAGTCTCCGGCCAATGAGCCGAACTACAAGGATCTGCTGGTTCTGGGCGTATCCCCGCAGGATGCTCCGGACGAGGGCGAGTATGTAGAGATGACCTTCGAAGCAGGTGTTCCGAAGTCCGTAAACGGTAAGGAAATGAAGGTCTCCGATATCATCCGTGAGCTGAACAAGCTGGGCGGCAAGCATGGCGTCGGCATCATCGATATCGTAGAAAACCGCGTTGTCGGCATGAAGTCCCGCGGCGTATATGAGACACCGGGCGGTACCATCCTGATGGAAGCACATAAGCAGCTGGAGGAGCTGGTACTCGACCGCGACACTCTGGATTTCAAGCGTCATATCGGCGTAAAGTTCGCAGATCTGGTTTACGAAGGAAAATGGTTCTGCCCGCTGCGTGAGTCTCTGCAGGCTTTCGTAGAGAAGACCGATGAGCGTGTGACCGGAACCGTGAAGTTCCAGCTGTACAAGGGCAACATCATCAAGGCCGGAACCACATCCCCGTACACCCTCTACTCTGAGTCCATCGCAAGCTTCACCACCGGTGATCTCTATGATCACAAGGATGCAACCGGATTCATCAATCTGTTCGGCCTTCCGATGAAGGTTCGGGCAATGCTGGATCAGGAGCGCGAAGGAAAGTAATCCTTCTTTCCACTCCCGAATAAAAAATCAGCGCAGGTTCGCCTGCGCTGATTTTTTTGTATGTACAAGATTTATATTCAGGATTTATTTCCCTGCCTGCTCTCTCGCCTCAGCCATAGCCTTCTTCTTCGCCTCAGCAACCAGCTTCTCCGACCAGGCAAGTGCGTCATCAATATGCGGACAGAAATTATCCTCTCCCACCTTTGTAATGAATCCGGCCTTCTCCATGGTGTGGCGGGGTTGTTCATTTACATGGGAGAATACCAGCCGGATCCCTTTCTCCGCGCATCTGCTATATAGCTGATCCATGGCATGCATGGCCGTCGCATCCAGCGCAGGCACGCCGCGCATACGCATGATGATCACTCTCGTGGTCTCCTTAAATTTAATGCTTGCCAGCCGGTCCGCATCTCCGAAGAACATGGGGCCGGAGATCTCATAGACCAGAACGTGTTTCGGAAGGACCTTCAGCTCCGGTCCGTCCGGATCTTCATCCGGATCATAATATTTCCAGCCGGAGACTGTGGACTCATCGCTCATACGCTTCATAAAGAGAACGACCGCCATCAGCATGCCGACTTCGATGGCAACCACCAGGTCGAACAGAACCGTCAGGAAGAAGGTCACCACCAGTACCAGGATATCACTCTTCGGAGCAGTTTTGCAGAGATGCACGAAGGTTCTCCACTGGCACATATTATAAGCCACCATAAAGAGGATCGCCGCAATGGTCGGCATGGGGATCATGGCCGCATACGGCATCAGCAGCACCAGTACCAGCACCAGGACCAGGGAGTGGGTGATCCCGGCGATGGGGGTCCGTCCTCCGTTCTTGATATTTGCGGCAGTTCTGGCGATAGCTCCCGTGGCCGGGATGCCGCCGAAGAACGCGGATCCGATATTACCGACGCCCTGCGCGATCAGTTCCATATTGGAACGGTGGTGGGAGTTGATCATTCCGTCTGCCACCACACAGGACAGAAGGGATTCGATGGCCGCCAGGATCGCGATGGTGAACGCATCCGGCAGCATTTCCTTTATGGTCTCAAAGCTGAAATCCGGCATCTGAAATTTCGGAAGCTCGTTGCTGATGTTATAGAGATTTCCGATGGTGCTGACGTTCATATTCAGGAGCTTCACCATGGCGATACCCACAAGAACCGCGATGAGGGAGCCCGGGATCTTATCCGTGATATAAGGCCAGACGATCAGTACCGCCAGGCAGACCACACCCACCAGCACTGCCTGCCAGTTAATGGTGTGGATATGATTCCCGATGGCTTCCATCTTCTCCATGGTCTCTATGGTTTTCGTCCCCGCCGTATAGGTCAGTCCGAGAAAATCCTTTACCTGACCGATGACGATAGTGACCGCGATCCCGGCCGTGAATCCGGTGGTGATGGTATAGGGGATAAACTTGATCAGCGATCCCAGCCGAAGAAATCCCATTATGATCAGGATGATCCCGGCCATGATCGTCGCGATCGCCAGTCCGCCCATGCCCTTCGTTGCAACGATCCCGGCAACGATGGTGGCAAAAGCAGCCGTAGGTCCTGCGATCTGCACACGGCTTCCGCCCAGGAAGGAAATGAGGAAGCCTGCGATGATCGCCGTATAGATCCCCTGCTCCGGACTGACGCCGGATGCCAGCGCCAGTGCGATGGACAGCGGAAGTGCGATAATCGCCACGATGATTCCGGCAACCACATCCGTCACCAGTTTCTTTCCGTTATAGGTTTTCAGGTTGCTGAATAACATGGGTTTCAGTTTATCGCGGTTCATTTGTTAAATCTCCTCTCTATGCCTTATGAGCCGGCCACGGAAGCCGGCTCATAACCCTCTCTTCGTTCGGGCATCACCTTCGGTGATGGGCGCGTACGCTTCTCATTCCGCCTGATGGCGGAACGGAAGCTGCAATTAAAACCCGCAACCCCATAACAATGAGGTTGCGGGATAATATCATTCCTGTCTGATCTCTGCTTTGCGCAACATTCGAATCGCAGGATCCGAATCACAATATTTTAATAAAATACGTGTGTTCCGATGATCGTATAATCTCCGATGGCATCCAGATCTGCAACCCAGGTTGCGCGGAAGAACATACAGTCGCCGATGTTGTTCTTTCCTTCCAACGCCTCTCTTGCTGCCTGCAGGCAGGAATCGGAGCCGCCGGTCTGAAGTGCCCAGGAGAAGGAGGACAGCTTGCATCCCGTAAACTGATACGGAGCGTAAATAACATCCTCCAAAGTGGAACCGTAGCGCCCGGAGTGCAGACGGTTCAGTACGACATTTGCAACTGCCAGCTGTCCCTCATAGGGCTCCACACCGGCTTCGCAGTAGGTTATGGCCGCCAGCAGATACAGATCTGCCTTCATGGCCTCTTCTTTCTTCTCTTCTTCCTTCCGGATCTGCTCTTCTTTCCAGTCGGTCACTGCCCGGATCTCATCCGCGGAAATAGCCGTGATCCCTGTCTCTTCCACCGATACATAATCCGATGAAACATATCCAAAGGTTCCGTCCGCCAGCTGTACATGATACCAGCCATCCGCATCTTCGGCCTGATCGATCCGCATTCTCGTACCCAGCGGAGCGATATAGACCAGATCCGCATCCGTAGACCCGGCAGTACGGATACATACATTCTGTCCGGTGGTGGTACCGATCATCCCGATGGTTTCATCCTCGCGAAGAGAAGCGGCTTCTCCCAGCACCAGATAGGTGGTTGCAACATAACCCGTCACATCACCGGATGTGATCTTCGTCCAGGCGCTGTCTGCTGCATGATCATTTTCCTGATCCACTTCTCCGGTTGCACCTTTGTAGAGCTTGCCGACCACTTCCGAGTTTACATCAGCAGCGGCCCGGACATTCACCGCATCTTCTATGCAAAGGAATCCCCGATAATTATCAGTTCTGGTTCCGGCCAGAAGGCTGACATTTCTTGCGGTCAGATCAACCGTCTGCTCCTCTTCGATGATGGTTTTCAACTCTTCCATGGATGCATCGGAAATGTCCATGATCATGCTGGGGGTTTCCGGTTTCAGACTGGACACCGTTTTTTTCGAGTCTTCCTGAGAATCCTGAACGGAATCCTGAACCGAATCTCCATGTATATCATCAGGTGTTTCCTCTTCGATTACCTGTTTCCCGTCCTCCTTCATCGAGGACAGCAGGCCAAACCCGACTGCTCCGATAGCCACCACCGTCAAAAGGATCATGACGATCAGAGCATTTCTTACGAAATAGCGTCCGGAGAACACATACCGCTTAAGATTAAACTTTATTCGACTTTTTTTCAGATCCGATTTTCTGCTCATGTTTCCGAACACACTCTCCGCTTTGCGAATCAGGTTACAATAATATTACTTATTATTGCAAACTAACTCATATTGTTACATTTTTATGACGCATGTATCCTATCACTTCCTATGTTTAGTGTCAATAGAACGAATGCCAAGGATTGGAGAAAGAGAGCTTACCATTTTGTAAAAAATCAACAAAAAACGGATGAAAATCATCATTTTCACCCGTTTGTATTATGTAAATCTACCATGTTATGTAAAGGAGGATGGCTTATGTCAACCAAAACACCGTTTTTATGTCAACCAATCCATTAAATTATGTTAACCAACATGTCAGCATTATGTTAACTACTTGCCATTTTTATGTTAACTAGCTGTCGTTTTATGTCAACTCAAATGTTAACTTTATGTCAACTGTCCTTCATAATTCCGTAATCATTTTGGATCACTTTCCTTACCGCCTGCTTCGTCCTCTGACTTCCCGTCATAGTACTCAAAATAGGAATCAATCCCATCCGCCAGACCGTCCGCCAGCTTCGTCTGATACTCTTCCGTTGCCAGCTTTGTATCCTCCTCGGCATTGGAGAGAAAGCCCAACTGCACGATAGCCGCCGGTTTTTTTGCAAAATTCAGGAACACCGTCTTATCCGTCTGATAGATTCCCAGCCGGTTTGCGTCCGTCTCCATGCATGCATCCGTAACCAGCATATTGGCCAGGTAGAAACTGTCCTGATAATTCTTGTTCGTGTTGGGATTCGTTGCGGAAGCGATCAGGCTGAAGATTCCGTGGGAATCGCTGTTGGTGGAAGCATGCGCCGACAGACGGATGATGATCTCCGCATCGCTCCGGTTTCCGTTTGCCACACGTTCCGCATTGCTGATAGATACGGTATCCGTCTCCCGGGACAGGATTACCTCGTAGCCGCGCATTTCCAGCTCCCGCTTCAGTTTCTTCGCCACGGCGAGGGTGATCTCATATTCAAATTTACCTGAGGCTGTTCCGACGGACGCCGGCGACATCTTGGGCTTGCCGTCTTCATCCGCTTCTCCGGGCGCCAGTGCTTCCGTCTCTTTGCTGGCATTGATCTGTTTGCCCGGATCGATATAAACCACATGGGAGTTCTCTGCCTTCTTCTGCTCCGTCACCCACTCGATGGTGGTTTCCTTTACATTTGCCGATTTTACATACAAAGTCGTGTCATTCAGCCGGATCCTTGTCCAAAGCTTCTTCGCCCCGGTCCGGTTCAGATCCACGCCGGTCTTCAGTTTTCCATACACCTCCGAGGATTCGTCCGGCAGCCGATAGATCAGGGTATCATCCTTCGTGGTCTGAACATAATCCTTCTTTGCCTCGAACCCGGCCGTGATATCCTCCGGCACTTCGGTGGCAACCGTATTCTTTCGTCCGCAGCCGGCAAACGAAAGGAGCAGACTCATCGTCAGGAGCAGCAGAAGAAAGTGTTTATTCATTTTTGAAAGTCTCTTCATGCCCACTCCTTATCACACCTAAAGCGCTCCCCGGATCATAGCAGCAGCATTGCGTCTCCGAAGGAGAAAAACCGGTATTTCTCTTCCACCGCCGTCCGATACGCCTCCAGTACATGCTCCCGGTCATAGAAGGCCGAGACCAGCATGATCAACGTGGACTGAGGCAGATGGAAATTAGTGATCAGACTGTCCACCACCCGGAACCGATATCCCGGAAAGATGAAAATGTCCGTCCATCCGCTGCAGGCCCGCAGAGGAAGGAACTCCGTGTTCTGCGAAGCAGCCGATGCATTCCGGGCCACGATATCCGCCATATTGGAAGGCATGCCCTCTTCTTCGTTCCATAAACCGGCAGCCTTTGCTTCCAGCGCATTCGCCACCGTCTCCAGCGTACGTGTGCTGGTGGTTCCGACGGAGATCACTCTTCCGCCCTCCGCCTTGGTTTGGTTGATCAGATCCGCAGCTTCCTGTGAAAGCTCATAATACTCGCTGTGCATATGATGCTCTTCGATGGTCTCTGCCTTCACCGGCCGGAAGGTTCCCAGTCCCACATGCAGCGTCAGCCTTGCGATCCTGACACCCTTTGCTTCCAGCTCCGCAAGCAGCTCCGGTGTGAAATGCAGTCCCGCCGTAGGCGCGGCAGCCGAGCCCTCATGAGCGGCATATACCGTCTGATAGCGGTCCTTATCCTGCAGTTTATGGGTGATATATGGCGGAAGCGGCATCTCTCCCAGACGATCCAGGAGTTCCTCCCAGATCCCCTCGTAGGAAAAACGTACCAGCCGGTTTCCGTCTTCCAGCACTTGTTCGATGGTTCCGGTCAGCAGTCCGTCCCCGAAGGACACGACCGCTCCGGGCCGTAGCTTCTTTCCCGGCCTTACAAGCGCTTCCCACACATTGTCCCCATGGTTTCTGAGGAGCAGCACCTCCACAGCAGCTCCCGTGTCCGGTTTCACGCCAAGAAGACGCGCAGGGATCACCTTCGTGTCATTCACCACCAGACAGTCTCCGGGAGCGAGATACTCCGTGATGTCCCGGAACGTCCGATGTTCGATGGTATTCTTTTTTCTGTTTAAGACCATGAGCCGGGAGTCGCTGCGGCGCTCCAGGGGATCCTGGGCGATCAGCTCCTCCGGAAGCTCATAGTTAAAGTCGGATACTTTCATATTCTTCTGTTTCTGATAATTCAATGTTTCAGTTATGCACGCAGAACAATTCCCTTTTCTGCCAGCGCAGCCAGCATCTTGTCGATCTTCTCGTTCACTTCCGTATCTGCCAGAGTACGGTCATTTGCGCGGAACAACAGGCTGTATGCCAGAGACTTCTTGCCTTCGCCCAGCTGCTCTCCTTCATAAACATCGAAGAGAGTTACGGATTCCAGCAGTGCACCGCCGCATTTCCGAAGGATCTTCTCTACGTCACCGGCCAGAACTGTCTTGTTGCATACCAGTGCCAGGTCTCGGCCGGAGCCCGGGAATTTTGCCACACCGGTATACTTGATATCAGACTTTGTCAGCATGGTCACGGTATCCATATCCAGAACCGCCACATAGACATCGCCCTTCATATCATAGTTCTCAACTGCTTCCGGATGAACCTGTCCGAGATAGCCCACCAGGAGCTTGCCCTTCCGGATCTGGGCCTGACGGCCGGGATGCAGGAACGGATACTCGGAAACCGGAACATATTCCACATCGGCAGCAAAGTTCAGCTTCTCGAAAAGCTCCTCAACCACACCCTTCAGTGTGAAGAAATCGCCTTCGCCGTACATACCCAGAGTCAGCTGAAGCTTCTCATCCGGCAGTTCGGTGAGGGGCAGGCTGTGAGGCAGATATACATTTCCCATTTCGTACAGTCGAACGTTCTTGTTCCGACGGTTGAAATTCGTAGCCAGAGAGGTCAGCATACCGGACAGCGGCGTCGTCCGCATGATACTGAAATCCTCACCCAGGGGGTTACTGATACGGATGGCCTGACGCAGCTCGTGATCCTCCGGCAGCAGCAGCTTGTCAAATACCTTCGGGCTCTCGAAAGAATAGGTCATGCCGCCGAAGAAGCCGTTTGCCTCCGCCACGGAACGTGCCACACCCTGGACCTGCTGGTTCACCGGGATTCCGCCGATACCCGCATTGATCGTGGTCAGTGTGGACGGGATCTTGTCATAGCCATAGAACCGTGCCACTTCCTCTGCCAGATCCGCCATGCAGTGCAGGTCCTGACGGTACGTCGGGATCGTCAGCATTTCCGTATCTGCATTGTATGTAAGGCCCAGCGTCTCGAAAATATGCAGCATCTGCTCCACCGGAACCTCCAGTCCCAGCAGGTGATTCATCTTCTCCGGCTCAAAGGGCAGTTCCCATGCGGATACCGGGTTCGGATATACATCCACCATGCCCTGAAGCACCTCGCCGCAGCCCATTTCCTCGATCAGCTGGCAGGCACGGTTGATGGCCTGCTCTGCCAGATTCGGGTCCAGACCCTTTTCAAACTTTCCGGCCGCATCGGTCCGAAGTCCCAGACGACGCTCGGAGAGACGGATGTTGGTGCCGTCAAAGCAGGCTGCCTCGAAGAGCAGCGTTGTCATGGAATCGGTTACCATGGAGTTCTCGCCGCCCATGATACCGCCGATGGCAACTTCCTTCTCACCGTCGCAGATCATCAGAACATTGGAATCCAGCGTCCGCTCAACACCGTCCAGCGTCTTGAACACATCTCCGTCCTTTGCGCGCTTGACGATGATCTGACGCTTTGCGATGGTATCCAGATCAAAGGCATGCATGGGCTGTCCGTACTCTTCCATCACGTAGTTGGTGATATCCACGATGTTGTTGATGGAACGGATTCCCTGTGCACGGAGGCGTCTCTGCAGCCACTTCGGCGACGGAGCGATCTTCACATTTTTAACCACCCGGGCAATATATCTCTTGCAAAGATCCGGATCCTCGATGGATACGGAAATGTAATCTTCCGTCTTCTCCGGACACTTGCATTCCACCTTCACCTCCGGCGGATAGAACGGCAGGTCGAAGGTTGCCGCTGCTTCTCTGGCCATTCCCAGGATAGAGAAACAGTCCACACGGTTGGAAGTGATCTCATACTCTACATTTGTATCATCCAGTCCCAGGGCCGCGATCGCATCATCCCCGGGCTTTACACCCGCATCCTCCGGAAATATATAGACGCCGTCTTCCGGTGCTTCCGGATACAGATCTCTGCTGGAACCCAGCTCTTCGATGGCACACATCATACCGAAGGATTCCACGCCGCGAAGCTTGCCCTTCTTGATCTTGATACCGTCCTTCGGCAGCTCGCCGCCGTCATGTCCGCCGGCAACTTTACCGCCGTCCAGCACGGTAGGAACCACATCACCCACCTTCACATTCGGTGCGCCGGTGACGATCTGGATGGGAGCCTCCTGCCCTACATCCACCTGACATACTACCAGCTTATCCGCGTCCGGATGACGCTCGATGGACAGGATCTTTCCGACAACGATCTTCTCCAGATTCTTATTATATACATTGTGACTCTCCACATGAGATCCGGACAGAGTGATCCGATCCACAAATTCCTGCGGTGTCACATTCAGATCCGGCACATAGGCCTTGATCCATGATAAAGGGGTATTCATATTCTATTCCTCCTAATTGATACCTATCGTTTGAGCTATGCCGCATCCCAATCAGAACTGTCCCAGGAAACGAACATCATTCTCGTACAGAAGACGCATATCATCGATCTCATACTTCAGCAGCGCTACACGTTCGAGTCCGATTCCGAATGCGAAGCCGGAGTATACCTCCGGATCGATCCCGCACATTTCCAGGACATGGGGATGTACCATGCCGCAGCCCAGGATCTCGATCCAACCGGAGCCTTTGCAGACAGAGCAGCCCTTGCCGCCGCATTTAAAACAGGTCACATCCACCTCGGCCGAGGGCTCGGTGAACGGGAAATGATGGGGGCGCAGCTTGGTCTTTGTATTGGGTCCGAAGAACTCCCGCGCGAACTGATCCAGGGTTCCCTTCAGATCCGCCATGGTAACGCCCTTGCCTACCACAAGTCCTTCCACCTGATGGAAGGAGGGGCTGTGAGTCGCATCCACCTCATCTGACCGGAATACGCGTCCCGGAGAAATGATCTTGATCGGGAGTTTCCCCTGTTCCATGATCCGGGCCTGTACGGAAGAAGTCTGGGTTCGAAGAAGGATGTCCTTTGTGATATAGAAGGTATCCTGCTCATCCTTTGCAGGATGATTGGCCGGGATATTCAGGAGTTCGAAGTTGTAACGGTCGTACTCTACCTCCGGGCCTTCCACAACCTCATAACCCATACCGATGAATACGCGCTCCAGATCTTCCAGTGCGATCTGATTCGGATGACGGTGTCCACGGATGGTCCGCTTGCCCGGAAGCGTCACATCGATGGTCTCCCGCTTCAGGCGCTCCGTCAGAAGCGCATGCTTCATGGCTTTCTTTTTCTCGGCCAGTTTCTCCTCCAGGAGAACCCGCGCCTCATTTACCTGCTGTCCAACTTTCGGACGTTCCTCCGGAGAGAGATCCTTCATACTCTTCAGGATCTGGGTCAGTTCTCCTTTTTTACCGAGGATCGAAACACGGATCTCCTCCAGCGCTTCCGCGCTGACCGCCTCCGCGATCCTCTTCTCTGCTTCTTCCTTGATTCTTTGAAGCGTGCTCATATTTAATCCTCCTATTTCATTTCTCTCGCTTGAATACATGAACCATGCCGCATGGTTCATTGCTCTCGCAAATATAAAGTCCCTCTGCCATTGCTGGCAGAGGGACGATCATAAACCGTGGTACCACCCTCCTTCCGATGCATCTGCACCGGCTCTCGTGGGAAGCTTAACGCGCTCTCTCTACGGCATGAACTACTGGCGATCCATTCTTCCATGCAGCTCCGGTGTGAAATTTCAAAAGCAACTGTCGGTCGGGTTTCCAGCAATCCCCGGCTCTCTGTAACAACATCCGTCACTTCCTACTTTGCACCATCTACGCCTTTGACCATATTAAACTGATTTGCATTCTAACACATACCGAAATACATGTCAAAAGAATATTTATTGATTACTCTTCTTCATCATCTTCCGGTTCCGGACAGAACAGCAGCGTCTCCACATCATTCTCTCCGTAGGCATATAACTGCTCCCGGATATACTCCTGCATGTGCGCCGGAGCCTTGATCACGATGATCTGCAGGAAATTATCTACATAATCCACCCATTTTGCGCGGATCTGCAGAAGATCCTGCTCTGTCGGATCCTTCTTGATCTTGCTGCGGTCGAAGCTGACATCTTCCTTTGCGGTAAGGATCTCACGAAGACCCATGGATTTATACTGGATCCCGTACGCGATCCTCTGAATCTCTTCGGTCCGGACAAACGCACAGTCATACATTTCTATGATCAGCGGAAGCACGGCTTCTGCCGGATCGTCGAAATAATGGCAGTAGAAATACATATCTTCTTTCTTTGTCAGCGTCTCAATATCCTGATTATTGTACCACAGGAACCGGCCGCCTTCGATCCTCGGCATGTCTTCATCAAATTTCTTTGCGAAGATCACATCCCGCTTCTTCAGCTTCTTCTTTTCCTTCTTCGGAACCGGATTGTCCGACAGGAACTCGCTCATTTCAGAAGGATCGTTGATCCCGGCCTCAGGATTGGTCGTCTGAACCGGTCCGGCCGCATTCACGGTATGGATATTCACCGCATTCACCGGATTGACCGTAATGGTCTCACCTGCAACCTGAAGCGAATGAACCTCCTCGCCCTTTTCTTCTTCCACCGGTGATGCAAATGCACTGTCCACCAGCTCTTCCGATGCCTGCGGAGCAAACGCACTGTCTGACGGAATTTCTTCTGATGCCGCAAATGCGCTGTCTGATGAAGCCACATCTGAAGCCGCTTCTGAGCCTTCTTCCGAAACCTCATCCTCTGCCTGTCCGGAGATGTAATCCTGCCTGAGGTTCGGATCCGTAAATGCACTGTCAAAGGTTGTATCCAGCGTCTTTTGCGTCTCGGGCTCCACTACGAATGCATTCTCGCCAAATGCACTGTCCGCTTCTGCCGCCGGCTTCTTTCCGCTTCGTGCAGCCTTCACCGCTTCTATGATCTGATCGGAATCTGCGATCTGTGTCTTCGCCTTCATCAGATCCTGTTCGGTCTGTTCCGGTTCGCCCAGCTCCCGGCGGATCCTTGCTACCGGAATCTCATCCGTACGGCCAAACTCATCACCGTCATCGAGATCCTCATCTGAATCATCTTCATCTGAATCTGCCTCTTCATCGTCATCCGGATCCTGTGCAGATTCTGATGCATATGCATGATCCGGATCATTTGAAACTTCACTTTCAGACGTTTCTGATACGGATTCTTCTTCGTCGTCTTCCTGACGTGCTGCTGCCCTGGCTTCCTCCTCTGCCTCACTTGCTTTCTTTGCCGCAAGTGCAGCCTCTTCAGCCGCCTGCTCCGCCTTCTCTCTGGCAACGCGCGCTTCCAGCTCCGCCGCCTTCGCTTTTGCCTGAAGTGCAGCCTCCACTACGGCCGCTACATCCTCACGGCTGCCGGATCTGTCTGACTGTTTCTCAGTCTTTGCACTTGTGAGGACGGTCGTCTCAGCCTCGCTGTCTTCTTCCTCATCCTCATCATCTTCCCCATCGCCGCTCTCATACTCATTGCGGCTTTGTTCCTTTAATTTCTTCTTCTCTGCTTTTTTATTCTTTTTGTCATTTTTTTTGTCATTTTTTTTGTCATTTTTTTTGTCTTTTTTCGATTTTCTTCCCGAATCCGAATCCTCGTCGTCCGACCCGGAAGCTTCATCATCTGAGGACTCTTCGTCGTCTTCGTCCGTATCCTCATCAGATTCTTCTGCTCCGTCACGCGTCGTGTAGGTGCGCTCGGTATATTCCCCGCGCTCCTCTTTTCTTCCCCTTGAAAGAACCTTAATCGTCACTACCACCAGCACGATCAAAAGGATCACAAGTACCGCAAGCAGAGCTATACTGAACAACGTTGTGGAACTCATTTTACTGAAATCCCAGCTCAGTTCGCCCAAGGTAGAAGAACCTGTTTTGCCCATACCCCAATTCATACCATAACTCCCTCATATAATAAGCTTATGGTTCTTATAACGTCGAAGGACGTTTCAGAACCGGAAAAATGCATGTTTACTCACAACCGCATATACGGTGATAGTATACTACACTCTCCGGAGAATTTCAAACATATTCAAAAATACGTTTTCTTTCATTCTCATCCGTGGTAAAATGTCTCTTAGCGTTCCGACGCACTGCAGATACTCCTTGCGGATATCCACGGAAAGAATAACAGGAAAGGACAACTGATCATGGCAGAAAAGAAAGTCAGAACCAGATTCGCACCCAGTCCCACCGGACGGATGCATGTTGGAAACCTGCGCACGGCACTTTACGCTTACCTCATTGCAAAACATGAGGACGGCGATTTTATCCTCCGAATCGAGGACACCGACCAGGAACGTGAAGTGGAAGGCGCTGTCGATATCATCAACCGTACGCTCATCAAAACCGGTCTTCTCTGGGACGAGGGTCCCGACAAAGACGGCGGAGTCGGCCCCTATGTGCAGTCAGAGCGCATGCAGGCCGGCATTTACATGGAATATGCGAAGCAGCTGGTGGAGCGCGGTGAAGCCTACTACTGCTTCTGTGATGCAGAGCGGCTTGCCGGCCTGAAGACCGAGATCGAAGGGAAAGAGGTCTTCCACTATGACAAGCACTGTCTTCACCTCTCGAAGGAAGAAGTGCAGGCAAAGCTGGATGCGGGCGTTCCCTTTGTCATCCGCCAGAACAATCCGACGGAAGGCACGACCACATTTGACGACGAACTCTACGGAGCCATCACCGTTCCCAACGAGGAACTGGATGACATGATCCTGATCAAGTCCGACGGATATCCCACCTACAATTTTGCAAATGTGGTGGATGATCATCTGATGGGCATCACCCATGTGGTCCGCGGAAATGAATATCTTTCCAGCGCGCCGAAGTACAACCGCCTTTATGATGCCTTCGGCTGGGAGGTTCCGGTATACATCCATTGCCCGCTGATCACGGACGAGACACATGCGAAGCTGTCCAAACGCAGCGGTCACTCCTCTTTCGAGGATCTTCTGGAGCAGGGTTTCCTGACCGAGGCTATCGTGAACTATGTTGCGCTACTCGGCTGGTGCCCGGAGGATAATCAGGAGATCTTCTCTCTTGAAGAACTGACGAAGGCCTTCAATTACCACAACATGTCCAAGTCTCCGGCGGTTCTGGATATGACCAAGCTGAAATGGATGAACGGCGAGTACATGAAGGCCATGGATCCTGAGAAATTCCATGAGATGGCGCTGCCATATCTGCAGGAGGCCGTGAAATCCCCGGTCGATCTGAAAAAGGTCGCTGCCATGGTGCAGTCCCGGATCGAGATCTTCCCGGACATCGCAGACCAGGTGGATTTCATCGATGCGGTGCCGGAGTATGACACAGCACTCTATACCCATAAAAAGATGAAGACCAATCCGGAAAACTCCCGGACACTGCTTGCCGAGGTACTCCCCGTACTGGAAGCCGCGGAGGATTTTTCCAACGACGCCCTTTTCGCCGCGCTTCAGGAATTTGCAGCTGCCCATGAGTATAAGACCGGCTTTGTGATGTGGCCGATCCGCACCGCACTCTCCGGCAAAGCAGCTACTCCCGGCGGAGCAACCGAACTTCTGAGCCTGCTTGGTAAGGAAGAGTCTCTGAAGAGGATTCGGGCAGCGATCGAGAAACTGGCATAGAGCACCTTCTATCACCGTTTCTATCATAGTTTTCCGCAGTTCCCACTGCGATCCGTACACATAGAAAACCGGGTGCATGTCCGCCTATGGCATGCACCCGGTTTTCTATTTCAGAGCATAAAATATATCAGGACATTTTTTCTTTCAGCAATCCAAGGATCCGATTTGCGAGCATGGCCGCACCGAATCCGTTATCGATATTCACAACCCCCACCCCCGACGCGCAGGAATTCAGCATGGAAAGAAGCGGTGATAATCCCTGGAAAGATGCACCGTAACCGATGCTTGTCGGAACCGCGATGACGGGCTTGCTGACCAGTCCGCCGACTACAGACGCCAGAGCTCCCTCCATTCCGGCTACAACTATGACCACATCCGCCTTCCGGATCTCCTCGATCCGACTTAAAAGCCTGTGGATCCCGGCAACTCCCACATCATATACCCGGAGAACTTCGTGATGCAAGAACTCACTCATACAAGCTGACTCTTCTGCCACCTTCAGATCGGAGGTTCCTGCCGTCACCACCGATACCAGCCCAAAGGAATCTGCTTTCTTCGCCGGATCCTTTAATTTCATTTTATCCTCATCATAAATCAGCATTTCAGGAATCGAAAGATACTCCGCATCCGGAAACTGCTTACGAACCAAATCCGCTTTCGCTTCGTCGATCCTGGTAACCGCGATCCGTCCCAGCCCATGATCGATCATGTCCTGCAGGATTCCGGAGATCTGATCTGCGGATTTGCCAAGCCCGAAAATAACCTCATTCACGCCCAGTCGCTTTTCCCGGTCATAATCAATAGTCGCATATGTAAGAGAGGATGCAGGAGCCATTTCCTCTATATCCCGATCATTTACATTATTCCGATCCATATTTGTGTACCCAAACTTTCTGATGCAATCCTATTATTCCAAAAATCCAAAATTCCAGATTTTCATAATTCCGGAACAAACTCGTCTGCACAATCTGTCACTCCGTTTTTTACGCTGATCTCATTGATCGTCGTTTTTATTATCAGTCTTGATTACATCTTTGTCCTGCGACCTTTCATTTATTTCACTCGTAATTTCTTCTTGTTTCATCACTTCTCCGGTCTCTTCCTGCGGGTTTTCTACTCGCTCCATAACCTCCCCAGGCTCTTCCTGCGGTTTTTCCTCTTGTTCCGTAAACTCCCTGGATTCCCCCTTCTGTTTCTCCGAAAGCTCCGATTTCTCCGAATTCTCCGCCCTCTCCCCCTTCTTCGGCTGATTCACCAGTTCCGGATATTTCTTCGCCAGCCGCCTCGGGATCCGCCAGCCCTTTGCCTGTCTGTGTCTGATGACCTTTTCCGCGGCCCAGGCCTTTCGGATCGCACGACGTTTAAACCTCCGTTCCGTGATCCGATCCGCCCGTTCCTTATAGACATAATCGTAAAGAAACTGATTGATCTGCGCTCCCCAGAAGATCAGGCTGACCATCAGATAAAGCCAGAAAAGCAGCATGATGATCATGGTCAGGGATCCGTACATCTGGGATTTTGACAGGGCATATTCAATATAGTAGGAGAATCCCCAGGACACCAGCACCCAGGATCCGGCCGCAAAAATCGCACCGATGCATTGATACCGAAGAAGCAGTTTCCGATTCGGCATAAATGTATACATGCCGAGCAGCATGAAGAAAATTACCAGGAAGGACCCCACGCCGCGAAGCCGTACGATGAGCTGGGCGATATCCCGGATCTCTTCATGTTTTTCCAGAATGTCCGCATAGAGCTGGCGTCCGAAAAGATTTGCAAATGTAAGCACCACCAGCACTGCAATGAAGACCAGGGTATATAAAGCACTGATCCCGCGGATCACCAGAAAATTCTTATTCTCCCTGGATCGATACACCTCATTTAACCCGTTGCGAATAGCCATGATCCCCTTTGCCGCGGACCAGACTGCCATCAGAATGGAGAAGATCGTGAAGCTGGGCGCTCCCCCGTTGTAGATATCGGAAATGATCGCCCGCACATATGGGGAAAGATCCGCCGGGATTGCCTTCAAAATGAGCTCCGTGATCTGCTGCTCTGAAAATGGCAGGATCGGTGCCAGAGCAAGAAGAATATTCAGTAACGGAAAAAATGAAAGAAAGATAAAGAACGTTGACTGTCCTGCAAAGGCATCAATATGCTCATCTGCCGTCCCTTTTACAAAACCTATGATCCTTCGGATCCATGTCTTCATAACTGCCTCCCGTAATCCCTGCACATAAACATTACGAAAAGTGCATTAAGTGCAAGATATATTTATGATACATTAAGAAAGGCAGCTCTCCGGCTGCCTTTATATAAATCGATTATGGTTCAGAAAATCTGAAAACCGTATACACATACCCGAGATGCCGGCTCCTGCGTTTGACTCCTAGCAAACAATGCCAGGTGGGTGTCCGCAAGTGACCTTCTGAAGTCCACTCAGAGGAGGCCGGTCATCCAGCCACAGATATAGGAATCCCGTTTAAAGTAGATGTAGGTTCAAATAAACAGGAGTGATCGAGCATCCCAGATATCTGCATACGATCTTCTCTTTTCTGAATTTATTATACTCCCTGCGAAATGAAAAATCAAGATAAAAACGTTCAAAATGTCAGACAATTGAGCGAATATCGATAAATTGAAGAACTATAACCCGCGTATTCTCATCAGATTTTCCGGAAGTAATTTCCGCCCGGATCACTCCCCCGGATGATTCAGATGCGGCACCGGAAGATATACCGGAAGTCCGTCTTTCCACTCCGTCTTCGTTTCCCCTGCAACAAGCGGGCGGATATAGCGGAGCATCTCCTCCGTTACATCATTTCCGGCATCGTTGATCCACTCCCGCGGCACATCCCGCTCCTTATTTGCGATCTCCGTCAGCTCCGCCTGCCGGATCTCATAGCGATACGGCGTATCGGAGATCCGCCGGATGGACGTCATGAATCCGGTCTTTCCTTCTTCCGTCAGCTTAACAGCCATCTCGCCAAGTTCTGAGGATTCTTTCAGATCCTGCGCCGAGGTGATATGTCCCGCACAGCGCTGGAGGATATTCAGCTCGATCGAGCGAACCTTAATATGAAGCTCTCTCTTCACGATATTCTCCAGCACCTTGCCCACACCGGAGAGCTGCTTATGACCGAACTTATCTGCCACAGCCTCTTTCGCACTGATGTAAATGCCCTTCTCGTCCCGGATGCCTTCGGATACTGCAACCACAACGTTCTTACTCTTCTTCAGTTCCCGCTTCACATCCTCCACAAACTGCGAGCGATGGAACGGAACCTCCGGCAGATAGATCAGCTGCGGTGTCCGGTTATATTCATTTCGTGCCAGTGCCGCTGCCGATGTCAGCCATCCCGCATCACGTCCCATGATCTCAACGATGGTCACACACGGAATATCATAGATATAGGTATCATGCGCGATCTCCAGCATGGAGGACGCGATGAACTTTGCCGCAGAACCGTAGCCCGGCGTATGATCCGTATGGATCAGATCGTTATCAATGGTCTTCGGCACACCGGCAAACAAAATATGAGAACCAAATGCTTTGGCCGCCTGCGAAAGCTTCGTAACGGTATCCATGGAATCATTTCCGCCGATGTAAAAGAACGCCCCGACATGCATCTTCTCCAGGGTCCGGAAGATCTGGTCGTAGATCTCCGGATTCTCCATCGGATCCGGCATCTTTATCCGGCAGGAACCAAGAAACATGGCCGGCGACAGTTCCAGACATTCCAGGAAACGCTCCTCTGTCCGTGCCCTTTCCGACAGCTCCAGAAACTGTTCATTCAGCACCCCGCTGATCCCGTGGATCGCGCCATAGATCTTATCGTAAGTTTCGCTTGCCAGAGCTCCCCGGATCACACCCGCCAGTGATGCATTGATCGCTGCCGTCGGGCCGCCGGACTGTGCTACCATGATATGTTTTTTCATCTCATCCTCCGCATTATTCTGGTATAAAAGCCACGTGGCCGCCCGTTTCCGGACCGCCACGTGCAGCTCTAATTCCCTGACTCTTCACCCGGTGCCAAAACTTTCCCTTTACTGAAGAATCCGGTTTCATTTGAAATTGCATTTGAGATCCGCTGAACGGATGTTGTCGGTGTATAGTCCTGCAACCCGAACAGATAACGATGGAGTGCGGCTACATTTCCGGTAAGATCCTCCGGTGCGATGCAGGAGCCCTTGGTATCCGAACTGTAATACTGATACTGGAACGGGAATCCTGCCGTCTGATTCAGTTTGTAAGAGCGGACACTTTTTGCAAGGTCGATCATTTCATCTTCCGTCATACTGGTACTGATGTACGGGAATACCTCATCGATGACCTTGTCGATCGTAGAAAGATCACTGTCTTTCATCTTCTCCATCACGGCCGTGAGCACCTCGCGCTGACGCTCGGTACGGGTGATATCTCCCTGATCCGTGCTCCGGATCCGGGAATAGGCCGTGGCCTGCGCTCCGTTCAGAACGATCAGTCCGGTCTCAAAGACACCGTCGGAATAGATCCCCGTAGCACTGATCTGCTCGGTCAGACACGCATTCAGCATATCCAGCTCGTTTTCTTCCACATGAATGGGAACCCCGCCGATAGCGTCGATGGCACGGGTCAGCCCTTCCCAGTTCACGGTAACAAAATCCGTGATGTTCAGATCCAAATTGGAATTCAACGCCTGGACTGCCCGTTTTGCCCCACCGTAAGCATAAGAAGCATTGATCTTCGCCGTAAATGCGCCCTCTTCGTCCGGGATCTCCAGCAGGGTATCCCGATATACCGACACAAGCTTTACTTCCTTCGTGTCGTTATTGATGCTGGCTACGAGCATGGCATCGCTGCGGTTTCCGGCACCTAAACTGGAATCCCGCGCATCCACGCCAAAAAGAGCAATGTTGGTGTAGCCCTTCATCTGCTCCTCATTCACGCCCTCGTTGATCAGCAGTTCCTCCTTGTTCAGTTCCTGCACATCCAGAAGGCTGTATTTATTATGGACATACGAACGGACCAATCCGAAGATCAGTCCCACGATAATGATCAGCTCAATGATCAGCGCAATGCCCCATTTTGCATTGGCTGAGATCCCCCGCCCTTCATCATCGTCATCATCCGATCCCGAGCGTTTTTTCCGATATTCCGGATCATCGTAATAATCATCTTCGCCGTATTCGTCATCATCATAAAAATCATCGTCAAATGACATTCGAAACTCCTATTCCACACTGCGCGCCTTCCGGCGCTCCGTGAATTATCGCTTCGCACGTATTTATCGATTATACACCTTACACTTCTTATACAGTCCGTGTTCAGCGATAATTGCTACGCATGCGTGCCTAAAGCGCCCCGTGATCTTGTTTACATAATCATAATTATGCCATCTCGCGTCCTGATTTGCAATACTATATGACAGATTCCTCCGAAATGCAAGCGAAAATTTTCCAATATTCCACTCATCCCAAACATCATCCAACCGTCGGATCATAGCTTCGCAGCCGCCGCCAGATCCGGAAGGTTTCAAAAAACATATCGAAAATGGTTTTCAGCCGGATCTTCGTCTTCCGCTCTCCGTCTCCGTGATAGCGCACGACCACCGGCTCTTCCTGCATCGAAAGGTTCCGCTTCCGGGCCATGGCCAGCAGCTCGATATCAAAGCAGAACCTGTCCGACTTCATAGCCTGTACCACAGGGTGGATCGCCTCTGTCCGAAACAGTTTGATCCCCGTCTGGGTATCCCGGATGGGCAGATGGAACAGCAGTTTCAGATAAAGATAATATCCCAAAGTCATGGCCTTGCGATAGAAGGGATATTCCAGATTGGAATCCGGGTGAAGCTTGGAGCCCAGGACGATGTCCTTCCCTTCCTGCTGCGCCACCGTCAGATACCCTTCCAGCTGCTCCGGCGGCAGATCCAGGTCCGCGTCCAGAAACGCCGTGTACTCTGCTTTGCTGGCAGACATTCCCCGGCGGATGGCATAGCCCTTCCCCCGGTTCTTCTCATAGGAAATGATACCGATCCGCGGATCCTCTGCGGCCGCGCGGCGCATTTCCTCCTCGGTATTATCCTTGCTGCCGTCATTGACTGCCAGGATCCGGAAGGACGGGCAGAACTGCCCGATGGCTTTCGCACAGATCTGCAGGTTCTCGTATATTCTGTTTCCTTCATTGTACGCCGGCATCACCACGGCAAGCGTTACCTTCATAGTTCTCCTGTCATTCTGACGAACAAAACGAGTGACAGGATTCTTCAGTCGCGCCAAGCGCTCCTTCAGAATGACATGATTACCTGTCATTCTGACGAGCAACGCGAGGAAGAATCCCTTCACTTCCCACTCATCTACTTCAACTTCTCAGCGATCATCTTGTTCACGGTTCCCGGGTCGCACTTGCCCTTCATCTCCTTCATAACGAAGCCGACGATGGCGCCGATGGCCTTCCCCTTACCGTTTTTGATATCCTCCACAGCCTTGGGGTTGGCAGCGATCGCCTTGTCCACCACCTCAGAGAGGACACCGTCATCTGCCTTGGTAGACAGATTATGATCCTTCACATACTGCGCCGGACTTAGGTTATCGGAGAATACAGCCTTCTCGAAGACTTCCTTCGCCACCGCACCGTTGATCTCCTTTGCATCCACCAGAGCGATGAGCTCTGCCAGGTTCTCTGCGCTGAACTTTAAATTGGAGGCATCGGTGTTGGTCTCCTTCATGAGACGCATGGTCTCCGTCATCAGCCAGTTGGAGGCCTTCTTCGGATCTGCACCCGCGGCAACCGCACCCTCAAACAGATCCGCCAGCTTCTTCTCACCGGTCAGCTGATCGATATCATAATCCGGCAGCTGGTATTCTTCCTTATAACGTGCGATCTTCTCGGCACGCATTTCCGGCTGACGGCCGCGGATCTCCTCGATCCACTCCTCGGATACCGCGATGGGTACCAGATCCGGATCCGGGAAATACCGGTAATCCTGCGCATCCTCCTTGGAGCGCATGGGATAGGAATAGCCCTTCTCATCGTCCCAGCGGCGGGTCTCCTGCACTACCTTCTCGCCGGATTCGATCAGATCGATCTGGCGGTTCACTTCATTCTCGATACAACGCTTAATGGCCCTGAAGGAGTTCAGGTTTTTGGACTCGGTACGGGTACCGAACGTATCACTGCCCTTCTCACGGATGGACAGGTTCACGTCCGCACGCATGGAGCCTTCGTTCAGCTTGCAGTCGGAAGCATCCAGATACTGGATGGTCTCCCGAAGGCCCTCCAGATATGCGATGACCTCATCTGCCGAGCGCATGTCCGGCTCGGACACGATCTCGATCAACGGCACACCGGAGCGATTGAAATCCACGTAGGTCTCATCCGTGAAAGCATCATGCACCAGCTTCCCGGCATCCTCCTCCATATGGATCTCGTGGATCCGCACATGCTTTTCATTTCCACCCGCATCCTTGATGGCCACGTAGCCATTTCTGCAAATGGGATAGTACAGCTGAGAGATCTGGTAATTCTGCGGATTATCCGGATAGAAATAATTCTTCCGGTCGAACTTGCTGTTCCTTGTGATATCACAATGGGTGGCAAGACCTACTGCAATGGCCTTCTCCACCACACCTTTATTCAACACAGGAAGACTTCCCGGCATACCGGAGCAGACCGGACACACATGGGTGTTCGGCGCACCACCAAAGGCCGTGGAGCAGCCGCAGAAGATCTTCGTCTTCGTATTCAGTTCGACATGGACTTCCAGTCCGATGACGACTTCATATTCTTTACTCATGAATGCTCTCCTTTATCAGGATTCTTCGCTCACTCTGGCGATTCTTCTCAAATGTATAAGCCGCACGGATGATCTTCTTCTCCGCAAAGGTCTGTCCCAGCAACTGCAGGCCCACCGGAAGTCCCTTGGAGTCTTCACCACAGGGAAGGCAGATGCCCGGCAACCCGGCCAGATTCACGGATACGGTATAGATATCACCCAGATACATCTTGATGGGATCTGACAGAGACTCTCCCATGGGCAGTGCCGTAGTGGGAGCCACCGGTCCCAGTATCACATCATACTTTTCAAATGCCTTGTCGAAGGCCTGCTTGATCAGAGCCTTCACCCGCAGAGCCTTAACGTAGTATGCGTCATAATATCCTGAGGACAGTACGAAGCTTCCCAGCATGATACGGCGCTTCACCTCTGCCCCGAAGCCCTCGGAACGGGTCTTCTTATACATATTGTGAAGATCATTAAAGCTCTCTGTACGATAACCGTACTTCACACCGTCAAACCGCTCCAGATTGGAGGATGCCTCTGCGCAGGCGATGATATAGTAAGCCGGGATGGCATATTCCACCATACCCAGATCAAACTCTTCCACCTCTGCTCCCAGCTCACGGAATTTGTCCGCCGCTGCCAGCACCTTCTCCTTCACTTCCGGATCGATTCCCTCCAGGAAATAATCCCTCGGCACACCGATCTTCATTCCCTTTACATCATTTACAAGCGCTGACGTAAAATCCGTAGCCGCTTCTTCACTTCCCTCTGCAAGACGGGCGGAAGTGGAATCCTTCTCGTCCGTAGTGGAAATGATCTCCAGAATGGCCGCGCAATCAGCGACATCTTTTGCCAGAGGTCCGATCTGATCCAGGGAAGAACCGTAAGCGATCAGTCCGTACCGGGATACCCGTCCGTAGGTGGGCTTAATACCTGTTACGCCGCAGAAACCTGCGGGCTGACGGATGGATCCGCCGGTATCACTTCCCAGAGCTGCAGCGCATTCCTCTGCTGCCACGGCTGCTGCGGAACCGCCTGAGGAACCGCCGGGAACACGGGAGAGATCTCTCGGATTCCTGGTAGGTCCGAAGTAAGAGGTCTCCGTAGTGCTTCCCATGGCAAACTCATCCATGTTGGTCTTGCCCAGGATCACCACGCCTGCATCCTTCATGGCCTGTACTGCCGTTGCAGTATATGTAGGAACAAAGTTCCCCAGGATTTTGGACGCACAGGTGGTCAGCTGTCCCTCGGTGCACATATTGTCCTTGATGGCAACCGGTACACCGGCCAGCGGTCCTTTCAGCGTCCCGGCCTTGATCTTCTCGTCACACTCAGCCGCCTGTCTGAGTGCGCCTTCCGTATCGACGGTTATATATGCGTGGATATCCTTCTCCCGATGGCCGATCTGATCCAGATAAGCCTTCGTAGCTTCCATGCTGGTCACCTCACCTGCAGCGATGGCCTTTCCCAATTCCACTGCAGTCAGGCGGAGAATAGCTTCTCTTTCCATGTATTTACTCCTTGCGTTTGTGGGTGCGTACGATTCTCGTTTTGCCTGAAGGCAAAGCGGAATCTAAAATGTATTCGGTACGATAAATGCTTCCTCGGTCTTCTCCGGTGCATTTGCCAGGATCTTCTCCCGTTCATCCCCGTTGGTCACCACATCCTCACGCATCACATTGGATACGGGAAATGTGTGGCTCATGGGTTCTACGCCGGATACGTCCAGCTCATTCAGCTTTCCGACGTAGTCCAGCATTTCTGACATGTCCTGCTTCGCACGCTCCTTCTCCTCAGGAGAAAGCTCCAGCTTCGCAAGAATGCCAACATATTCGATGGTTTCGTCTGTGATCTGCATCCTGCTTCTCCTTCTTTCAAGATCCTTCACTCATTTCCTGTAATTAATCTCTTACCTTAATGTGTGTCTCTCTCAGCTGCATCTCCGTCACTTCACCCGGCGCACCGCACATCAGATCCTGTCCGGTTCCGCTCATGGGGAATGCGATAACTTCACGGATGTTCTCCTCGTTGCGCAGCAGCATGATCATACGGTCCACGCCCGGTGCCATGCCGGCATGCGGAGGTGCACCAAACTGGAATGCACTGTACAGCGCTCCGAACTTCTGCTCAAGAACCTCCTTGGAATAGCCTGCGATCTCGAAGGCCTTCTCCATGATCTCCATATCGTGATTCCGCACGGCACCGGAGGAGAGCTCCACGCCGTTGCAGACGATGTCGTACTGATAAGCCAGGATATCCAGCGGATCCTTCTCATTTAACGCCTGCAGACCGCCCTGGGGCATGGAGAACGGATTATGGGTAAATGCAGGCCCCTTGATCTCCTCATCGTACTCATACATGGGGAAATCGTTGATATAGCAGAACCGGTATGCATTCTTCTCGATCATGTCCAGACGGGCACCCAGTTCGTTCCGGATCTGTCCTGCGAAGAGATTTGCCTTCTGCTCCTTATCTGCGATAAAGAAAATGGTATCTCCGACGTTCAGCTTTGCCAGGGTTTTCAGTTCTTCCTTCATGTCATCCGGAATGAACTTGTCGATGGGTCCCTTATAGCTTCCGTCTTCCAGAACCTCCAGATAACCCAGGCCGCCCATACCGATATCCTGCGCAAATTTCAGCATCTTCTCATGCTGGCCCTTGGACAGCTTCCGCGGTACATTGATGGCCCGCACCGTCTTGCCGTGGAAAGGCTTGAATGTACATTTCTGGAAGAAATCAGAAAGATCTATGATCCGCAGGGGGTTCCGAAGATCCGGCTTGTCACTGCCGAACTCCAGCATCGCCTGCTTGTAGCTGATCACGGGGTAGGGTGCCTCGGTCACGGTATAACCCTCCGGTGCAAACTCCTTGAAGGTTGCGGAAAGCACTTCCTCTCCTACCTTGAATACGTCCTCCTGGGTTGCAAAGCTCATCTCAAAGTCCAGCTGATAGAACTCTCCCGGAGAACGGTCCGCTCTCGCATCCTCATCACGGAAGCAGGGAGCGATCTGGAAATACTTGTCAAAGCCGGACACCATCAGCAGCTGCTTGTACTGCTGCGGAGCCTGGGGAAGCGCATAGAACTTACCCTTGTAACGGCGGGACGGAACGATATAGTCCCGGGCGCCCTCAGGTGAGGATGCGCAGAGGATCGGTGTCTGGATCTCCACGAAGCCCATTTCCTCCATCTTCTTCCGAAGGAAGCTGATGACCTTGGAACGGAACAGGATGTTGTCCTTCACCTTTTGGTTCCGAAGATCCAGATAACGGTACTTGAGACGAACCTCTTCACGAACTTCCTTGGAGGTCATGATCTCGAAGGGAAGCTGGGTATACACCTTACCCAGGATATCGATGGAGTGCGCCTCCAGCTCGATAGTTCCCGTGGGGATCTTCGGGTTGTAAGTCTCCTCGTCCCGATGCTCCACAAGACCTTCTACGGAAATGGCCTGCTCACGGGTGATCCCCTCCAGCAGCGCCGTATCCCGAAGGACCACCTGCATCACACCGTACATATCCCGAAGGTCTATAAAGGATACGCCGCCGTGATCACGGATATTCTCAACCCAGCCCGCCAGGCGGACATTTGTTCCAACATCTGCTTCTGACATTTTGTCGATGGTTTTGTCTCTGTACATACTTTCTTCCTCTTTCTCTGACAATCTGATACACCAAACCGTACACCCCGGAAATACAAAACGTCCCGAGGCTGTGTTCCATAAAAACTACATGCCTCGGGACGATTTATAACCGTGGTACCACCCGAATTCGGACCTTAAATAAAGTCCGCTCTCTTTCGGCGTAACGTGCCGTTGACGGACCGCCCTACTCCCCCGATCGAACTTCGATCCCTTCAGGCAGTCAGCTCCGGAGTGTTCCGCTTGTCCCTTGTATCTTACCGCAGCTCTCAGTCTCGGCCGCCGGCTCCCTGTCAGCACGTCAGGACGCAGTCTCCATCTCTGCTTTTGCACACTTGGAGTTATTGTAGACCATCTTATCAGAATTTTCAAGCACTTTTTTACCGTCGGCTACGTCACACTTCACTACCGACGGGGAAAGGTTGTGGAACCAGAGACCCTTCAGGAAGATCCTCTCCTCTCCGTCCATCCCGATCTTCGACCCCAGCTTCAGGCCGACGCCGAATCCATAGACTCCGTCGCTGTAGAAGAAGGAGTGCAGGCCACTTTCCTCATTACGGATCGTCAGCTCCGCATCACAGATCTCCATGCCCGGGAACACCACCTTACCGGCGATATCCCTGTCGATCAGCTCCAGGATCCTGTCTTCCATCCTGTACTGGCGCTCGTAGGAAACGTGGCCTGTTTCCCGGTTCTCACTTACCAGCTCCTTGTAGTACAGTTCCAGTGTCTTCAACACCAGAGAATCACAGTGCACCTTGTGGAAGAAATCTGACACCATCATGTAAAGTGCATATTCATACTGGAAATACTTGGTCATGGGATTCTTAAATTCTTTCGTATTCATAAGCAATGTCTCCATTCATTTTATTCTTATATTGGTTACTTGTTACCTCCGCCCTGGATCCCCTGTTCTTGGCACGCTCGCTGCCGAAAGCGGCAGGTCGTCGCGACTGCTTACCCGAACCGGATGGTTACCGCCCATCCGGGGAGGCGGTATTTAGTTGTCAAAGAACACCGTGCCAAATACAACACGCAAAAAGAAGGAACCAGATGTGCATTGCATATACAGATTTGTACGAATTTGTACATCTCTGTACTTTGCTGCCCGAAGGGCATAGTATACCCTAAGTGCATCGATACAATACTTACCTCTGATTCCTTCTTTTATAAGAAATATAAATGAATGGAATTGTTAACTCTTTTGATCTAACATATGATCTTTCTCCAAACCATCATTAGATTCAAATTGTATAATACTCTTTTGCATTATAATTGTCAACTGTTTTTTTCTGATCTACGGATTCTCACGGGTTTTTACATGCACCGTTCTTTGCAAACTCATATACCTTGCCGTCGATCTTTCTGGTTGCATCAGCCACCATCACGCCGTTATCGTCAAGATAATACCAGGATCCGTCGCTCCGGAGCCATCCGGTCCTGAGTCCTGCCCTGGACAGGAAATACCAGTTACCACCGATGCAGTGCCAGCCCTCTAGCATTTTTCCGTCTTCCATCAGATAATAACGGTTACTGTCAATATCCTTCCATCCGTTATACTGTCCGTCCGTTTCCGTTCCCGTCACCAGCTCCCCGTCATCATTGAAGTAATACCAGGATCCGTCGATCTGAGTCCAGCCCACATCTTTGATGCCGCTGCCGTTGATATGCCAGGTTTTTCCTTTGATGGTCATCCAGGAATTTGCCGGATAGGTTCCGTTCTTCTTCGGGGAATTTCCCCGGATATGCATGACATGTGCTTCTGTCAGCCGTCCGTGGCAGGCATAGCACGCAGGCCAGCGGTTCACGCCGCCGTTGTTCCGGTTATTGTGGCAGTAGATCTTCGCGTATCCGTCCTCGGTCCATCCCACGAAGAACAGGGAGTGGACAAAGGGCTTTCCGTCCGTTTCATTCGGGCAATACAGCAGGATCGGATCTCCTGCTGCGATCTCACACCCCTCGGGAACATTTTCCAGCTTAATGTACCCATTGTCCAGCTTGATCACGATCTCCTGGATCTGCGGGTTAGCTGCAAGCTTATTATGCAGAGCCGTGGCATGCGCATCATACTCTTTCATGCCGCCCTTGCCGATACAGTTGGACAGGAACTCCGCGCATTCCCAGCCAAACTCGCACTTATCACGAGGAAGTCCGAGATCGATATCATGCTGCGTATGCGTCTTGGCAAATTCCAGCCCCGGTGCCGGATCATAATTTACCCAGCCCTCCCGGATCTCTTCCGGCTGGATCCAGACACCGCTTGCACTGAAGCTGTGGCTGACACCGTCTATGGTCTGCTCTCCCGTCACCATCCGTCCGTCAGACTCAAAGTAGTATTTCTTTCCGTCGACAGTCTGCCAGCCGGTCTGAATAACACTGTTTGCATCCGTATGATAGCGATACCCGCCAGTCACAAACCATCCCGTCTGAAGCACTCCCCTGTCATTCAGGTAATACGCCTTCCCGTCGATCTCCTGAAACCCAATCTTCTGACTGCCGTCCGATGAAAAATAGTAGTAGTTCCCGTCGATCTTCTTCCAACCGGTCTGCATCCTTCCTTTTGCATCGAGATAGTACCGTTTGCTCCCGACCCGGGTCCAGCCCGTCTGCATAGCGCCGTCATCACCGAGAAAATAATAGCTGTTTCCGTCATTGATCCAGCCTCTCAGCATGGCCCCGCTGCCTGCAAAGTAATACCACGCTCCGCCGATCTCCTTCCAGCCCGTTTCCATTCTTCCGGAGTCATTGAAATGATACCACTTGCTTCCGACCTTCTTCCAGCCGGTCTGCAAAACGCCGTTCGTGGCAAAGAAATAATAATTCTTCCCGTTATAGAGCCATCCTTTTTTCATTGCACCGTCAGCCTGGAAATAGTACCATTTTCCTTCCAGTTCCTTCCATCCCTTACACATGGCACCGTCTTCGCCGAGATAGAACCAGCGGCTCCCGCTGGCGATCCAGCCTGTCTGCATGGCACCGTTATTATCAAAATAGTACCATTTGCCGCGAATCTCAGCCCACCCGGTGACCGGATTCCCGGATTCATCATAATACTCCCAGACCGGTCCGGACTGCTTCCATCCGGACTTAATCTCCTCTGCGCTCGCCATCCCCGTCAGGCCGAACATCATGACATTCATTGCCAAGAATGCCATGGCAACACTTTTTCTCATAATCCCCTCATTTCACAGCCCCGAAGCTGTATTATAATTCATCACCACTCCATCATAACTGCATTTTTGTTGCAGTCCGTTTATACCTCTCCCAGTGCCTTCACCATCGCATCCAGCTTTTCATTCGTCATTCCCGGATACACACCGATCCAGAACGAATTCTCCATGATGCGTTCCGTCACATCCAGCGGTCCTGCCACACGATATGCATCTGTCCCGCGGATCTGATCAAAGCAGGGATGCAGTGTCAGATTTCCGCTGAAGAGAAGCCTCGTCTGAATATTATGGTCCTCCAGATACCGTGTCACCTGATTCCTGGTACGCCCGGACTCCGGCCGCACGGTGATCAGAAATCCGAACCAGGACGGAATACTGTCCGGTTCCGGCTCCGGAAGGATGTACCTGTCCGAAAGCGGTTCCAGTCTGTCCCTCAGATACTGCCAGTTTTCCCTTCTTCTCCGGATGAACTCCGGGAACTTATGCAACTGCTCCACCCCGATGGCAGCCTGCATGTCCGTCACTTTCAGATTATAGCCGAAATGACTGTACACGTATTTGTGATCGTAGCCCTGCGGCAGCTCCCCGAACTGCCCGTCAAAGCGATGTCCGCAGAGGTTGTCCCGACCTGACGGACAGACACAGTCTCTGCCCCAGTCCCGCATGGAAAGCAGGATTCTGGAAAGGAGCGGATCATCGGTGTACACCGCTCCGCCTTCTCCCATGGTCATATGGTGCGGCGGATAGAAGGAAGAAGTTCCGATATCTCCCCAGGTACCGGTGTATTTTGTTACTCCGTCAATGGTCACCTTCGAACCCAGCGCATCACAGTTATCCTCGATCAGCCACAGGTTATGTTTTTCGCAGAATGCCTTTACCTCCCGGATACAGAAGGGATTCCCAAGCGTATGCGCGATCATCACCGCTTTTGTCCGGCTTGATAGTGCACCCTCCAGCTTTGTCACATCGATATTGTACTGCGGAATGGTTACGTCCACGAATACCGGTACGGCTCCGTATTGCAGGATCGGGCTTACGGTTGTCGGAAAACCGCAGGCCACGGTGATCACTTCATCTCCGCGGCGGATCTGACGATCTCCCAAAAGCGGAGAGGTCAGTGCCATAAAGGCCAGAAGATTCGCCGAGGAGCCGCTGTTTACCAGATGCACATAGCGAACACCGATCCACTCTGCAAATTCCTTCTCCATCTGCTCGGCAAACCGTCCGGTGGTAAGCCAGAAATCCAGCATGGCATCCGTCAGCGACAGCATTTCCTTCTCGTCAAACACACGGGAAGCGTACGCGATCCGGTCACCCGGCTGATACGCCTTCTCCTGCTGCGGTTTCTTCACTTCGTTATAATACTTTGCCACCAGTGCCTTGATCTCGGCTCTGAGTTTTTCTTCTCTCTCGTTCTGTTCCATACACAACCTTTTCGTTTTTATACACTTGCCGCTGCAACCGCCCTTGCCTGCCTTGGTCCGTCTGTGCCTCCTGTGACTCCATCGGAAAGAAATGCCTCGATCTCACGATTCATTTCCTCTTCTACATTTCCGCCGGCAGCATATACCCTGGTCCAGGCCACCGTCTCCTCCAATGCCCGGTCGATGTTCCAGACCGGCTTCCAGCCAAAGGTCCTGCGGGCCAGACTGCAGTCCAGCTTCAGAAACGTCGCTTCATGCGGTCCCAGATTTCCCACATCCTCCCAGGTCAGTTCCGG
>JAILAR010000038.1 GCA_024681515.1 Eubacterium sp. | reverse complement strand
GAAGGATATGGCGGTCATTGTTACCGGACATATTCATGCAAGCAGTTATACCAACCGGGACGGTGAAAATGTATTCAGCCAGGATATCGTGGTCGACAAAATCGATGTTGTGACAGAAACAGGATTGGACCCCATGGAGCCCGAGGCAATGCAGACCTTGCCGGAGGGATATGGTTGTTTGGAGAACGATTATTAGAAGGGAGCGATGCTTTATGAGTTATGACGTTGAGATTAAAGGAATGAAAATGAATGAGGAGAATCGGGAGGTTGTAAGCGAGAGTACTGCCCGGCTTCTGCAGGCGTACAGCGAGAAGTTGAGGAAGCTGAAGGAGGAAGAGAACGATGGTTGATAAGGATATGTTTCAGAGCATGATTCTGGATGAGTTTTATAAGCAGCTGCCGGATGATTGTACCCTGACGGTGAAGGATGTGTTTAAGGAAAATGACACGAAGATGACGGGGATTAGTATCACACGAGAAGGCAGTAATGGTGGATGTGTGTTCTATGTGGAGAATATGTATGACCGGTACCAGCATGGGGAGGATCTTTCGTCCATGGTATCGGATGCGCTTAGAGAAGTGACGAAGAGTGATATTTACGACATGGATACGAAATCCTTCACACGGGATGATTTGCTTGCTCATACGATCTTCCGAATGGCGAACAGGTACACAAATCAGCTCCGGCTGTCGGATGTCCCGACTAGGGATGTGCCGGGGATGACGGATATTGTAATCTATCCGGTGTATGAGGTAAATGTGGGTACCAGACATGGTACTGTTCTTTTGACAAACAGTATGCTGGAGAAGAATCATATCTCCGTTCAGGAGATTCATGCGGCTGCTGAAGCCAACACAGAACGCCGGATGACGATCATTCCGTTGGAGGATCGCCTTCGGGGGATGATCGATGAGGACATGGCTCCGGCAGGCTTTGATTCTCCGTTTCTTGTGTCCTATGACAGAGAGGCTATGGGAGATGAGGCAAGTGTGCTTGGAGCTCCTAAGGTTCTTGAATCTTTGAAGGAACCTTATTATGTGATTCCTTCGTCCACGCATGAATTGCTCTTCCTGCCGAAGTCTTTCGAATCCAGTGTGGAGAATCTGCAGAGGCTTGTGAGTGAAGTGAACGGATACGTTCTGGATGCAAAAGATGTGCTTTCCAACAATGTCTATGAGATCGACCATGGGAGATTTCTTACACATGAGGCCGGAGCAGGGCTTACAAAGCAGTTTGTACAGGAGGCTTGAGACAGAAGCGCCTTGTGGTTATACCGCAGGGCGCTTTCTTCAGAAAGGGGATTGTTATGGCAACGCTTAGTACAAAAGAAAAGGTTCAGTTGGCACTTGACCGGCTGGATGATGGAATTCGGGATTTTTTCCAGGGTGACCGGTACAAGGAATATCTCTCAACCATGAGTAAGCTTCATAAATACTCGGCGCGAAACTGTATTCTCATCGCTCATCAGAAACCAGATGCAAGTATGGTGGCATCCTACGGATCCTGGAAGAAGAATTTCAATCGTCAGGTGAAAAAAGGTGAGAAGGGTATTATGATCCTGGCTCCGTATAAGCGTTCCATTGAAGTTCCGGTTCCCGGGAAACTGGATCCGGACGGGAAACCGCTGAAGGAGAAGAAGGATATTCTTGCATTCCTACCGGTTTATACCTTTGATGTTTCGCAAACAGAAGGGGATCCGATACCTGAACTGGTACACCGTCTGGACTTTGATGTGGACGGTTTTGAGAAGATCAAGACGGCGCTGATCCGGACCTGTGGTTGTGATGTGATCTTTGAACCAATGAACGAGGACAGCGGGATTAACGGTTATTTTAATCCCATGCGGAATGAAATACATATCCGGGAAGGAATGTCGGAGGCGCAGACAATCAAGACACTTTTGCATGAAATGAGCCATCAGATTCTCCATCCTGCGACATTGTCAGATAAGACAAGGCAGGATAAGGAACTGGAGGCGGAGAGCAGTGCGTACTGTGTTGCAGCGTGGCTTTTTGGTGAAGATGGAATCGACACAGGAGACTATAGTTTCCCGTATTTAGCAAGCTGGTCTCAGGGGAAAGAGATTAAAGAACTGACGGAATGCGTGGAGAATATAAAGCGTGCCAGCGGCATTCTGATCGACCGACTGGATCAGGAACTTGGTCTGGAACGGGGGGCCGAAGAGATTGACAGAGAGAATCTGACACAAGAAGTAAAACAGGTTGTAGCAGATGCTGGAGTTAAGGCTGACAATGTGGTGATTGTGGCGGAGCAGCCGGGACGGATGTGCCGCATGGTTTATGTGACAAATACAGATGAATCCTATCAGGCTGCGTTCTTCCTGCATGGGGAGACAGATAGGATTGAACAGCTGCTTACGGATCCGTCAGCAAAGATTGATGATTTTGCCAAATATCTGGAACAGCAGGATGTGGGCTGTGTGATCCTCCCCTATGCGCCGGGAATGGTCTTTGACTACTGGTATAACTACGAGACAAGGGAAATGAGACCTTATGCGGAGGCCGCCTGGAAGGAGGTAACTGCGATGGTTACTGTGACAGGTCGTTCTACGGAAGAGCAGGTGATGCAGCTGAATGATGCTATGCCACTAGTGGTTGGAAACAGAGTTTCATTTACTACAGTCAATACGGACGAAGCGGGAGTCCTTGTTCAGGAATCGGATGAGATGACGGCAAGGTTTGAACATTATGATTCCAGCTGGCCCATGGTAGAGATACGGTATACGAATGTGCCGGGACGGATTCCTGCGGAGATGAATATCTATGAGTTCAAGAAACTGATTGAGAAGCAACCGGACAGGATTCTGGATGATCCGTCGAAGTACTTCAAGGTGTGCATCTCTTATACCTATCTGGATCACAATTACCAGTCAGTACAGGATGTGGATCTTGGTAGGGGACGGGTAGATTATCTGAATTACCTGAAACTGTCGGGTAGTCATATTGCGCACATTGAGCGTCATGTGGAACTGCTGAAGGTTTGTGATGAAGCAAGGCATTTGGCTCCGAGAACGGATTATGGAATGAAGTATGAGGATCGTGTTCAGGAATGGGCAGGATATTGTCGGGAAATGCTGAACCATTTCAGTGAGAATCCGATGAT
>JAILAR010000025.1 GCA_024681515.1 Eubacterium sp. | reverse complement strand
AATAAATTCGAGTTCCGTTCCCTGGGCTCTTCCAACAGTATCGCCTGCGCAAATATCATGCTGAACGCGGCAGTGGCGGAGAGTCTCCGTCAGTATGCGGACGAACTGGAGAAGGCAGAGGATTTCCAGAGTGCGCTGCATGATCTGATCAAGAAGGTCATCATCAAGCATGAGCGGATCCTGTTCGACGGAAATGGCTACGGCGAAGAATGGGTGAAGGAAGCCACGGAGGTACGCGGACTTTCCAATCTGAAGACCACCGCAGATGCCATGCCGAAACTCCTGGATCCGAAGAATGTGGAGATGCTGATCCGTCATAAGGTCTTCAACGAAGCAGAGGTTCATTCCCGCTGCGAGATCATGCTGGAGAACTATGTGAAGACCGTGAACATCGAAGGTCTCACCATGGTGGACATGGTACGGAAGGATTACCTGCCGGCCATCGAAGAGTATCTCTATACGCTGGCCCGGGCCGTGGATTCCATGAAGGCGGTCAGTGAAAAGGTAAAGTGCCGCTATGAGATCTCCACCATTGAGAAGCTGACGGATCTGACGGATAACATCCTGACTTCCGTTGAAGCGCTGGAGGAGGCACTGGAGAAGCTGAAGGACTGCGGTGATATCTTCGCAAGCTCGGCACATGTCCGGGATGAGATCCTTCCCCGCATGAGCACGCTGCGCGGCTATGTTGACGCAGCGGAAATGCTGACCTCCGCCAAATACTGGCCGTATCCGAGCTATGGAAAGCTTCTGTTCTCGGTACAGTAAACTATAGACAGGTTTGATACATCAGACGATGAGCCACACCCACGTGCATGCGTGGATGTGGCTCTTTTTGTACGCCGATGACATGCGATAGACGTCGATCAGGCCAAGCCGGATATAAACGGTTGATCGGTTAAAAAGGATATTGACACAATATGTTTTGCAAAATACAATATGATAAAAGATAAATGACAGGAGAATGAACAATGGCACAGGAATATGATCAGTTAATTTTAAAAAACCAGCTTTGCTTTCCGATGTACGCATGCGCAAGAAAAATCGTGGGCAGTTATACGCCGTATCTGAAACCTCTGGGTCTTACCTATACCCAGTATATCGTGTTCATGGTTTTGTGGGAGAAGGAGAGCGTAAATGTGGGTCAGCTCGGGGAGATCCTCAATCTGGATGCGGGGACACTCACACCGCTTCTGAAGCGTCTGGAGAAGGAAGGGTATGTCACCAGAAAGCGCTCGGAGGAGGATGAGAGGATCACCATCGTCAGCATCACAGCGAAGGGGAATGAACTGAAGGAGGCCTGCAAGGACATTCCATTTAAAATGGCGGCAGAAGGATCTCCGCTGTCAGAGAAGGAAGCAAGGGAGCTTTACGGACTGCTGTATAAATTCATGGGTAAGGATCCGGCGTAAAAGCCACCCGGATAAAACAGAGTGGCAGAATCCTGAACATAGCTGAAAACAATAAAGAATCGTATATTTCTATAATCGTAAAAAAGATTCTTTTGGTATGATATTTACGAATCACACTTCAGTGCGAAGTGTGGAATCAGGAGGACAAGATGAATAATTTTACGTTTTACTCACCCACTTTTTTTGCATTCGGCAAGGACACGGAAAATGAAGCAGGAAAATATGTAAAGCAGTTTGGGGGCAGCAAGGTTCTGATCCATTACGGCGGCAGCAGTGCGAAGAGATCCGGTCTGCTGGACCGTGTAGAGGCATCGCTGCAAAGCGAGAATATCCCTTATGTCATGCTGGGGGGCGTGCAGCCGAATCCCCGAAGCGGACTGGTGTATGAGGGTATCGAGCTTTGCAGGAAAGAGGGTGTGGACTTCGTCCTTGCAGTGGGCGGAGGCAGTGTTATCGACTCCTCCAAGGCCATCGCTGCAGGAACCATATATGACGGAGATTTCTGGGATTTCTACAGCGGAAAACCCATTACGGAGGCGCTTCCCGTGGGAACGATCCTTACCATTGCGGCAGCGGGAAGTGAAGGGAGTCCGGATTCCGTTATCACTAAGGAAGAGGGCATGTTCAAGCGCGGAGCCAGCGGAAATGCCATCCGCCCGAAGTTCAGTATCCTGAATCCTGCACTGACCCAGACCCTTCCGCCGTATCAGTCGGCGGCCGGGATCACGGATATCATGGCCCACCTTTATGAGCGGTATCTTACGAATACCAAAGAGGTGGAAGTGACGGACCGTCTGATCGAGGCGTTGCTTCTTACCATGAAGCATGAGGGACCGCGTGTCATTGCGGATCCGAACAACTACGATGCACGGGCGAATATCATGTGGGCAGGAATGATGGCGCATAACAATTCCTGCGGCGTGGGACGCAGTCAGGACTGGAACAGTCATAATATCGAGCATGCGCTTTCGGCGCTTTATGACTGTGCGCACGGAGCAGGTCTGGCAGTGACCATGCCTGCGGTATTCAAATACGTGATGAACCATGACGTGATGCGGTTTGCCAGGGTGGCGACCCGTGTATGGGGCTGCCAGATGGATTTTGACCATCCGGAGGTTACCGCACTGGAGGGCATCGAAGCCTTCCGCAGCTTCCTCATTTCTATCGGAATGCCGAAGAATTTTGAGGAGCTTGGGGCGAAGGAAGAGGACATCCCGAAGCTGGTGGAGGTGCTCTGCCACGGCAACGGTCGGGGCGGATCTATCTGCGGATTCGTGGAGCTGACAGAAGAGGACTGCACGAAGATCTACAAGATGATGATCTGATGAAGCGCGGACTCGAACAAGTACATAAAAGCGTGTAATCGGTGAATACGCGCGAGAGATAATGCACGGAGCACGCTTGCGTGCGAAGTGTGGAAAAGGAGAACGGGTATGAAAGCACTATTTATCGGGGGGACCGGTACCATCAGTACCGCAATCGTGAAACGTCTGGCAGAGGAGCTTGGCTGGGAGGTCTGGCTGCTGAACCGCGGCAACCGCGCAGAGGTGGTGCCGGCGGGAGTGCATCAGATCATCGCTGACATTTCCGATGAAGCAGATGTGGCGAAGAAACTGGAAGGCATGGAGTTCGATGTGGTAAATGAATTCATCGGTTTCGTGCCGGCGCAGGTGGAGCGGGATTACCGGCTCTTCAAGGGGAAGACGAAGCAGTACATCTTCATCAGCTCCGCATCGGCTTATCACAAGCCGGCGGCAAGCTATATCATTACCGAGGGAACCACGTTGGCGAACCCCCACTGGGAGTATTCCCGAAACAAGATCGCCTGCGAGGAATTCCTGATGCAGAAGTATCGGGAAGAAGGTTTCCCTGTTACTATCGTCCGTCCCAGCCATACCTATGACGAGAGAAATGTTCCGCTGGGCGTTCACGGCAAGAAGGGCTTTTATCAGGTGATCAAGCGCATGTTGGAAGGAAAGCCGGTCATCATTCAGGGGGATGGATCCTCCCTGTGGACGGCTACATTTAATACGGATTTTGCCATCGGCTACACCGGACTTATGGGGAATCGCCATGCCATCGGTGAGGCCTTCCAGATCACGGGAGATGAGACCCTGACCTGGGATCAGATCTATCAGACCATCGCGGATGCGTTGGGAGTGGAACTGAAGGCGTATCATGTGGCATCGGAGTTCCTCAGCGCAGCGGGAGATAAGTACGGATTTGATTTCGAAGGAAGCCTCACCGGCGACAAATCTGTGTCGGTGGTCTTCGATAATCGGAAACTGAAACGGGCTGTGCCGGATATGCGGACAAATGTCCGGTTTGATCAGGGCGTTCGGATCGCGCTGGATTATGTGCTGTCCCATCCGGAATGCCAGGTGGAGGATCCGGAATTTGATGCGTGGTGCGACAAAGTGATCGCAGCACTGGAAGAAGCAAAGACGAAGATATGAGCGCGGACTCGAACCGGTACATAAAAGTGCGTAATCGACGAATACGCGCGAGATAATTTACGGAGCGCGCTTGCGCGCGAAGTATGGAATAGGAGGTTATGAAATGGTTGATGTAAAAGGACGTTGGGCGCTGATCACAGGCGCCAGCAGAGGGATCGGTTATCTGGCGGCAAAGTTCATGGCAGAGCATGGCTGTAATCTGATCCTGCAGGCAAGAAAAGTGGAGAACCTGACCAAAGTAGTGGAAGAAGTAAGGGCTCTGGGTGTAGAGGCGTATCCCGTGGCAGCGGAGCTGTCGAACCTTACTGCAGTGGAGATCATGCTCCAGGAAGTGGACGCTCTGGGCAAGGATGTGGACATCGTTCTGAATAATGCGGGTCTGCAGATCGCTTACCGGAATGAATTCCTCAAAACCCCCGTTTCGGATTATGAGGAGAGCTTCAAGATCAACACCATCGCTCCTATGATGATCACCTATCATTTCCTGCCGAAGATGGCAGAGCGGGGCTTCGGACGTATCGTGAATACCACCAGCGGCATCCGCCGGGAACCGGAGCAGGCAGGGTATTCTGCAAGCAAGGCTGCCCTGGATAAAGTGACCATGGATCTCGCAAATGTATATAACGGCACGGACGTTATGATCAATCTGACGGATCCTGGCTGGTGCCGCACGGACCTGGGGGGACCGGCTGCGCCGAATTCACCCGAGAGCGCGATCCCGGGTGTGGTAGTCGGCGCATTTATGGATGATAAGGTATCGGGACGCTGCTATGCGGCGCCGCTCTTCCACGGTATGACCCTGGAAGAGGCGATCGAACATGCAAAGACGCTGCCGCAGTATCTCGGATCCCTGGACTGAAATACGCCATCTTCATGAACAAAGTGGGACTATAACATGACGTAGGCATTGGTCACTTTCGTGACGTGATTGGGTGGGTAGTTCCTAAAAATACAAAAAAAATAAAAAAGGGATTGACAAACAAAATAGTCGGTCGTATAATTCACAACATAAAAGGCAAGGGCGTCTTGGAAGTGATTCCAAGGCGCCTTTTTCTATTTACTCCCGGTGAGATATCTGAGGAGACATATAGCAGTAGCGATGCAATGGCGTTTCGCAGATCCGGGCCTACGGAGCGTTCGCCGGCACCGCACCTCTCGATCGGATCTGTGAAGCAGACAGATACAGGTATCGCAAAGCAGCACGGAGCGCGTAAGCGCGAAGTGTGGAATTATTATGGAGCACGTACTGAGTAAGTGTTGTAAGGCATATGATCGGTAATCACGTGCGAAATAATAATCTCACGGAGCGCGTAAGCGCGAAGTGTGGAATAGAAAGAGAGGAAAGAGCTATGTTAGAAGAAATTATGAGCGCAATGGACGGAAAGCTATTCGGGGTATGGTTCCTGATCGGAGCTGCCCTGGTTTTCTGGATGCAGGCCGGATTCGCCATGGTAGAATCCGGATTCGCGAGAGCGAAGAATGCAGGTAACATCCTGATGAAGAACCTGATGGACTTCTGTATCGGATGTGTCGTATTTATCCTGATCGGTTTCGGATTATTGCTTGGTGAAGACCTGGTAGGTCTCATCGGTAAGCCGGGATTCGATATCTTCACAAATTATGAGAATTTCGACTGGTCGAACTTCGTATTCAATCTGGTGTTCTGTGCAACCACCGCAACCATCGTATCCGGTGCCATGGCAGAACGGACGAAGTTCCTCAGCTACTGTGTATACTCCGCAATCATTTCCGCACTGATCTACCCCATCGAAGCACACTGGATCTGGGGCGGCGGCTGGCTGGCACAGCTTGGCTTCCATGATTTCGCAGGTTCCTGTGCGATCCACATGGTCGGCGGTATCGCAGCATTTGTAGGTGCGAAAATGGTAGGTCCCCGAATCGGTAAGTTCGAGCGGGATGAGAACGGTAAGGTAATCAAAGTCAATGCATTTCCGGGCCACAATCTGGTCATCGGTGCACTGGGTGTCTTCATCCTCTGGCTTGGCTGGTACGGATTCAACGGTGCAGCCTGCACATCAGTAGATCAGCTGGCATCCGTATTCGTAACAACGACCATCGCACCGTCGGTAGCAACTGTTGTTTGCATGATCTTCACATGGCTGCGTTACGGCAAACCTGATGTGTCCATGTGTCTGAATGCTTCCCTTGCAGGTCTGGTAGCCATTACGGCTCCCTGTGATGTAACTGACGCCCTGGGCGCAAGCGTGATCGGCGCGGTAGCCGGTGTACTGGTAATCTTCGGTGTATGGCTTCTGGATTACAAGCTTCATATCGACGATCCGGTCGGTGCATGTGCAGTTCACATGTTGAACGGTATCTGGGGTACCATCGCAGTCGGTCTCTTCGCAACCACAAGTGCACCGGATAACACGGAACTGCAGGGTCTGTTCTACGGCGGTGGTTTCGATCTTCTGGGCAAGCAGCTTCTTGGTTTTGTATCTGTTGCAGCATGGGCAGCCATCTGCATGATCCTGGTATTCCTACTGATCAAAAAGATCTTCGGCCTCAGGGTATCCGAGGAAGAAGAGCTGGAAGGTCTGGATCTTACCGAGCATGGCCTGGTATCCGCATACTCCGGATTCAGTATCGTGGATATGTCCAGCGCTATGATGTCTGAAAATGAAAACACCAACCTGGGCGAGGCGGATTACGACAAGGCCAGCGAGGCAAAGAAGAATGCAGCGGTTCCTGTGGAAAATGTGGCAGCGGCCATGGCAGGAACCATCCCCGATACGGGAATCAACAAGGTAGTTATTATTACGAAGCTCTCACGGTATGACAAGATCAAACGTGCACTGAACGAGCTGGGTGTAACCGGTATCACGGTAACACAGGTCAGTGGCTGCGGTATCCAGAAGGGTGCCGGCGAGATGTACCGTGGAGTTGAGATGGATATGACCTTACTTCCGAAGATCAAACTGGAAGTAGTCGTCAGCGGTATC
>JAILAR010000021.1 GCA_024681515.1 Eubacterium sp. | reverse complement strand
CAGCCTGACCAATGATTTATACTCACGAACAAGATGCTCGTAAAAAAGATAAACCGTCATATTATCCCTCCCAAAACTTTAGTCGATCAACACTGTCACCATATCTGCATCTATCTCATTTCACTCTTCTGTCTCCGGTACTGTATCACCTTACGTATCATTTCACGGATCCGTCCGGCGTACATGGCACCGACGATCAGCATCCCCGCCAGCGAGACCAGCGTACCGTATCTGTCATATGATACGGCCGCGCAGGAGACTCCGATCACCAGCATGGAGATCAGCCATTTGACGATCCCCAGCTGCATTCCTGCATATTTCTTTCCGGTGATCATCCGATAGACACAGGTGATCATGGAGGAAATGACCGTCGCGATACATGCTCCGATCACGCCGATCTTCGGGATCAGCCAGAGATTCAGGAGCACATTCGCTCCCACTCCCAGAAGTACGGAAACCATAACGTGCACCGTCTTCTTTGCAGCGGAGAAAACCGACGAATAATAACCGGAATATCCGGTAAAAACCACACTGAGCATCAGCAGCGGCGTATACATGGCAGCCGCTTTGTAATCCTCTCCGAGGAACCAGGGCACAAACGCATTGTTGATCGCATACACAAACAATGTCAGAAAGCAGATGATCAGATGAAAGATAAAGAATACATTTCCGAACAGATTATCTTTCTTTTCTGAATGATGCGCCTCCTGATTCTCATCGTAATTCTGGATTGCGGAGATCACCCACGCCTCTGCAAAGGCATTCGTTGCCATCAGGATGATCGCAGGGATCTTTGACGCCGCAGAATAAACGCCGTTGGCATCTTCAGAGATCCGGTTGGTGATCATCACCTTATCCGTGGCATTGATCAGTGCCCATGCAATATCCGTAAAGATAATGGGGATGGAAAACCCCAACATGGTCTTCAGAAGCCGGGTATTCCAACGCCCCTGTCCCAGATCCGGAAGGATCCTGCCACAGATACAGAGGAGCACGATGGAGAATACATTTGCGATCACGATCGACAGAAAGAATCCCGTAAGACCCATATGGAATCCAACCAGGAACAGCACATTAAGCAGTGCCAGAACCAGATTATACAGGATCACATCTGCCGAAAAGAGGATGTTCTTCTCCTCGGCTTTCACATACAGATAAAACACCGAACGAAAGATCGTCAGAAATGTGATCAGGTAGAAAAACAGGCTGTACTCTCCCACCACACCGAAGATCGGCATCGATCCGAAAACCGCCAGCAATACTGCCAGCAGACCGGCCGGCCACAGCATGAAGAGGACTCCGCATTTCAGCACATCACACTTCGAGCAGTCTTTATCCATGCCAAACCGGAATACCGCCGAAGGGATCGCCGCCGAACAGATCGGGACGGCCACTGCGGAAATGTTGACCAGCAGCTCCGCATTCCCGTATTCCGCTGTGCTGAGTACTCTTGTATAAAGCGGCAGCATCAGACTGATGATCACCTTGGAAAGGACAATTCCCAGACCGAATATGAATGTATTTTTCAGAATGCCCTTATACTTATCCAACTTCTTACCCTTATGATCTTAGCGCTTCCCGTTTGTTTTTCAGATCTCACGTTTTATACATCTTATCGCATCCGCAAGGAAGATCCGCCCTCCTCCGAACACAAAGTATCCTGCCAGCAGAAACGGATATAACCCTCCGAACTGCTTCAGATACGCACCCTTCCATGCCGAATCCCCGAGATCCGTCAGGAACTTCCCCGGATTCTTTCGGTAATCCGTCTCCGGATCATAGGAAATGATGCTGGTATCCTTAAAGTCCTCATAATGAAGGCTTCCCAGCAGCTTCATATCTTCCTCGGTGGGATTATAGAAAAGCCGCTCAAATGCACCGCGCGCCGCCTTCGGATCGATCCTCTTGTTTCCTTTCGTCCGAAGCCATTCCCGGATAAACCGCTTTGCACCCTTTTTCAGGAGGTTCGTCCGATCCTTGCTTTCCTCCCGGTCATACACAGGCTGTCCGTCTTTATATGCGATCACCTGCTCTTCATTTGTTCCGATCAGTGTTTCCAGGAACGAGGAAGAGATCTCGCATTCCATCTGTTCCGGAAGGTTTGAGTAGAGACAGGCATAGCTCTTCTTCGAACGCTTGCGAAGCCGGTAAGCCAGCTTGGTTCCCAGATACAGACCGCCCACATCGGAGCTGCTGTCGATCTTTTTCGCGTGCCGGTCGATCTCCACCTGGGCAACGCCCACCCAGCCGGTATCCACGACCGCCACCTTTCCGTAGCTTTTTTCCTGCCGGAGATAATCCAGGATTCCGGTATCATCCTCCCGTGCGCTTCGAAGCGATTTCCGGGAGATTCGGAGATAATGTACCTCATCATGGTAGATCCGGCGGTACACTTCATAAGGGAACCGCATATCCCTGGAAAGGAAGAAGAGCCGTTCGTAGCCTTCCTCTTTTTTCTTCCGGTGTACCCACTGGCAAAACGCCAGCGTCATGGGACCTACGATCTCATAGCCGATCCGCTCCACCGGATCCGTGATGGGATTTTCCGCGCGGCAGAGTCCGTGATTGATAAAGGCCGCCGGCTCCAGATTTTTTCCGGACACCTTCATGTACGCCAGCCGGTTCGTATGTTTCGGGATGAGCAGGGATCGGATCCCTGCTTTTTCCGCACCTGTCCCATCAGCAGCCGGATCATCCCCGATATGCAGCACCTGCTCCGGTGCATATCCACAGGTTTCCAGAAACCTTCGGAACAGCTCACCATTTTTCTTGCTGCAGCCCATCTCACAGGAAACCATCACCGGCAGATCATATCCTGCCGCCTTCAGAAGGTCGGTGATCTCCTCAGAAGAAAGATACATATCCGAGATGGCATACAGCTTCTTTCCCGCCTTTTGAAGCGCCAGGTAAACCGCATACATATCCGGGTTCACACGGCAGAGTTTTTTCTCCAGCTTCCGCTCCCGGTCACAGGAGTAGGGGCAGTACCGGTCGATCTCCGTAAGAGATGCTTCTCCGGTCCCGGATCTCTTCTTTGCCACGATCTCCGCCAGACTCCGAAGATACCGTCCGCCCTTTCCGTAACTGAGCTGAAAAACATCTGTCGGCTTCATAACGTCCCGGATCAGAAGTGTATCAAAAACGTCAAATGTAATGACATCGAACGGTTCTGCTTCTTTTATGATCTCGGTGTATTTTTCACACGGATTCATAATACGCACCCTCACATTATCCCTTGCCTTCTCAAATCAGCCCATATCAGTTCACATTATCCCAATTTTATCCCAATCCTGTCCCATCTTTTTGCGGGGAATCCGTTTCCTTTTCTGTATCCGCCGGCTCAAAGTTGATCCTCTCTTCCTCTATTACCAGCGGCCGGTTCATGACTCGTTGGTTGATACTGATGATATACTCTCCCATCAGTCCCATGAAAAACAGCAGGATCGATCCGATAAAAAAGATACCGATCAGAAGCGGTGCAGTTCCGGCGTCAAACCGGTCCCAGTAACACAGCTTCAGGATCAGATAAACCATACCTAACATAAAGCTTCCGAAAGCCAGAAACATTCCGAGAAATGTCGCCAGCCGAAGCCCTGATTTCGTATAAGACGTAAATGACAGCATCGCTGCATCGTACAGAGTAAAAAAGTTATTGTGGGTCTTTCCTGCACGCCGTTTCGGCTGTACGTACTCGATCTCTTTTCTCTTATAACCCAGCTCCGCTACGATCCCGCGAAGGAACGGTGTGGGATCCTTCAGTTCCCGGAGCACCTCCACAAAGTCCCTGTCATAAAGTCCCGAACCGGTAAAATGCTCGATGATCTCCACCTGGGACATTTTCTTCAGCATCTTATAATACAGCGTCCGGCATCCACGCATGATAAAGCCTTCTTTGGACTTGCTCTTTATGCCGATCACGATCTTATAGCCCTCTTCCCAGGCCTCCAGGTACTGGGGGATCAGCTCCAGCGGATCCTGAAAATCACAGACCATACTGATGACACAGTCACCCGTCGTCTGCAGGATGCCGTAATACGGAGAGTTGAACTGTCCGAAGTTCTTGGCATTGAAGATCGCCTTCACCTTCGGATTCTGCTTACAGATCTGTCTGAGGAGCGGCCGCGTGTTGTCCCTGGAATCATTATCGATGAAAATGAGCTCATAGTCATACTGCGGAAGCTGCTGCTCGAACATTTCCACTATGGCTTTGCTCATGGGGACGACATTTTCCTCCTCGTTATAGCACGGTATTAAGATGCTGACTTTCTTACGTTCCATATGCCCTCAAAACACTTTTTTGATTTACTACCTTAAATTACTATTATACCTTTAATGGACTGTATCTTCAATCCTTGTTATTGCAATGATATTGGATAAATATCTCCATACACATGAAATACAGTACAATTACTATGCATTTCAGGCGAGACTTGGCATTTCTTCCGCCTCTACGAAATTGGTCGAATCAAATCACGTACACCCGTCTCAAAATCAACTGTCGGCCGGAATCCGGTATCCTCTGTAAGTTCCGAGATGTCTGCCACCAGATGCATCACCTGTTTTTCATTATACGGCCGCTTTCCGAAACCGATCTCTTTCGTATATCCCGTGATCTCGGCGATCTTCCCGATGTACCAGCGAAGGGGATG
>JAILAR010000082.1 GCA_024681515.1 Eubacterium sp. | reverse complement strand
ATTGTAGGAGATGGTTATGATCTGACACTTTCCTATGTTGAATTGTTTCAGACTGAATTCGATTATACGGGGGAACCTGTCGATCCGGAGTTTGTCGTATATGATGTTAACCGTGGTGATCATTATTCGACAGAGTTGGATCTGGTTTATTATGATTCGGAAGGGACTGAACTTGAAAACGCACCATCAGAGACAGGTGAGTATCAGGTTGCTGCACGAGGCAAAGCAGGTACCGATTTTACGGGAGAGACACCTAAAGTATCTTTACGGATTTGTGGAAATAATGATCTTGGGAATACCAGGTTTTACTGTCGTGACGGAAAACGTGTGGTTTTCGCGGGAGAACCGGTGTCACCTCCGGATCATAATATCTATGATAACGAAACAGATAAATATCTTACTGTTGATACAGACTATGTGTTTAGTCATATAGAAACAACTGCCGGCAAGAATGTTGGTTCCACTGTTGCTGAAAAGGGTGATTATTATGTTGTGTATGACGGTACAGGTGATTTTACCGGCAGCAAGAAGGTATACTTTTATGTCGTAGATTATCGCGATCTTTCGTATGCAGCTTACCCCAATAGCTTAGCTGCACCATTGGTTGACGGCGTTGCAATCCTGCCGAAGTTTGCAGTGGAGGATGCGGCAGGAAATGAATTGATCGAAGGCACGGATTACGAGTTTGATCATATAAACAGCTGGACGGATAAAGTACTTCCGACCAAGCCGGGGTGGTACGATGTTTATTATAAAGGGCTTGGAGATTATACAGGAAAGTTCTACGTTGAGATGCATGTTTATGATCCGAATGATCTTGATAGTTTTACTGCTACATTTACAAATGGCAGTTCTATTGAATTAGGTTCTGCAACACTTCCGTCTGTTAGTATCTATCGCGATGATGATAATAACAGGATAACCCTTACGGAAGGAACGGACTACGTATTTGATCGCTTTGAATCTTATAATGGCGATCCGCTTGGAACGGATATGCCGCAGAAGGTTGGTTCCTATTATGCCTATTTCAAGGGTACTGGGGATTATACCGGTGAGATACAGGTTTATTTTGAGATCTTTGATCTTAAAGATCTGAACAATTGGAGAATTACATGTACTACAAGCAGCTGGATTGAAGTTGGGGCTGCCACGCTTCCTGCACCGATGGTGTATCGGTATGGTAATGTTGATGAGAGGTTTACCCTTGCAGAGGGTGAGGATTATCAGCTTGACCACATCGCAAAGCCGGCATCTTTTGGTGAGGAAGAAGAGGATCTGGGGACGGTTATTCCTGCGGAGGCCGGTGAGTACTATGCTTATTACAAGGGAATAAACGGATATTCAAATACGCTGTCGATTACGTTCAACGTCTATGATCCGTTTGATCTGGATGCGCGGATAGAATGGGCTGCTTATTGGAACGGAAGCTTTAGTCCCACCGATTATATTGAGTTGGGGACAACAGAATTTCCGGTGCCGACGATCTGTCATTGGACGGATGATGATCAGAAGATTACTCTGACCGAAGAAACCGATTACGTATTTGATCGCCTGGAAGATGAGAATGGAACAACACTGGAAAAGGCTGTTCCACAGGCGGTTGGCAGTTATTATGCATACTATAAGGGCACTGGTAAGTACAAGGGAGAAAAGGCGATCTACTTTACCGTTTTTGATCCCAAGGATATCAGCAATTGGGATATAGCCTACATTACAGGCAGAGAGATCGAATTAGGTTCGACTACGTTGCCGGAATCGATGATCTATCGCCAGGATGCGAACGGTAATACCCTTACGCTTACTGAAGGAAAAGAGTACGTACTGGATTATATCGAGGATGTGAATGGCACAAAAACAGAAACAGGAGTACCACAGACCGTAGGTTCGTATGATGCTTATTATTCCGGTATTAACGGCTATACAGGAACAAAACAGATTCATTTCTACGTTTATGATCCTAAGGACCTCACAGCAACGGTTGGTAATGGAAACTATTATTGGAGATGTAGTTTTGACAGTACGATAGAACTGGGAACTACCGAACTTCCGGAGGTAAGGTTCTATAACTATGATGGAGATCCCGGAAGCCGGATTTATTTGGTAGAAGGTACGGATTTCGCACTTGATCATTTCGAGGACGAAAATGGTGCAGATCTGGGAACGGCGGTTCCTCAGACAGTAGGATACTATACTGCGCTCTACAAGGGAATCAACCAATACACGGGCTCTCGTTGGTTAGGTTTTAACGTGATCGATCCTATGGATCTTCAGAATTGGGATGGCACCTTTGGTGGCGGACTTGGTGGCTGCAAAATAGATTTAGGTGATACAGAACTCCCGGCACCGACGATTTCTCGAAATAATACTACACTGGTTGAGGGAATAGACTACACGTTCGATCATTTTGTTGATGGAAATGACCGCGATTTGGGTTCGGAATTCCCCGATGAGGTTGGTTGGTATTATGCTTATTATAAGGGAATTGGCGAATACACCGGTATGTGCGGGATTGAATTTGAAGTGATCGATCCCGGGAATATCAGATACTGGAACGGATCCTTTGAACCGAGCGACTGGATTGAAGTGGGTTCGGAAGAGCCGACCCCTACTTTCACGCGAAAGGGTGAAACATTAACCTACGGTGTTGACTTCACGTTTGATCATGTTACAAAGGAGGTTGATCGTCATGAAGAAGTAGTGGAAGGATTCCCGAAGGAAGCCGGACATTACTACGCTTACTACAAGGGTATCGGCGATTATACCGGAACAACATCCATTTACTTCCATATCTATGATCTGAATGATCTGAGTGCTGTGGTTGAGTGGGAATATTATTGGGAAGCTGTTTTCTCACCGGGTAATTCCCTTGAGTTAGGCGTAGCAGAATTCCCGACACCGAAGATCTACAGGGATGGTGTGTCTCTGATTGAAGGAACAGATTATGAGTTTGATCATATTGAGGACAGTGACGGAGAATCCTATGAAAAAGCGGTTCCGACAGTTGCAGGTGGATATTATGCTTATTACAAGGGTATAGGAAAGTACACCGGAATGAGGCATATCTATTTCAGTGTATTTGATCCCAAGGATATCAGCAATTGGGACGCCTACCTGGTTGGCGGAGGTTCCATCAAACTGGGGACGACCTCTCTTCCGGCTTCGAAACTCTATCGTTGGGTCGATGATCGTGAAGGTCAGGTTACTCTTGCCGAGGGAACGGATTACGCATTGGATCATATCGAAGATGCAAACGGAGATGACTGTGGCGACAGGATTCCGGAGAAGGCTGGATATTATTATGCATATTATAAAGGCATAGGAGATTACACGGGAACGCAATCGATTCGGTTCGAGGTTTATGATCCGTATGATCTGGATTCCATCTGGAGTTCTCAGTTTGCAGGTGATAATTATATTGAATTAGGTGCTACAACCCTTCCGGCAGCATTGATCTACACGAGGGATGAAAATGATCCGCATGCGAATGTTGTGCTTGCAGAAGGAACGGATTATGAACTGAGCCGCATCGAAGACGAGGATGAAAATGATCTCGGGAAAGAAGTGCCCCTGAAGACAGGAGGCTACTATGCCGTATATAGTGGCAAGGCTCCCTATTACGGAGAGAAGTATCTATGGTTTAAGGTCTACAGATCCAATGATCTTGGTAACGGAAGATGGCATGTTTCTTTCAAGAATGACACAGGAATCTATGCAACCGGTTCTCCGGTTCAACTTCCGGAAGCAGTGATCAAGAGTGATGACGGTCAGGTTCTCCTGAGAGAAGGAACAGACTTCAAGCTTGTTCGCTATGAAGAATATGATGCAAATGCCGACAACTATAGACGTGTATTGGAAGATGCACCTGTGGAAAGCGGCGAGTACTGTGTTGTATACCAGGGTATGGGAGATTACGAAGGTGAACTTAGCCTTTGGTTCTTGGTCACGGATCTCCATAGCTTAGACGGCAGGTCTCTCAGACTGGCAGAAGACCATGTAGCTTTTACAGGAAAACCGGTTGAACTTGAAGTGACGATAACGGATCAGGATGGAGTAACGGTAGATCCGTCAGAGTATGAATTGGTTTATCTTGATGACCAGGGATTTGAACTGGCTGATGGTGCTCCGTCGGCAGTTGGTTCGTACCGTGTTTGTGCGAGAGCCAAAGATGGTGGTAATTATAAGGGAAAAACATATAATAATTCCTTTACCATCATTTCTATGGGCGAGGCGATAACCGCAAGCCTGGACACCGCAATTGATGTATCGGTTGCTCAGAATGAAGCAAAACGGATCGCATTCACGGCACCGAAGGCCGGCAAGTATGTATTCTTTAGTGAGGGCGATTCTGATTCCTACGGAAGACTCTATTCCGATGCTGATCTGAAGAATCGTCTGGCTCAGAATGATGACGGAGGAGAGGGTGCCAACTTCATGATCGTTCAGGAGCTGAAGGCCGGACAGACGGTTTATCTTGCAGTACATGCATGTGGTTATGGCACAATCAGTACCAGCGTAACGGTTATCTCGTATGATGCGATGGATCTGGCAAATGCATCCTTCAAAACAGATTATTCAAATATGACTTCCGTCGGAACTCTGTGGATGCCGGTGATCACCATCAAGGATGCATCCGGTACTGTCCTGAAGAGTGGAACGCACTATAAGCTGGCTTACGCATTGTATGATGGAGATACCTATAAACCGGTAGAAACCCTCACGAAAGCCGGTGAGTACAGAGTGGTTGCTTCTGCAATCGCCGGAAGCGGATACACGAATCAGATCTATGATTATATTACGATTTACAGCGACTATGACATCGCCAGAGCAACAATTACCAGAAAAGAGCAATACAAACTGGGCGAAGATGTTGCGGCAGCAATTTCCCTGACAGACAAGTCCGGTAAGAAGCTGCAGATGGGTACGGATTACGAGCTTCTGTTCTATGAGGAGACAAATGGAGTAAGTAAGAGGCTTACCTCTGCGCCGACAACGGAAGGATATTATTTTGTATATGCAAAGGCTCTGGGTAGCACGTATACCGGAGAGACGGGTACAATGTGGTTTACGATCTATGATCCTCATGATCTGTCGTCCTACGGATACATTGAACTGCTTGGCTATGGTTACACAGAGTATGATGGAATCCCTGTATATCAGTTTACGGGAACCGCTGTAAAGCCTGAGATCGAGGTTCAGTATAACGGCCAGGAGATCAGCAGTGATGCTTACACGGTTTCCTACGCAAACAATGCCGCAGCGACAGAAGGCGGAAAGTTTGCTACGGTTACCATTACCGGCAAGGCTCCTTACACAGGAAGTCAGACAGCATACTTTGTTCTGGAAGCCAAGAGTGATATCAACAGTCTGGTCAGCACCAACAGCCTGGAGATCCAGTCCGGAGATTTCGGACAGAAGGTCTACGGCGATACAAATGCGATCCGGTTCCCGGTTTCCAAGTGGACCGGAAGCCCGAAGATCACTCTGACGGATCAGACAGGAAATGCACTGGCAGAAGGAACAGACTATACCGTATCCTATGCAACAGAAAACGGAACGAAGCTGGATAAGGCTCCGACAGCTGCAGGCAAGTATCAGATGATCATCACCGCAGTGGACGGAAGCAGCTTTACAGGCGAGTTCAAGGTGCGATTCATTCTTGCAGAGATCGCAGAGGAAGACATTCAGAACATCCTGATCTCCGGAGCGAAGATCACACTGGATACAGCAAGCTGCACTTATGATGGCAAGGCAAAGAACCCGAAGATCAAGTCAGTTGTTGTTGATGGTAAGACACTTACAGAAGACGAAGATTACCGGATCACCGCTATGCCGGTTGACTGTTTGGAGATCGGTACATACACCTTCACCATCACCGGCAGAGGGCGTTACACCGGTACAGCAACCGCAACCTTCGAGATCAAGAAGGGGACTTCCAGCATTTCTCTGGCAGATCAGGCCAAGAAGTACAATGGTAAGTCGCGGACCTATACCGGTACCGTAACCAAATCCGGTTCTGAGGGTGAAGTGACCTACACCTACTACTCGGATGCTAAGGGAACAAAGCAGATTGCCAAGTCCCAGGTGAAGGCGGTCGGAACTTACTATGTAAAGGCTACGCTCGCCGCAGATGCTCATTATGAAGCGGCAACCAGTAATCTGGCGAAGTTCACCATCAAGCCGGACGGCTGGACGAAGATCGACGGCAAGTATTACTATTACAAGTCCGGTAAGAAACTCACCGGCTGGCAGACCATAAGCGGAAAGAAGTATTACTTTGCAACCGACGGATCCATGCAGAAGGGCTGGAACCAGATTGACAAGAAGTGGTATTACTTCGCATCCGGCGGAGCTATGCAGAAAGACTGGAAGAAGATCGGCGGTAAGTGGTATTATCTTGGAACCGACGGTGTTATGCAGACCGGTTGGGTACTGTCCGGTAAGTATTACTACTATCTGAAGAAAGACGGAACCATGGCGGCAAATGAGTACTGCCAGGGTTACTGGCTGAATAAAGATGGTTCCTGGACCTACAAGCGGAAGGCTACCTGGAAAAAGGACAAAACCGGTTGGTGGTTCGGAGATGGTAAGTGGTATGCAAAGAGCACCACACTGACTATCGACGGAAAGCAGTACTCCTTCAATGGCAAGGGTTATCAGAAGTAAACAGATCGTTCGTCCTCGATTTCGAGGAGGCATGAGAAAACTACGGGCAGGAGGGGATTTTCCCCTCCTGTTTCGTTGTGAGGATGGAGAAACTATGTTATAATATCTGGATTGTGTTACTTTTAACCCCGGAAGTTTGAGGGAGTGGTATGAATAAGTTATCTGGTTTTTTAGTGGAAAAGAGACTCTGGCTGTTGGCATTCTTCCTGCTGGTTGCAGTAGGAAGCGTATTCCTAATGCCAAAGGTAAATGTGAATACGGACATGTCCCTGTACCTGCCGGACGATTCGGAGATGAAGCAGGGCAAGGATATCATGGAGGAACAGATGCCGGATACCATGAAGGTGCAGAGCCAGGTTCGGGTGATGTTTGATGATCTGTCGGAGACAGAAAAGACCGAGATGGTAAGCCGTCTCAGCAGTATCCCCGGTGTGGCTTCAGTAACATATCAGCCGGAGAGTAAGGATTACAATAAGGCTGGCCATACCCTGTATATCCTGAAGTCGGATGCGGCCTATGAGTCGGACACCTACGCCGGTATTGAAGAAGCGCTGGATAAGAATTTTACCGGCTATACCATGACGTATCATAACGATGATCTGAACGGAAATGCACTGACCCCCGGCATCCTCATGGGAGCTTTGGGCATCCTGCTGTTTGTGCTTCTGGTCATGAGCAACTCCTGGCTGGAACCCGTCATCTTCCTGTTCTCGGTGGGAGTGGCTGTTGTGATCAACATGGGGACGAATGCATTTTTGCCAAATGTCTCCAAGAATACCAATTCCATCGCGGCCGTGATGCAGCTGGTGCTGTCCATGGACTATGCTATCATTCTGTCAAACCGGTACCGGCAGGCGGCGAAGGTGAATGAGGACCGGGGGGAGGCCATGAAGGTGGCCATCCGAAATGCGATCCCCTCCATGTGCAGCAGCGCGGTGACCACCATCGTGGGACTGCTGGCCCTCTGCTTCATGAGCTTTAAGGTGGGAGCAGACATGGGCATCGTCTTCGCCAAGGGTGTGTTCCTTAGTCTGCTGGGATGCTTCCTGGTGCTGCCCGCTATGCTGCTTCTTTTTGACAAGCCTATTCGGGCCACAGCGAAAAAGTCGCTGAACATTCCTACGGGTGCGCTGGCAAAGTTCAGCGTGAAATGCAGGTATGTCATCGCGGTGGCATTTGTGGGAATCTTTGTGACGGTGCTGATCCTGAAGGGAGGATCGGGAATCTCCTATGTTTTGCCGCTCAGTGATTCCGTGGCAGAGGTGTTCCCCAAGGATAACAATATCGTGGTGCTTTACAGCAACACGGATGAAACTGCGATCCCGGCCATGGCTGAGACGCTCGGTCAGGAGAGCGGTGTACGGGCCGTAAATGCCTACAGCACAACCCTGGGCAAGCAGATGCGTGCGGATGAGATGATGGGCTTTGTGTCCTCCATGTTCGGCGCGGGACAGGTGGATATGCTGGATGTCAGTGTATTCAAGCTGATGTACTATACCCACTATGCGGATCGGTCCGGCGAGAAGCTGACACCGAAGGAGCTGATCACATTTTTCCAAAAGGCATCGGAGGAGAATCCGCTTCTGGCAAGCTTTATGGATGATGAGATGAAGAGTAAGCTGGATGAAGCGGCGAAGTCGCCGATGCTGCCGTCCCTTCGTCTGTCCGTTCCGGAAATGTATTCCATGGTGAAGGATCTGGCTCCGCAGCTGAATGAGAATATCCTTTCACTGGCATATGCCTTTTATTACAGTCAGACGGCCTATGATGATTCCTGGGAACTGTCCATCGATGATCTGATCAGGGATGTATCCGCCTCGGAGGATATCAATGCCGTGCTGGACATGAAGACGAAGATGATCCTGGATGCTGCTGTGTCCGGCATCGAGAGCGGAAAGGGGCAGATGGTTGGCAGAGATTACTCCCTGATGGCAGTGACCACGGACCTGATCGACGGCAGCGACGAGGCCATGGATTTCACGGAGAAGCTGAACGGTTTCTGCAAGGAGAAGCTGCAGGGGAAGTATTATCTCATCGGCAGCACGCCCATGGCTTACGAAATGTCAAAGACCTTTGACAGTGAGATGAACCGAATCACCATCATCACGGCGGCAGCCATCTTCCTGGTGGTGCTTGTGACTTTTCGGAATTTCCTGATCCCGCTGGTCCTGGTTGGTCTGATCCAGGCTTCGGTTTACATAACTATGGTCGTAATGCGCATCGCGGATACATCCATGTACTATGTGGCTCTGCTCATCGTACAGAGTATCCTGATGGGAGCTACCATCGATTATGCTATAGTCTTCACGAATTTTTATCGGGAGAAGCGGAAAGAGAAGGAACTGGGAGATGCCATGCGAAGTGCTTACAAGGCATCCATCCGAACGATTCTCACCTCCGGTCTGGTCATGGCCCTTTGTACTACACTGCTGGGCTTTGCATTTGAAGATCCGGGAGTCGGGCAGATCTGCCATATCCTGGCTATCGGAACCGCATCGGCACTGGTGATGATCCTGTTCATCCTGCCGGGGGTACTGGCGGCATGCGACCGGCTGATCGTGAGGAAGAAGACAACTGATCAAAAGCACTGAAACAGAAGACTGAAACGCCCGCTGAACCAGGCGGGCGTTTTGCGTTGATACGGGGCCTAAATCATGGTTTACTTTGCCGCGATAACGTGTTAAAATAGCAAAGTGTGGCCGATATTATTTTGATTGGTACGGAACATTAAACAGACCGGTGGGATATCTGCCGGAATAATAAATAAAAAAACATGGGGTGTGTATTATGCCGATCACAGATTTACTGGAAAAGAATGCGAAGATCTACGCAAATGACGTGGCGCTGGTGGAGGTGAACCCGGAGATCAAGGAGGTTCGCCGTGTTACCTGGCGTGAATATGAACTGACGGAACCGAGTCCGGCAGCTGCTTACCGGAGGGAGATCACATGGTCCGTCTTCAACGAGAAGGCAAACCGGTTCGCACATCTGTTGCTGTCCAGAGGGATCAAGAAGAACGATAAGGTTGGGATCCTTCTGATGAACTGTCTGGAATGGCTGCCGATCTATTTCGGTATCCTGAAGACCGGTGCCATTGCGGTGCCCCTCAACTTCCGATATGATTCTTCGGAGATCGAGTACTGCGTGAAACTGGCGGATGTGGATGTGCTGGTGTTCGGACCTGCATTTATCGGACGTATTGAGGAAATCGCGGACAAGATCTCCAGAAACCGTCTGCTGTTCTATGTAGGAGAGGGCTGTCCCTCCTTTGCAGAGGACTATAATGAGCTGGTTGCCAACTGCAGCAGCATGAATCCGGACATCCCGATCATCGATTCCGACAATGCGGCCATCTATTTCTCATCGGGAACCACGGGCTTCCCGAAGGCGATCCTGCATGAGCATAAGGCGCTGATGCATTCAGCCCGGGTGGAGCAGGCACATCACGGCCAGACAAAAGATGATGTGTTCCTCTGCATCCCGCCCCTGTATCATACCGGTGCGAAAATGCACTGGTTCGGAAGTCTGATCTCCGGAAGCAAGGCAGTGCTTCTGAAGGGAACCAAGCCGGAGTATGTACTGGATACCGTCAGCAAGGAAGGCTGTACCATCGTATGGCTGCTGGTTCCCTGGGCACAGGATATCCTGGTGGCTTTGGAGAGCGGCCAGATGAAGATCGAAGATTACAAGCTGGATCAGTGGAGACTGATGCATATCGGCGCACAGCCGGTACCGGCATCCCTCATCCAGCGTTGGAAGGCCATCTTCCCGAAGCATGCATACGATACCAACTACGGTCTGTCCGAGTCCATCGGACCGGGCTGCGTACATTTGGGTGTTGAGAACATCGACCATGTGGGCGCCATCGGTGTACCGGGCTACGGTTGGGAGACCAATATCGTAGACGAGGAAGGCATGCCGGTTCCGAAGGGGGAAGTCGGCGAGCTGATCGTGAAGGGCCCCGGCGTCATGATCGAATATTACAAGAATCCGGAAGCCACCGCAGAGAGCATCAAGGACGGCTGGCTCTACACCGGCGATATGGCGAAGCTGGACGAGGACGGTTTCATCTGGCTGGTTGACCGGAAGAAGGATGTCATCATCAGTGGTGGTGAGAATATCTACCCGGTACAGATCGAGAGCTTCATGATGAAGAACCAGAAGATCAACGATGTGGCTGTCATCGGTCTGCCGGATAAGCGTCAGGGTGAGATCGCAGCGGCCATCGTGGAACTGAAGCCCGGAATGGAAGCGACGGAAGAGGAGATCAACAACTTCTGTCTGGAACTTCCCCGGTACAAGCGCCCGCGGAAGATCATTTTCGCGGATGTTCCGAGAAATGCAACCGGCAAGATCGAGAAGCCTGTTCTGCGTGAGATGTACGGTGCTACGAACCTGGTTGCACAGGAAAACGAGTCCTGATCGGCTGACGCATCCACCGGAATCGTCTGGTGATAGTAAGCGGTTTGTGCAAAATAACAGAATCACCCACGGGAAAGCTTTTTCCGTGGGTGATTTTTTCTTCGTTTTTTGGACACATTTTACAAAATGTATAGATAACGCACAAAAAGACTTCACTTTTTTATGCATTTATGCTATTATACATGACAGTTGGTTACTTAGTGGGGGTAGTCAATATATTGACAAAAAAAGAGGCTCATGTGGCTCGGAGAAGGTGCCATATGAGTCTTTTCTTTTGCGCGTTTCCCCGAGGCAAGCACATGCGAAGCGCGGAGATGCGCTTCTCACTGGTTTGCCTTTTATATAAAACTATGGTATGATACCACAGTATTTTTCAGACCGTTCCACAGCAGTACAGGAATCAGATATGAGTGAAGATATTAAAGAAGAACTGAATATAGAGGAACCGGAGCTTCCGGAGGCCGCCCCGGCAAAGTCCGATACAGAGAAAAATGAAACAGAAGAAAAACTGGTGAAAGCCCAAAAGCGCACCCTGGGACTTCTCGGACTCTGTATCGCCCTGGTCGTCTGTCTGATCGGGGTGACCGTTCTGTATATCCTGGATTCCACAGGTTTCAGTTATCGGGGAGAAGAGGTCAGCGCGAAGACACTGGATCAGGATATTGCATTTGATGCTCCGGATGATCTGAAAAAGATGATCAACGACAACTTTGTGCAGTATCTGGAGAAGGCATATATCGTATTCGGCACCTATCCCGACTGTACCCTTTTCAAGGTGGAACCGGGGGTAGCGCGGGATGACTACGATTTTGAGCATGATTTCTATGTGGCTGACGGTGAGGACTACCTGAACTATTATAAAGACGGGCAGAAGGCCGGACGCGTCGGTGTGGATGTATCCGAATACCAGGAGGACATCGACTGGAAGAAGGTGAAGGCTTCCGGCGTGGAAGTGGCCATCCTTCGCGCAGGCTTCCGCGGCTATGGTGAAGAAGGCGTTATGAAGAAGGATGAATACTTTGATACCAACATGCAGGGGGCCCTGGCGGCCGGCCTGGATGTGGGAGTGTATTTCTTCTCCGAGGCAATCAATTATGAAGAGGGTGTGGAAGAAGCAGAGCTGGTCCTGTCCATGGTGAAACCCTATAACTTCAATCAACCCATCATCATCGATACCGAGAAGGTGGGAGCGGAGGACGGCCGCGCGAACCTGATCTCCGTTGAGGAACGGACTCAGGCACTGCTGGGGTTCTGTGAGACCATTGAGGATGCCGGCTATACGCCGATGATCTATGCCTCTACGTACTGGTTTGCGTCGGCGCTGGATCTGTCCAAACTCGGAAAGTATGAATTCTGGCTGGCGGCCTATGACACGCCGCAGTTTCCCTACCATGTGGAGGGCTGGCAATATGCTTCGGACGGCTATGTTCCGGGCATTGCCGGAAATGTGGACATGAATGTATGGCTGAGATAAAGTGGCTGAGATAAACATGAAGGAGAATGAATAATATGTGGTATGAAGAAAGTGTATTTTATCAGATCTATCCCCTGGGATTCTGCGGCGCGCCGTATGAAAATGACGGACTTGAGGCGCATCGGATCCTGAAAGTACTGGAATGGATCCCGCATCTTACGAAGCTGGGTGTGAACGCGGTGTATTTTTCTCCGGTATTCCGTTCGGATACCCACGGTTATAACACCCAGGATTATACGATGATCGATAACCGCCTTGGCTCAAACGAGGATTTTAAGCATGTGGTGGATGCGCTGCATGAGGCCGGTATCCGGGTGGTTCTGGACGGCGTGTTCAATCATGTGGGCCGTGGCTTCTGGGCTTTCCGGGATGTTCTGGAGAAGAAATGGGATTCTCCGTATAAAGACTGGTTCCATATCTCCTTCGACGGCAATTCCAATTACAATGACGGCTTCTGGTATGAAGGCTGGGAAGGCAACTATGATCTGGTAAAGCTGAACCTGCGGAACAATGACGTGGTGGAGCATATTTTCAGCGCAGTGCGGGGCTGGGTGAAGGAATTTGACATTGACGGCCTTCGTCTGGACGTGGCTTACTGTCTGGATCATGATTTCCTGCGGCGCCTGCATGGGCTGGCCAGGGAGATCAAGCCGGAGTTCCTTCTTCTGGGAGAACTGCTCCACGGAGATTATGCACAGCTTGTGAATCCGGAAATGCTGGACAGCTGCACAAACTACGCCTGCTACAAGGGGCTGTACAGCAGTTTTAATTCCATGAATATGTTTGAGATCATTCATTCCCTTCAGCAGCAGTTCGGACCGGAGCCGTGGTGCCGGTATAAAGATATGCACCTGATGTCCTTCGTTGACAATCATGACGTGACCCGGGTGGCAAGTGTCCTGACGAATCCGATGCATCTGCCGCTGATCTATACATTGGCGTTCGGTATGCCGGGCTTCCCCCAAATTTATTACGGAAGTGAGTGGGGCGCAAAGGCAACCAAGCAGGAGGGTGATCCGGCGCTTCGCGCATGCTTCGAAAAACCGGAATGGAACGAACTGACGGATCACATCGCGAAGCTGACGGAGATCAAGAAGAACAGCCGGGCTCTGAATTACGGATCCTTCCGCTCCGTGCTGCTGACAAACAAGCAGTGCATCTTCGAGCGAAAGACGGAGGGCGAACGTGTGCTGGTGGCCATCAATGCGGACAGTGAGCCTTTTGTGGCGCATTTCGATGCGGGCTGCGGGCAGGCAGATGAACTGATCACCGGAACCCTCCACGATTTCGGAGGCGGATCGGAGCTTCCGCCGTACAGCTCCCGGATATGGAAGATGGAGCGATAGGAGTGTACTATTTGCTGTAGCCACGAACAGGAAGAACCGGGATACGCTTGCGTAATCCCGGCTCTTCCTGTTCGTGGCGTACCTGCGAAGCAGGACCGGAAACGTACCGTCGCAGCCAAAAGCGCCGAAGGCGCGAGGACGCGAAGCGTCCGGACTGCGACCGGAGCGGATTCCGGGACAGCAAATAAGGCGTACCTGCGAAACAAAAGATTCTCAATAAATCTGCGCCGGAACTGCGTATCAAGGTTATAATGTTATTTATAATGATACTGCGGAGGATATGATCATGAGAAGAAAACGGATGATAAACGCCATAAGAAGGAATAAGAAATTTACTCTGGTCCTGGCTGGCGTTATGTTAACTGCAGCACTTTGCTCCGGCTGTGGTTCCTCCGCCGGTGAGACCGGGACCGGGACGATAACCGAGACAGTGACCGAGGCGGTGACCGTTACTCCGGGCGGAGCAAAAACATACGAACTCCCTGAAAACGAGATCATTTTCCTGGATCATTATACAAACGGCGCATGGGGGATGTCGAACAACGGCTTTTATATCCGCAGTGACGGACGTATGTATCAGTTTGATTTCGATACCGTGGGGTTCAGTCCTTCCCGGGGAATGCAGCTGATGGATCGGCTCGCACTTTGGGAAAAAAATTTCGAGCCGGTAGGTCGGGTGGAACTGGATTTTCTGGAGGAACTGTATGAGTATGGCATGAAGATCGATCCGAATGCCGAGATGGAGCTGGACCCCGAAACGGCCTGCGATGCCGGCGAAGACTGTCTCATTTTCCGAAATCCGGAGACGGGAGAAATGATCACCTGTTATGAGTGGGGAGACAGTACCGGAACTCTGAAGGACCGATATGCAAAGAAACTGGTGAAACTCTGGAAGGAGGAAGGGAAAGGCGCAACCACGATGCTGAATTCCGACCAGGGGGATTTCAGTCTTATGACGCCGCAGGATTTTCCGATCACGGTGCTGGAACGGTATGTGGGGACCATGGACGAGAGGAAAGGCGCGGGTTACTATGTAAAAAGTGCGGAAGCGCTTCGGAAGAATGCGGAATCTCTCTGGGGACTGAATGCGGAGGAACTTCTGGAGGAACTCGATCAGAAGGTGAATGAGGGCTATGATGCGAATTCCTATGGATACTATGATGTATATGGCAAGAATAATGTTTATTTCCTGAAGTTCGTCACTTTTCCAAGTACGGGATATGTCCGGGATACGGACGGTTTCCTCCTCGGCAACGGAACGTATTCCTTCCTGGGATCCGATGCAGATCGGGATCCTGCAGAAGGAGAAGCAGTGGGAGAGGCCATGACCGGCTATATCTATATCGCGGTCTTTCCTTCCTATGAGATACGGGATGACTCGCATGTTGTCGACCGAAATGGGACGGAGTGGACGGTGGTGGAATAATTATCACGAAGCACGAAGTATGGAATAAAAACACGGGCGAGAACAAAAAAACAGTGGATCCGGTCGGAAGATGCGACCGGATCCACTGTTTTTTGATCCAATGTTTTTCATTTTACTTTTGCAGCATATTGATCCCGCCCAGGCTTAGCAGGCCGATGATGATTCCGGCCAGCAATACCCCGAGCATGACGGCGATGGTGCTCTTCTTGAAATCCATGTCCAGGAAGGAGGCTGCCAGGGTTCCGGTCCATGCTCCGGTTCCCGGGATCGGGATGCCGACGAAGAGCAGCAGAGCTACATACAGACCGCGTCCGGCTTTCGCTTTCAGTTTCTCTCCGCCATGGTGTCCCTTTTCAATACAGAAAGTAAAGAACTTTCCGATGAAACGTTTATCCTTGCCCCATTCCAGTACCTTCCTTGCAAAGAAGAAAATGACGGGGACGGGCAGCATATTTCCGATGATGCTGATGATGTAGGCACCCAGAAGAGGAACCGGCGGATCCAGTACCAAAGTGCCGATGGGGATCGCTCCACGAAGCTCCACCAGAGGAACCATGGAGATTAAAAAGGTCAGAAGATAACTTCGAAACATGTCATATGACTCCTGTATATTGTTATATTTGTTCGTCTATGATCCGAAAACTACACGATTATATCAGATTCTGTTTTTTGTGACAATGGTTTTTTATAAATCATAACCATATCATAATGAAAATTTTCTTGACATCGGCAGCGGGGTATGGTATTCTGTCACCCGATGAGCTGCCGTAGACAGCAGGTGCCGAAAGGCGTAACGGTATTCCTTTGATTCAGATCAAAGACCTACCTGCCGAGGAAGTTTCGTATTTTGACGATTCTTTATTCCTGCGCTGCGTGCATGATTCGCTGAGCAGGATTTTTTTTATGCACAGGGGCGGCCATTAGTCTATAAAGGAGGTACGTTTCAGTGGCAAAGGTTGAAGAGAAACAGCCGATCGTTGTGGAGATCAAGGAAGCCCTTGATGGTGCGAAGAGTGTCGTTCTGGTGGATTACCGCGGAGTGACCGTAGCACAGGATACAGAGCTTCGTCGTACGACCCGCAAGGAAAATGTGATCTACAAGGTTTACAAGAACACGATGGTGAAGCTGGCAATCGACGGAACTGAGTGGAGCGAGCTGGCAAAGGATCTGGAAGGTCCGACAGCAGTTGCAATTTCCAAGGATGATGCAACAGCACCGGCACGTGTTCTGGCTGAGTTTGCTAAGACAGCGAAGAATCTTGAACTTAAGTCCGGTATCGTAGAGGGAACCTACTACGATCAGGCAGGTATCCAGACCATCGCAACCATCCCGTCCAGAGAAGTGCTGCTTTCCAGACTTCTTGGATCTCTGCAGTCTCCGGTCGCAAATCTTGCACGGGTACTGAACCAGCTGTCAGAGAAGAAGGCAGAAGCATAAGCCAAGGCTTATCTGATTCAGTGATTAAAATCAAAATCATTTTTAAAAACATTCTAAAATTGGAGGAAAAATCAAATGACTATCGAAGAATTTGTAGCTGAGATTGACAAGCTCTCCGTACTGGAACTGAACGAGCTTGTTAAGGCAATCGAAGAGAAGTATGGCGTATCTGCAGCAGCAGGCGTTGTTGTAGCAGCAGGTGCAGGCGCGGGCGCAGCAGCAGCTGAGGAGAAGACTGAGTTTGACGTAGAGCTGACAGAAGCTGGCGCAAACAAGATCAAGGTCATCAAGGTCGTTCGTGAGATCACAGGCCTTGGCCTGAAGGAAGCTAAGGACGCTGTAGAGAGCGCTCCGAAGATCCTGAAGGAAGCAGTTTCCAAGGAAGAGGCTGAGGACATCAAGACCAAGCTTGAGGCTGAGGGCGCAAAGGTTACTCTTAAGTAATAAGACGAACCTGATCAAACAAGGTGGAACCATATTGGTTCCGCCTTGTTTTGTTGTGCTGAAAAATAATAAAAAAATACTTGCACATTTGATATGGTTGTGTTACAATTTTAAATTGTCATTATAGGCTAAACTGGATTTTTGTGCCTTGTTTGTGCCTTGTTTTGGCAAATAAAGACAGAGGAGTGAACACGTCATGAGCACGACAACAAACACGACGAATACGTCGGCAAACATGTCTAATGAAAAGCTCAAAAAGTTCAGAATGCGCCCGGTGAAATCCGGAAAGAGCACACGAATGAGCTACTCCAACAAGAAGGAAGTTCTGGAGATGCCGAACCTGATCGACGTCCAGGTGAATTCCTATCAGTGGTTTCTGACAGACGGACTGGACGAAGCCTTTCGCGACATTTCTCCGATCAGAGATTTTTCAGGAAATCTGGTGCTGGAGTTTCTGTCCCACCGACTTGATTATGAAAAGATCAAGTACACCATCGAGGAATGTAAGGAGCGGGATGCGACCTATGCTGCACCGCTCAAGGTTGTCGTTCAGCTTAGAAACAACAAGACGAACGAGATCGACAAGCAGGAAGTTTTCATGGGAGACCTTCCGCTGATGACTGAAACCGGCACATTTGTGATCAATGGTGCGGAGCGTGTTATTGTAAGTCAGTTGGTCCGTTCTCCCGGTATCTATTATGATATGGCTCGTGATAAGACCGGAAAGCCGCTGTATTCCTGCACGGTGATCCCGAATCGTGGAGCATGGCTGGAGTACGAAACGGATGCAAATGACGTGTTTTGGGTTCGTGTGGACAGAAACCGTAAGGTTCCGATCACGGTCCTTCTTCGTGCGCTTGACGGGGATCTGGGAACGAACGATCAGATCCTGGAAAAGTTCGGCGAAGAGCAGAAGCTGATCGCCAGCTTCGAGAAGGATTCGGCTACTACCCACGAGGAAGGTCTGCTTGAACTGTATAAGAAGCTGAAGCCGGGAGAACCGCTTGCGGTTGAAACGGCTGATACTGCAGTAAAATCCATGTTCTTTGACGTAAAGCGTTATGATCTTGCAAAGGTCGGACGTTATAAGTTTAATAAGAAGCTGGCTCTTCAGAACCGTGTGGATAAGTTCCTGCTTGCAGAAGATGTATATGATCTTCAGGGAAATCTTATGTATTCAACGGGTGAGTTCCTGAACCGTAAATCCGGCAGACTGATCCAGAATGCAGGCGTTCCCTATGTTGTTGTGAAGACGGAAGAGAGGAATATCCGTATTCTTTCCAATCTTATGGTAGATCTGCGCCCCTGGATCAAAGACCTTCTTCCCGGCGTAACACCGGAGGAGCTTGGTATTACGGAAGATGTTTACTTCCCGGAGCTCTGCAGGATCCTGCGGGAAGTCGGTATTCTTGCAGCGACCGATGAAGATAAGCGTGATGAGAAAATCGAGTTTGCCAAGACGGAGCTTGATGCGGAGGAACAGGAAGCACTGAAGAACGTGCTGAAGGAAAATGTCAGCACGCTGATCCCGAAGTGCATCACCAAGGATGACATTTACGCCTCCATCAACTATAACATGCATCTTGAGTTTGGCGTGGGCAACACGGACGATATCGATCATCTCGGCAACCGCCGGATCCGTTCCGTAGGAGAGCTGCTCCAGAATCAGTATCGTATCGGTCTGACACGTCTGGAACGTGTGGTCCGTGAGCGTATGACAACGAAAGATACGGATGACATCAGTGCGGGAAGCCTGATCAATATCAAGCCTGTGACTTCCCAGGTGAAGGAATTCTTCGGATCCTCCCAGCTGTCTCAGTCAATAGATAAAAACAACCCTCTGGGTGAGCTGACCCATAAGAGACGTCTCTACGCATTGGCACCCGGTGGTCTGTCCAGAGACCGTGCCGGATTCGAGGTGCGTGACGTACATTACTCCCATTACGGAAGAATGTGCCCTATCGAGACTCCCGAAGGTCCTAACATCGGTCTGATCAACTCTCTTGCAAGCTATGCAAGAATTAATGAATATGGTTTCGTGGAAGCACCTTATCGTAAGATTGATAAGGCTGATCCCAAGAATCCCCGCGTAACGGATGAAGTCATCTACATGACCGCAGACGAAGAGGATAATTATCATGTAGCACAGGCAAATGAGCCTCTGGATGCAGAGGGGCATTTCGTCCGCAACATGGTATCCGGTCGTTTCCGTGAGGAGACTCAGGCATATCCCAAGGCAATGTTTGATTACATGGACGTGTCGCCTAAGATGGTGTTCTCCGTTGCAACGGCGCTGATTCCTTTCTTGGAGAATGATGATGCAAACCGTGCGCTGATGGGTTCCAACATGCAGCGTCAGGCTGTGCCGCTTCTTCTGACGGAAGCTCCGGTGGTAGGAACCGGTATGGAAGTGAAGACGGCGGTTGACTCCGGTGTCTGCGTTGTGGCGAAAAAGGCCGGAACCATCGATTATGTTGCATCCAATGTGATCCGCATGACTTATGATGACGGTGGGCAGGAAGAATATCACCTGACCAAGTTCTCACGTTCTAACCAGTCCAACTGCTACAATCAGAAGCCCATTGTCTTCAAGGGTGATCATGTGGCTGAGGGACAGGTAATTGCAGACGGTCCTTCCACTTCCATGGGAGAACTTGCACTCGGTAAGAATCCGCTGATCGGGTTCATGACATGGGAAGGTTACAACTGCGAGGATGCTGTTCTGCTGTCCGAGAGACTGGTACAGGAAGATGTATATACTTCCGTACATATTGAGGAGTACGAGGCAGAAGCGCGTGACACCAAGCTCGGACCGGAGGAGATTACCCGTGATGTGCCCGGTGTCGGTGATGATGCACTGAAGGATCTGGACGACAGAGGAATTATTCGTGTCGGCGCAGAGGTTCGTGCCGGTGACATCCTGGTTGGTAAGGTTACCCCGAAGGGTGAGACAGAGCTGACCGCTGAAGAGAGACTGCTCCGCGCAATCTTCGGTGAGAAGGCAAGAGAAGTCCGTGATACCTCCCTTAAGGTACCTCACGGTGAATATGGTATTGTTGTGGATGCGAAGGTATTTACCCGCGAGAACAGCGATGAGCTGTCACCCGGAGTAAACCAGACCGTCAGAATCTATATTGCACAGAAGAGAAAGATTTCCGTCGGCGATAAGATGGCAGGTCGTCACGGTAACAAGGGTGTGGTTTCCCGCGTCCTTCCCGTGGAAGATATGCCGTATCTGCCGAACGGCCGTCCTCTGGATATCGTGCTGAATCCTCTGGGCGTGCCTTCCCGTATGAATATCGGACAGGTGCTCGAGATTCATCTTTCCCTCGCGGCGAAAGCACTGGGATTTAATGTGGCAACTCCTGTATTCGACGGAGCAAACGAGCATGATATTATGGATACTCTGGATCTCGCAAATGACTATGTAAATCTTCCCTTCGATGAGGAAGAGGCAGCGAAGTGGAAAGCGGAAGGCAAGACTACTACGGCAGCTGACAAGGAGTGGAATGGCGAGACATTCACCGGACTGCACGGTGAAGAGCTTCTTCCCGAAGTTCTGGATTATCTGTCCGAAAACAGAGAGCACAGAAAGCTCTGGAAGGGTGTGCCGATCTCGAGAGACGGTAAGGTTCGTCTGAGAGACGGTCGTACCGGTGAGTTCTTCGACAGCCCGGTAACCATCGGACACATGCATTATCTGAAACTCCATCATCTGGTAGACGATAAGATTCACGCGCGTTCTACCGGACCGTACTCCCTGGTTACCCAGCAGCCTCTGGGCGGTAAGGCGCAGTTTGGCGGACAGCGTTTCGGAGAGATGGAAGTTTGGGCGCTGGAAGCATACGGCGCATCCTACACACTGCAGGAAATCCTGACAGTCAAGTCCGATGATGTAATCGGCCGTGTAAAAACTTATGAGGCAATTATCAAGGGTGACAATATTCCGCCTGCAGGAATTCCGGAATCCTTCAAGGTGCTCTTAAAAGAGCTTCAGGCTCTCGGACTGGATGTCAGAGTGCTTGACGAGGAGGGCGAGGAAGTCCAGATGAAGGAAAATATTGATTACGGTGATTCCGAGTACCGCTATGATCTTGAGGATGATCGTAAATATAATGATTATGATGCTAATTCGCTTCGCGAGATGGGTTATCAGACGAAGGAAATCAGTGCTGACGGTGAATTCGTTGATGCTGCTCTCGATGAGAATGAGTTTTCTGATGACTATGATGATTCCTATGAGGATGAATCTTACGACGGCGACGATATGTAAGCTGAATCAAAACAGGAGCGGGCGCGGCGCCCTCTCCTGACAGAAAAAAGCTTTCAGAAGCAAATTAGTAGAAAGGGAGTGCCATAAATGCCAGAAATGAACAAAGATAATTATCAGGCAATGACATTTGATGCGATTAAGATTGGCCTTGCTTCACCCGAGAAGATCCGCGAGTGGTCCCACGGTGAGGTTACCAAGCCCGAAACCATCAATTACAGAACCTTAAAGCCCGAGAGAGAGGGTCTTTTCTGTGAGAGAATTTTCGGACCCAGCAAGGACTGGGAATGTCACTGCGGTAAGTACAAGAAGATCCGTTACAAGGGTGTTGTCTGCGACAGATGTGGTGTAGAAGTAACAAAGGCCAGTGTCCGCAGAGAGCGTATGGGACATATTGAACTGGCTGCACCTGTATCCCATATTTGGTATTTTAAGGGTATCCCCAGCAGAATGGGACTGATCCTGGATCTGTCTCCCAGAGTGCTGGAGAAAGTGTTGTACTTTGCATCTTATATTGTACTTGATCCCGGAGAGAGCAATCTGGAATATAAGCAGATTCTTTCCGAGAAGGAATATCAGAGTGCCCGCGAGACATGGGGAAACAAATTCCGTGTCGGCATGGGTGCTGAAGCAATTAAAGAACTTCTTCAGGCAATCGATCTGGAGAAGGAGTCCGCGGAACTGAACGAGGGTCTTGTGGAATCCTCCGGACAGAAGCGTGCACGTATCGTAAAGAGACTGGAAGTCGTGGAAGCATTCAGAGGCTCCGAGAATAAACCGGAGTGGATGGTGATGGATGTAATTCCCGTCATTCCCCCCGATCTCCGTCCTATGGTACAGCTGGACGGCGGACGTTTTGCAACCTCCGATCTGAATGATCTTTACAGAAGGATTATCAACAGAAACAACCGTCTGAAGAGACTTTTGGAGCTGGGAGCTCCGGATATTATTGTCCGCAACGAGAAGAGAATGCTTCAGGAAGCAGTTGATGCCCTGATCGACAACGGACGTCGCGGAAGACCCGTAACCGGCCCCGGAAACAGAGCGCTGAAGTCTCTGTCCGATATGCTGAAAGGTAAGTCCGGACGTTTCCGTCAGAACCTGCTGGGTAAGCGTGTTGACTACTCCGGCCGTTCGGTTATCGTTGTAGGTCCCGAATTAAAGATTTATCAGTGCGGTCTGCCTAAAGAGATGGCGATCGAACTGTTCAAACCCTTCGTTATGAAGGAACTTGTTGCAAAGGGAATCA
>JAILAR010000018.1 GCA_024681515.1 Eubacterium sp. | reverse complement strand
AACGAACTTCTCGCTGTATGCATAAACCATACTGAAAGTCAGATCATTGTGATGATACTTCCGATACAGCGGATCCAGCTTCATATACTGCAGGAAATCATTCATCCAGCCCATGTTCCACTTATAGTCAAAGCCCATTCCGCCGGACTTGGTGGACTGTGTCATCATCGGCCATGCCGTGGATTCCTCTGCGATCATCATAACGCCGGGATGGTACTCGGCCATCTTCTCGTTGACTTCCTTGATGAAAGCGATAGCCTCCAGATTTTCATTTCCGCCGTCCTTGTTCGGACGCCACTCTCCGGGACCGCGGCCATAGTCCAGGTACAGCATGGAAGCCACAGCATCCATACGGATCCCGTCCACATGATATTTATCCGCCCAGTACAGAGCGTTGGATACCAGGAAGTTACGAACTTCGTTCCTGCCATAGTCAAAGATATAGGTTCCCCAGTGCGGATGCTCGCCGCGCATCGGATCTTCGCTCTCATACAACGGTGTTCCGTCGAAGCGTCCCAGTCCATGGGAATCCTTCGGAAAATGTGCCGGCACCCAGTCCATGATAACGCCGATGCCCTGGGAATGCATGTAATCCACGAATCCCATGAAATCCGTAGGCGCACCGTAACGGGAGGTGGGTGCAAAATAACCCGTCACCTGATATCCCCAGGACGGGTCATACGGATGCTCCATGATGGGCATGAGTTCCACATAGTTGTAACCCATTTCCTTCATGTACTCCGCCAGGCGGAGGGCGATCTCCTTGTAGTTAAAAAACTCTCTTCCGTCCTTCGGGCGTTTCCAGGAACCCATATGAACCTCATAAATGTTCATCGGCTTCTTGTCCGCCTTCTGCTTATCCCGGGCATCCATCCATGCCTTGTCCTGCCAGGTATAATGCAGTTCCGTGACACGGGACGCATTAGCAGGACGCACCTCGGAGGTGAAGCCGTAGGGATCGCTCTTCATAAAGACCTGACCGGTCTTGGAACGGATCTCATACTTATAGATCTCATCCAGGAAATCTCCCGGGATGAACAGCTCAAAGATACCGGAATAATCCAGCTTCCGCATGGGATAGCGTCTGCCATCCCAGCCGTTGAAATTCCCGACAACGGAGACACGCTCCGCATTCGGTGCCCAGACCGCAAAGAGGGTTCCGGCCACGCCGTCCACCGTCATGGGATGCGCGCCCAGCTTCTCATAGATCTGATAATGTTGTCCTTCGTTGAACAGACTGATGTCGATGGGATCGATCACCGGATCGAAGACATACGGATCGATATAGGTCTCTTCATGTCCGTCCTCGAACTTCGCCTTCACCTCATAGGGAAAGGTCTTCGTGTCCTTCAGGACCACGGAGAAGAAGCCAGGCACACGGTCGGACACCAGCGAAAAACTCTTCCGTGTCTCCAGATTTTTGATCTTAACCACCTTTGCATCCGGCAGATAAATGTTAATATATACATCGTCGATACACTCATGCATACCGAGGATGTGATGCGGATTCTCATGTCTGGCATGTACCAGCGCGTCGACTTCCATCCAGTTGATCGCAAATACCGCTTTTCTTGCCATATATCCCTTACCAATTCCCTTTCTCGCGGCGTTTTCCGGTTTTTCCCGGTGCTGCCGCTCTGTATGTCCCATTCAGGATTCTTCACTTCGCTTGTTCAAAGTGGCATGTCTTTGTCATTCTGAGCTCGTAGGGCGAAGAATCTTTCCTTGTGATTTGCTCACTCAGAAAGACAGCTTGTGGATAAAGATGCCGCTCCGCAGCTTCGGCTCAAACCACGTGGATTTCGGCGGCATGAGCAATCCCGCATCCGCTACGGAGAACAGTTCTCCGATGGATGTAGGATACATGGAAAATGCAATGACTGCATCCTCCGCTACCCTTCTTTCCAATTCTGCCAGTCCGCGGATTCCTCCCACGAAATCAATGCGGTCACTGGTTCTCGGATCATCGATACCGAAATACGGTTTCAGGATATTATTCTGCAGCAGGGACACATCCAGGCCTTCCACCGGGTCATCATTTAACAGTTCCTGTTTAAAGGAGAAGCTGTACCATTTCCCTTCCGCAAAGATGCCTACGGTTCCCTTCTCCTCCGGCTGAACCGGAGTTTCTGACGGGGTAACGGTTCCCAGCGTCTTTGCAAACTCCAGAAACTCCGCTGCACTGTGGCCGTTCCAGTCTTTCACTACCCGGTTGTACGGCAGGATCGCCAGCTCGCTGTCCGGGAAAAGCACGGACAGGAAGAAATTGAATTCCTCTGTTCCGTCGTAATCCGGATGCTCCGCTCTCCGCTTCAGACCCACCTTTACGGCAGATGCTGCGCGGTGATGTCCGTCTGCGATATAGATCTGATCCAGAGCCGCAAATTCCTGTTCCAATGCCTTGATATCCGCCGGATCATCGATCACCCATACCCGGTGAGTCACTCCGTCCGGTGCCGTGAAATCATATACCGGTTCTTCGTCCTGCTGAATGCAGCGAATGATCACGGAGATCTCCGGCTGCTCGCGATAAGCCAGGAAGATCGGTCCGGTCTGCGCATCGCAGGTATCGATATGACGGATCCGGTCCTGTTCCTTCTCCTCACGGGTGTTCTCATGCTTCTTGATGACCTCATTTACGTAGTCATCGATGGAAGCACAGGCCACAAGGCCGGTCTGGGAACGTCCGTCCATTACCAGCTCATAGATATAATAAACCGGTGTCATCTCCTGCAGATACGTTCCGTCCTGCATGGCGGTGTCCAGAAGCCGGCGGGCCGTTGCATAGGCCTCATCACTGTACATGTCGAAATCATCCGGATGAACCGTCTCCGGACGGTCGATAGCCAGGAAGGATTTCGGGCAGCGCTCTACTTCTGCCTTGGCTTCTTTTCGGTTATAAACGTCATAGGGAAGTGCAGCCACCTCCGAAACCAGCTCTTCTGCCGGTCGATATGCTGCAAACGGGCGGATCACTGCCATCTGATATACCTCATCTTTCTGCCTGTCAGGATTCTTCGGTCGCCGCAGATCTCGCTACGCTCGCCTTGCGCTCCCTCAGAATGACATGTTATTTTCTGCTCCAACGGATTCCGGTAAGCCGATTATCTCCGTTTTATCTCCATTCATAGAAAACAGATTAAGGCCGGGTAAGATACCCGGCCTCCTCGTCGTTACTCTCCGCGAATATATTTCACTGCGTCATCCAGTGACTTCTTGAAGTCCTCTTCTGATGAATTGTTGAATACAAACAACTCCGGAATATTTCCGGGCTTATGGAAATTCTGCGTTGCGATATACTCATCCCAATGCTCCAGTTTCCATACATCCCGATCCGAATTCCGGCTGATCATCCGCTGATGTGCAACCTCAATATCCGTATGAACCCAGATCACGCAAAGCTCTGCATTCTTATCCGCCAGTTTATGACGAAGGCGATCCAGATAATCATCGTCACGGATCTCATCCGTGAACGGCGCGTTGATCAGAACCGTGTCATTATAGTCCAGCGCGTCAAATGCAAGATCCAGCACTGCGTAGTACTCATAGTCGCGGATCTCTCTCTGGAAGAAATCCGAGGAACGGTTGTACTCCTCATTTGCGACCTTGAAGATCTGCTTGGAAAGCACGATCAGTGTATCCTTATCCAGATATACACAGTTGGTCAGTGCCTTTGCCAGTTTCTTGGATATAAATGTCTTTCCACATGCCGGTGGTGAGGTAACTAAAATCAGTTTTTTCTTCTTCATAGCACTTCAAAATACCTTTCCGTTAGATTTTCACAAACCTACGGGATATTATATACCATTTTCATGAAAAATGGTACTACTTTTTTGGGTTTTTTAGTAAAAATACAACCCGCCTTTTTGGCGGGTTGTACTGGAATTATTCGACATTCCGGGCAGAGGGATCTTACTCTGCGTCCTTTGCCTTGATATAGCCCTTCGCAGTCAGAAGTTCTGCGGACAGAACGGCTCCGCCGGCTGCGCCGCGCAGAGTATTGTGGGACAGGCCGACAAACTTGTAATCAAAGAGGCTGTCCTCACGGAGACGTCCCATGGATACGCCCATTCCGTTCTCAAAGTTAACATCCAGAGCGATCTGCGGACGGTTGTCCTCTTCCAGATACTGGATGAACTGCTTCGGTGCGGAAGGCAGGTTCAGCTCCTGGGGCTCCCCCTTGAAGCTTCTCCAGCGCTCGATGATCTCTTCCTTCGTCGGTTTCTTCTTGAAGTTTACGAATACCGTTGCGGTATGTCCGTTCAGAACCGGTACACGGATGCACTGACTGGTGATCTTCGGGCCGTCCTCACATTTCCTGATAACGCCGTCTTCCACCTTGCCCCAGATCCGAAGGGGTTCCTGCTCACTCTTCTCTTCCTCGCCTCCGATGTAAGGAATGATATTGCCTTCCATCTCCGGCCAATCCTTGAAGGTCTTACCTGCTCCGGAGATTGCCTGATAGGTAGATACCACAACCTCCTGAGGTTCGAACTCTTTCAGTGCGAAGAGCGCCGGTGCATAGCTCTGAATTGAGCAGTTGGGCTTTACAGCGATGAATCCGCGCTTGGTTCCGAGACGCTCTCTCTGATACTTGATCACCTCATAATGCTCCGGGTTCAGTTCCGGAACTACCATGGGGACATCCGGGGTCCAGCGATGTGCGCTGTTGTTGGAAACCACGGGAGTCTCCGTCTTCGCATACGCCTCTTCGATGGCCTTGATCTCGTCCTTGGTCATATCCACTGCACTGAAGACGAAATCTACGGTTGCAGCAACCTTCTCTACTTCATTTACGTTATACAGGACCAGGTTCTTTACGGCCTCCGGGATCGGAGTATCCATCTTCCAACGGCCCTCAACCGCCTCTGCATAGGTCTTGCCTGCACTTCGCGGGGATGCGGCTACGGTTACCACCTCATACCAGGGATGGTTCTCCAGCAGGGAGATAAACCGCTGGCCTACCATACCGGTTGCACCAAGTACGCCTACCTTTAACTTCTTGTCCATAACTATCACACTCCTGTAATTAAGATTCTTCGTTTCGTCTGAAATATTTTGACCCGTAATATTCTGATCTGAAATGTTCTGATCTGAAATGTTCTGATCTGAGATAATTATAAGTCTCACATCGTCATCAGTCAAATTGAACATATTGAATCGTTTGTTCAAAAATTCTGATGTATCTTCATGATCCGAATCTGCATACGATTCATATCATACGGCATCGCACAAGAAACGCTCCAACCGAATCGGCCGGAGCGTTTTTCCGCTTGTTCGGATTTATTTGATCACGCGTACACGTACCACGCCGTCAATCTTTGCGATGGCATCTGCATCTTCCTGATCGGCAGCAACACCGATATCCAGAATGGTGTAAGCATAATCCCCGCGGGACTTGGAAACCATCTCGGATACATTGACTCCCTTTGCTGCAAACATTCCGGTGAACTGCGTCAGCATATTCGGGATGTTCTTGTGGCATACGGTGAGACGGCCTGCATCCTGGCAGACACCGGCATCACATGCCGGGTAGTTTACGGAGTTCTTTACGTTACCGTTCTCGATAAAGTCCTTGATCTCCTTCACTGCCATCACTGCACAGTTATCCTCGGACTCTTCTGTGGAAGCTCCCAGATGCGGAGTAACGATCACGTTCTTCTTGCCTGCAACGGTCGGATTTGCGAAGTCCGTTACATACTTGGCAACCTTTCCGCTTTCCAGTGCAGCGATCATCGCCGGCTCATCCACCAGGATATCACGTGCAAAGTTCAGGAATACCACGCCATCCTTCATCATGCCGATGGCATCTGCATTGATCATGCCCTTGGTAGAATCCAGAAGCGGTACATGGATGGAAATGAAATCGCAGCTGGTATAGATGTCATTCACATTTGTGATGTGCTTTACGGAACGGGACAGACCCCATGCAGCATCTACGGATACGAACGGATCATAACCGTAAACTTCCATACCGAGACGAACACCGATATTCGCAACCTTGGCACCGATGGCACCCAGACCGATAACACCCAGCTTCTTGCCTGCGATCTCGCGGCCTGCGAAGTTCTTCTTCTCCTTCTCAGCGGTCTTACCGATGTTCTCATCGGAAGCATTTGCGGTTACCCAGTTTGCACCACCGATGATATCGCGGGATGCCAGCAACATACCTGCAACCACCAGCTCCTTAACGCCGTTTGCATTTGCACCCGGTGTATTGAAGACTACGATTCCCTGCTCTGCGCACTTGTCCAGCGGAATGTTGTTCACGCCGGCACCTGCACGTGCTACAGCCAGAAGCTTGTCAGACAGTTCCATCTCATGCATGGATGCGCTGCGGACCAGAATGGCCTCTGCATCAGCGTCATCACATACTGTATAATTCTCTCCCAGAAGATCCAGACCGCAGGCTGCGATCGGATTCAGACACTTTACCTTTGTCATTACGAATTTTCCTCCTCAA
>JAILAR010000169.1 GCA_024681515.1 Eubacterium sp. | reverse complement strand
GTTCCAACGAGTTTTCCCATGCTTTTCATCATGCCAGATCCCCAGCTCCAGCTTTCTCGCTGCCGGCGTCGGTGCACCGAGTTCTTCCAGCATATGTCTGATCTCACGGAAGGGCTTTCCTTCCAGTGTCCACTCAAAGATTTTCTTCACGAATGGTGCAGTATCCGGATCCAGTTCATAGCGATACGCTACCTCTTCGGACTTCAGATACCCGTATGGACCAAAAGCAGGAAGGATCTCACATTTCTTCTGTCTTGCCCGGAAGCTGGTAATGATCTTCCGGGAAATGTCCTTTGCGTAAGCCGCATTCAGCATATTCTTCATGGGAACGATCAGTGAATTCTCGTCACCGCCTGCCGTCAGGGTGTCAAAGTGATCCGTAACGGAAATGAACCGCACGCCCATAAAGGGAAACACTTTTTCCAGGTAATTTCCGGCGTCGATATAATCCCTGCTAAAGCGCGACAGGTCTTTAACAATGACACAGTTCACTTTTCCCTTCTGGATATCCGCCATCATGCGCTGAAACTCCGGGCGGTCCATATTTGTTCCTTTTCGGCCGTTATCCTCATAGATACCACAGAGTTTCAGGTCCTTATGGGAGTCCACGTATTCCAGGCACATCTTCTTCTGGTTCTCGATGGACGCACCGTCATCATCCTTACCGCTGTTCTCGATGGAAAGCCTGACATAGACTGCCGTCCGATAGACGTTCTCCGGCTTTTTCGTCAGTTCAACCGTATCAGCTAATCCTTTTCTGCTCTTCCGTGCCATCTACGCTCGCCTCCTCTCCGGTTATCTCTTCGATCATTTTGCAGGCTTCGTTATATTCATCTTCATAGCGGAAATGAATCTCGATCCGGCAATCCTCCGTGACCGCGATATGATCGATCAGCTCCACCACAACCATCCTGTCGATCTCTGTGATATTCTTATATTTCCGGAATCTCCGCATCCAGCCGAAATCCTGTACTTCGCCCTTGATCATTTCCTCTTTCTGCTGCTCCACCAGATGAATCGACGCTTCCGTGTCTTCAATCTGCTTTTCGTAATTCTTCCTGAAAATCTCATAATCCTTCTTACTGATGGATCCCTCCTGGAGGCTTTCATAGAGCTGCATCTTGTACTTTTCCTTCTTTTCCATTTCCTCCTGAAGTCTTGCTACCTGCCGATCAAAGTTACGTATATCGATCTCCCTTGGCCGCCTGCGTCCCATGGCTCCGAAAAGCCTTGTCATATCACAGACTGCTGCCACCCGGGTACGCACTGCTGCGAGAACTGCTTCTTCCAGTTCATGTTCCTTGATTGAATGGATGGTACAGCCCAGACCGGCCTTATAGGTGGAGCACCGGTAATAGACATATTGCTTTCCACCACTCGCCACGGCCTTCCTTGTCAGATTCTGGCCGCAGTCTGCGCACATAAGATAACCGGCAAATGGATACACATACGATTTCCCCTGGGCAACCCGGGTATCCATCTTAAGCTGTGCCTGTACTTCCCGAAAGACAAATTCTTCAATGATCGGCTCATGGGTTCCCTCCACCCGGATCCAGTCTTCCTTGTCCTTGAGGAAGTTCTTCTTAACCTTATGATTCGGAGTGGCCGACTTCCCCTGGATCATGGTTCCGAGGTAAACCTCATTCTGCAGCATCAGCTTAATCGTATTATAGGACCAAAGGGCTTTAAGTCCGGTTCGGAAAACCGTAGGTGTCCAGACGCCCTTACTCATCTTATATTCCATCGGGCAGAGAACACCCTCCGCGTTCAGCTTTTCCACGATCCGACCGATGCTCATTCCCTGCAGCTTCCAGAGGAATATGTTCCGCACTACCTCTGCAGCATAGGGATCCGGCACCAGATGATTATGGTCATTCGGATCCTTCTCATATCCGTACACCGGTTCCGGACCGGTATACTGTCCCTTCTTCCTCTTGATCTCCAGCTGGGTACGGATTTTTACAGAGATATCCTTACAGTAGGCGTCATTGATCAGATTCTTAAACGGGACCACGAGGGAGTCCGCGTTATGCTTATCCGTACTGTCGAGATAGTCATTGATCGAGATAAAACGTACTCCCAAAAAGGGGAATACCTTTTCGAGGAAGTTCCCTGCCTCGATGTAATTTCTTCCGAACCGGGAAAGGTCCTTCACGATAACACAGTTCACCTTCCCCTCTCGGATCTCCTCCATCATCTCCTGGAAACCTGGGCGGTCAAAATTCACTCCGGAATAACCGTCATCCACTTTCTCGGAAACAATCTCAATGTCGGGATGATTCTCGACGAACTCTCTGATCATCGCCTTCTGGCTGACAATACTGTCGCTCTCCGACTTATCCCCATCCTCCTGTGACAACCTGGCATAGATACACGCTTTGTATTTCTTCTCATAATCAAACATAGCCTGGCACGCTCCTTTCTAAACACAACA
>JAILAR010000073.1 GCA_024681515.1 Eubacterium sp. | reverse complement strand
AAAGAAGGACGGATCCACTGCGACGGCAGTATACACGCTGAAGGATGACTTTACACTTGATACGGCAACCGGTGTATACACCAAGGAAATCGCGTTGGCGAATGAAGAACTTGGCAAGTACACCATTACAGAAAAGAACTACAACAAGGCAAGCGGCGTTGCGGTAGAAGTAAGTTAGGATCTGGATGCAGCAGGAAAGACCGGCGGCGCATCCGGAGATGTAACCGTAGCTGACGGCGACACGAAGAACGTAGCGTTCACCAACGACTATCCGGAAGGAAATCTGATTATTACGAAGACCTTCGGCGGTCCGGTGGTTGAGGCTGATAAGAACAACCTGTCCTTCGATGTATACAGCGCAGCAACCAAGGCTACAACAAACTATAAGCTGGATGCCTTCACAAAGGTAAGCGACACAGAGTACACCCTGACCCTGCCGGTAGTTGTCGGCGGTTATACCATCACCGAGAAAAACTACAATGAAGCAAGTCAGGAACCGGTAGCAGTTACATACAAGGTAGGCGACGGTGCAGCAACACCCGGTACGGAAGCAGCAGCAACCGTAACCAAGGGCGCAGATACCCTCGTAACCTTTAACAACGAGTATCCGAACAAGAGCGGCAAGATCGTTCTGACCAAGACCTTCGGTGGTCCGGTAGTAGAGGCTGACCTTGATACCCTGTACTTCGAGGTAAAGAAGGACGGATCCACTGCGACGGCAGTATACACGCTGAAGGATGACTTTACACTTGATACGGCAACAGGTGTATACACCAAGGAAATCGCGTTGGCGAATGAAGAACTTGGCAAGTACACCATTACAGAAAAGAACTACAACAAGGCAAGCGGCGTTGCGGTAGAAGTAAGTTATGATCTGGATGCAGCAGGAAAGACCGGCGGCGCATCCGTAGATGTAACCGTAGCTGACGGCGACACGAAGAACGTAGCGTTTGACAACGTATATCCGCAGGGCAATCTGGTGATCAAGAAGACCTTCGGTGGTCCGGTGGTTGAGGCGGATAAGCGCACATTGTCCTTCGATGTTTACAGCGAAGCAACAGGCGTAACAACGAACTACAAGCTCTCTGATTTCACGGAGGAAAATGGGGAATACACCCTGACCCTTCCGGTAGTTGTCGGCGGTTATACCATCACCGAGAAGAACTACAATGAAGTGAGCAAGGCGGCCGTTGAAGTAACCTACACAGTAAGTGGCGGAGCAGAGACCGCAGGCAATGAAGCACAGGCAACCGTAACCAAGGGCGGAAATACCGAGGTTGCATTTGACAACGAGTATCCGAGCGGCAAGCTCACGGTTCATGTAACCGAAGAGAAGAGCGGTCTGGATGTACCGGACGCAACAGTTGAGATCAAGTATCCGGACGGAACCACAAAGACGTACAAGACGGACGAGAAGGGTGAAGTCAAGGATGAGAACGGCAAGGAACTGGAAGTTCTTCCGGGCAACTATGAAGTAACCGTAACCGATGTTCCGAAGGGCTATGATGTGACCACAGGTGAGACAGGAACCGTAACGGTACCGAAGAATGATGAAGGACATCACGATGCAGTGATCTCCACGGATCGTGGCGGAATCATCATCACGGTTCTGGATGAAGAGACTGATCTGCCGGTACCGAACGCGACGGTTGTTGTAACCGAACCGGACGGAACTACAAAGACCTACACGACGGACGAAAACGGTCAGGTAACTGACTACGCAAAGAAGGACAACTTCGGTAACTACACGGCAGAAACCGGTGATTACACCTACAAGGTAACAAAGGTACCGACAGGCTACCATGTAACCGTAGGTGAGGAGCAGACCGGAACGGTCGTAACGGGACAGCTGACAGAGCTTGAAGCAAAGATCGCTCCTGTTCCGGATGAACACGGAAAACTGACAGTACATGTAACCGAAGAGAAGAGCGGACTGGATGTACCGGATGCGATCGTTGAAGTCAAGTATCCGGACGGAACCACAAAGACGTACAAGACAGACGAGAAGGGCGAAGTCAAGGATGAGAACGGCAATGAGCTGATCGTTCCTCCGGGAGAGTACACAGTCACAGTTAAGGAAGTGCCGGAAGGCTATGAAGTAAAGACCGGCGAAGAATCAGTAGTTGTAGTACCGAAGGATGACGAAGGACATCATGAGGCAGTGATCGCAACGGATCGCGGTGGTATCATCATCACCGTATACGATGAGATCACAGGCGAAGTGGTTCCGGGAGCAAAGGTTGTTGTGACCGAGCCGGATGGTACACAGCACGAGTATGTAACCGATGAAAATGGTCAGGTGACCGAATATGCGCAGAAGGACGAGTTCGGCAACTACACCGCAGAGCCCGGCAAGTATACCTACAAGGTGACTGAGGTACCGGAAGGCTACCGCGTAACCGTAGGTGAAGAGCAGGATGCAGAAGTGGTTGTATCCAAGCTGACAGAACTGGAAGCGAAGATCGCACCGAAGACCGGTGGCCTGGAGATCAAGGCCATCGATGAGAAGACCAAGAAACCGGTACCGGGTGCTACCGTAGAAATCGAGTATCCGGACGGAACGATCCACACCTTCACCACGGATGATGAAGGCATGATCACGGAACTGTCAAAACAGGAAAATGGACGTTACACAGCGAAGATCGGTACTTATAAGATCAAGATTACAAAGGTACCGGAGGGCTATACGGTAACGGTCGGCAAGGTTATGGAAGAGACGATCGAAGAAGGCAAGCTGAAGACACGCATTGCTGAGATCGCAACCGCAACCAGAGACCAGCATACCGTACAGACCGGTGATTCCACACCGATCGCTCTGTTCATTGGAATGATGATCCTCTCCGCAGCAGGTGCGGCATTCATCATCAGCCGCAAGCGGAAGAATGCAAGATAGTTTATAAACAAAAGGTTTATGAGGAGTCGGTTCCATAGCGGACCGGCTCCTTTTTTTAGTTTTAGTAGATAAAAGGGTGTTTTTATGCTATACTGTAAGTTAGGTTTTCAGACTCAAAAACAGTGGAGAATAAGTCAATGATACCCATTCATTTTGTGTTTTATTCAGATCTCGGTGAGGACGTGGAAGCCGCATTTCGAAGCGTATCCGCAGAGGAGTACGGTGATGTATCCTTTACCGTAGAACATGTAACCGAATTCAAAAAGCCGGAAGGACAGGTTCCTGTTCTGATCACGACCTATACCAGCCGTTTGCGGAAGGTGGAAGGACACGGATTCCGGACTGTATTCTGCGCGGAAGCAAATCAGCTGGGCGGCGCAACTTTTGATGTGCTTTGGCCGGCAAAGGAAAGTGTAGAAGAGCGGACGGAGCATTTCCGGGAACTGCTGCGGATGCTTGTGGCAGAGCATACGTCCTGGGAGTATCGGATGCTTCTGGACGCAACCATCAACACCGTGCAGGACATGCTTTGGTTCAAACGCGCTGACGGAATCCATATGCTGGTGAATGACAGCTTTGCGAAGACCGTTCACAAAGATAAGCGCGATATTACGGGAAAGGATCATTATGCGGTCTGGGATGTTCCGCAGCCGAAGTCGGACGAGGAAGCTCATGATTGCTCTGAATCTGAAAGAATCACGATCCGAACCGGGAAAACCTGCTCTTTTGAGGAGTCCCTGGAAACCCGGGACGGAATGAAGCAGCTGACCACGTACAAGACTCCGATCTACGATCCTTTTGGACATATCTACGGAACCGTGGGGATCGGTCATGATGTAACGAATCTCAGCAATCTCGGGATCGAATTATCGCTCCTGGTAGAGAATATCCCTGTTCCGATGCTGATCGCGGATACCGACTGGTCCATCGTCCGGATGAATACGGCCTTTATGGATATCGCGGATGTGGACGGTACGGTGCTGCATGAATTTGATTACCGGATCTGGAAGGAGGAGACCCTTCTTCCCATGACGGAACCGATCATCAATCGGGAACATCACACCATTGAGCAGGAATTCTCCGCGGTCATTGAAGGAGAGAAACACATCTTTATCCTGACGGAACATGAGGTGCGGGATTATTTCGGAAATGCGTCCGGCTACCTCTGCCTGATGCGGGATATCACGATCAATCGTGTCTATGAGCAGGAAATGACTCTGATGGCGGCAACGGACACTCTGACCGGACTGTATAACCGCCGCTATTTCTATAAATATCTTTCTGAGCAGTCTTCAAAGCTGTGGACACTCCTTTACACGGATCTGGACGGCTTCAAAGGCGTGAATGATCTGTTGGGACATCATCGCGGAGACGAGGTTCTGGTTCAGACGGCGGAGCTTCTGAAGGAGATCTTCCCGGCAGGGAAATGTGTCCGGCTCGGAGGGGATGAGTTCGCCGTCCTCATTGAGGAGGAACTGCAGGAGGGTGTTCTGCAGGAGAAGATCCGCATTCTGGAACAGCGTGTGGAAGCGCTGGTACCGGACGAACCGGGGCTTCTGTCCATCAGCGTGGGCACCGTGGCACGCCGCGGAGAACTGACGGATATCGATGCATTTATCCATGAAGGCGACAGCCGCATGTACGAAGTGAAGCGGCAGCACCACGAAGAACGTAAGCGCCGTCGCAAGGTTTCCGCGCCAAGAGACGGATCGGAAATGGTTCAGCTCCGTTACATGGAAGGGTTCCGGAACACTTTCATCGAGATGGAAGGGGTTCCATGGAGCGAAAATGACGAAAAGTATGATCAGTTCAATGAACTCTGCAGGATGCTTCGGATCGCCAGGGTAGAGGTGATCACTTATCTGAACCCGGAGAAGGAGCATGCCAACGAGGGGCGGGTCGAGGTAAAGTTCGAGGACGGCGAGATGGATCCGAGACGTTTCCTGGATCGGCGAAATGTTACACCGGGCTTTAACATCGTTTTTGTCCGTGCATGGCAGAAGGCCGGAGAAGCAGACTGGAACGAAGCGGAGAAGGAAGGCGTTGACCTTATTCTTCGGATGCTTTTTGTTCTGAAAGGACGCCGCCGGCTGATGCATCTGGCGGAGAAGCTGAGCTTCATGGATCAGCAGCTGGAGATCAAGAATCACAAATACTACATGCAGTCTCTTGGAAGACTGTATCAGCAGGGCAAGATCGTAAACTATACGGCCATGTTCCTGAACCTGCGCCGTTTCTCGGTCGTGAACCAGCAGCTGGGCCGCAGTGTGGGCACAGAGGTTATGAAGCGTTATGTGAAGACCGTAGAAGCAGCACTGACCGGAGATGAGATGATCGTCCGCGTGGGTGGAGATAATTTTGCGCTTCTCGTGGAGAAGGACCGCGTGGAGGATATTCTGGATCTTGCAACGGAAATGATGGTGGTCTACGATGATTCCACGAGAGACCGCGTGCGCGTTGCAGCAACCATCGGGGTCTATGAAGTACCGGAGGACGGAACAGGTTCTTCGCCGTCCGAGATCATGGACCGGATCAGCCATATTGGGCTTCATGCAAAGACCGGTTTATACGAGCCGGTGATATATTACAATGGCATCATGACAGATCAGCGTGCCCGGGAGCTGGATATTGAGACGAATTTCCGGGATGCGCTTGAAAAAGAAGAATTTGAAGTGTTCTACCAGCCGAAGGTGGACATGGAATCTTATACGATGACCGGCGCGGAAGCTTTGTGCCGATGGAACCACAACGGACGTACCGCACCTCCGGAGGATTTCGTTCCGATCCTGGAGCAGAGCCTGGAGATCTGTGCGCTGGATATGTACATGTTGGAGCATGTCTGCCGTGACATCCGGAAATGGCTGGATGAGGGCCGCAGAGTTCCGCGGATCTCGGTGAACCTGTCCCGCAGAAATCTGGCGGATGTGGATCTGGTACAGCATTTGCTGGGGATCATCGACCGGTACCAGGTGCCGCATCAGTATCTGGAGATCGAACTGACGGAGACCGCCATGGACGTCGAGTTCAGCGAGCTTAAGACCATCGTGGAAGGTATCCGGAATGCCGGGATCACCGCAGCGGTGGATGATTTCGGAATGGGATATTCCTCTCTTACCATGATCCGCGACATCCCCTGGGATGTGCTGAAGATCGATGAGAGCTTCCTTCCGAGAGAGGGAGATCCGCTTGAGGTACAGAAGACGCTGATGTTCCGATACGTGGTAGCCATGGCACAGAGCATGGGACTGAAATGTATCGTAGAGGGAATCGAAACCTCGGATCAGCTTCGGCTGATCCAGCAGAACGGATGCGACGAAGCACAGGGATTCTTCTTTGACCGTCCGCTTCATCGCACGGATTTCGAACAGAGAATGGAAGGCGCCGACTACGCCCGTATCGCCGGCTCGGCTGGGGTCTGGTGATTTGAGACCGCCGTCCGAGGGCGGTCTCAAAGGCCACGGAATTGTCATCAGACAATTCCGATCCGTACACGCCCGAGCCTCGAAGAGGCGGCCGTATAATCCTTTTATGTGGAGTTTGTCATGTGGAAGAAGCACACACAGACAGTTACATATGACCGCGAGCGCTACCAGCCCGCCGTAAAGACCAGTATCTGCACCGGAGAACGGGTGGCAGGCCTGATCGATCTTACCACGCGCAAATTCCAGGATATCACTCTGATCCGAAATGACAAAGAACTGGCAGAATTCTGCCGGCAGTACGGGGTTGCAGAAGAGGACCTGAAGAAGATCGTGTGACGGAAATTGTATGACGGAAATCATATGACAGAAATCGTATGAAAGAAATCTGTTCGTCGGATCATGATTATCTGAAAGTTATTTTGATTAAAAAGGGATTTAGATTATATGGGAGATCAGGAGAACCAATTGAATCAGACAGTCTCTGATCAGTTACTCAGTGCGGCCCGGGAGGCAGGAAAGTATGCTTACGCACCCTACTCAAACTATCATGTAGGGGCAGCGGTGCTGGCAGATAACGGGGAAGTCTTCACCGGTTGTAACGTGGAAAACGCTTCCTATGGACTCACGAACTGTGGGGAGCGGACTGCCATTTTCAAGGCGGTCAGCAGCGGCGTGCGGAAAATAAAGGCCATCGCCATCGCAGGCCCGGTGGGTGGTGCGCCGGCCTATCCCTGCGGCGCCTGCCGGCAGGTGATCGCGGAGTTTGCGGAAGCGGCAGATATGCCAATCTATGTATCCACGGGCGCCGAAAGCAGTGAGACCTATACGTTGGCGGAGCTTCTGCCGAAGGGTTTCGAGCTGAATTGAAACAGAAATCCGTTACTATTCGATATTTGCGAAGCCGGAACCTCCGAAATCATGACGGACTATGAGCGTCAAAGGTGCGTCAGACACAAGAAGTGAGGCTGCGTTCGTCATAGATTCCGAATGTATGGAATAGTAATAGGAAATCCAAAGTCCGCTTTGCGCCGAGAAGATTGGTAAACAGGCAGGTATTTGCAGTAAGAAGAACGAATGAAAGATGACACGCAGGAAAACAGCATAGACGTACAGGACACTTCGACTCCGAGCGAGGGTGATGCGAAGGAACAGAAGAAAGCTCTTCTTCGTTATCACACCTTCCGTATGGTTTCCGTGGGCGTGGTGGATGAACCCATCAACCAGGCCTACGATATCATCAGCACCACGGCGCTGGTCGTGAACCTGGCGGTAATGATCATGAACACCTTCGACAATCTGTCGGCTAAGTTCGGGGACCTCTTTATGGTCCTGGAACAGATCACGGTGTTCTTTTTTGCCGTGGATTATATGCTGCGGATCTATACGGCGAAATACCTTTATCCGGAATCCACACCCTGGAAGGCAACGGTCCGGTACATTTTCTCTTTTGCCGGGATCGTCGACCTGCTGTCCTTCCTGCCGTTTTATCTGCCGGTATTCTTCCCGGCAGGCGCATCCGTGTTCCGGATGTTCCGCGTGGCGCGGATCATGCGGCTCTTCCGGATCAACGCTTACTACGATTCTCTGAACGTTATCACGGAGGTCCTGTCCAGCAAGAAACAGCAGCTGCTGTCCTCCGTATTCATCATTCTGGTGCTGATGGTGGCGGCCAGTCTTTGTATGTACAGTGTTGAAAATGCCGCACAGCCCGATGTCTTCAAGAATGCCTTTTCCGGTATCTGGTGGGCATCTTCCACATTGCTGACCGTCGGTTACGGTGATATCTATCCGATCACTACGATGGGAAAGGTGCTGGGTATCGCCATCACGTTCCTGGGGGTCGGTATGGTTGCCATTCCAACAGGTATCATTTCCGCCGGATTCGTGGAGCAGTATACGCGCCTGAAGCGGATCGGGGAATCCGGATCGGAAGAAGATGTCAAATTCATTCATGTAAAACTCAGCGGCAAGGACGCCTGGGTCGGAAAACAGGTGAAGGAAGTGGGTCTGCCCCACGGCGCGATCATTTCCGTGATCCAGCGGGGAAAAGATGTGATCGTTCCCCGTGGAAATGTGGTGCTTCAGGCCGGAGACAGGCTTCTGATCGGCGCAGAAGCCCTGAAGGAAGATACGCCGATGAATATCCAGGAGATCCGGCTGCAGAAGGATCACGAGTGGAACGGACTGGCCGTGCAGGATCTGGATATCTCCCGGAAGACGTTCCTTATCATGGTGCGCCGCTCCGGACGTTCCATCATCCCGAAGGGAGATACTGTGCTCCGGGCAGGGGATGTGGTGGTTCTGTACAGTCAGAAGAAACTGGGAGAGACAGAAGCAACCGAGGAAGCATAGACAGTCGGATGCACTCAAAGATGCATATATAGTCAGGCACGCCCCAAAACGTAGACACGGTCGGTTACAGCGAGATGTGAACGATATATTTGACGTTCTCGGCTGGTTGAATTGAATATGATGAGAGAAATATAGTCTGCGTTTTGGTTTGACCAAACATAAAAGGGAGAGGCAGAATGAAACAACTCTATGATATTATACTTGCATCAGGTTCGCCGCGGCGGAGAGAACTTCTCACGCAGGCGGGCCTTTCCTTTGTGGTGAAGACGGCGGATGTTGATGAAACGCCGACAGAGACGGAGCCGGCGAAGATCGTGGAAGAACTGTCCCGGCGCAAGGCGGAGGCAGTGATGGAAATGTTCCAAACTACAAGGATGGAAAGTGCGTGTATCGAAAAACAGGATGTGACTGACGCGGTAGAATATAAAGGTGTAAATGATGCTATAGATAGCAATGATAAAACGGGGCAATCATCTCGTGATATCAGTCAGATCATCGTTGCTGCTGACACGATCGTAGCCATGGATGGAGATATCCTGGGAAAACCGAAGGATACAGAGGATGCGGTACGGATGCTGAAGGAACTCTCCGGCCGCACACATGAAGTGTATACGGGAGTGACGATCTTTCCGGTGGATCCGGAGACGCAGCAATCGTATACATTTTCCTCATGCACCAAGGTCACGTTCTATCCGCTTTCAGAAGCAGAGATCCGGGATTATGTGGCATCGGGGGAGCCTATGGACAAAGCCGGAGCCTACGGCATCCAGGGACTGGGCGAACGACTGGTGGAGCGGATCGAGGGAGACTATAACAATGTGGTTGGATTCCCACTTTCGGCATTTACGCGGATCCTGGCGCAGAAAGGGATGATATCTTATGACTGATGCCAGGCCATAGTGCCGAGGACAATAGAAAGAGACGGCTGCCTGCGGTGCATTTTCGTGCGCTGCAGACAGCCGTCTCATTTTTCTCTGTTCCTGATGTAGAGGGGGCTCTTACCCGTCATCAGTCATAAAAGTAAGAAGAATCTTTATACTCGATCCACTGGCCCAGATCCCTGTCATACACCCGGGTCAGATATCCGTCCGGACCGAAATAGCATTCCTTGCGGTCGATATAGCCGATACATCCCTTGATGTAGTACTTGCCCTTACCGTACCACCAGCCATTTGAGTCCATATGCCAGCCGTAACCGCCGGACTTCATGACGCCGTTCTCGTCGATATAGTATCCATCAACGTATGCTTCCCAGGAGTATTTCGGATCGTCCTGCAGATAGGAAGAGCGGACCATCTCACCGCCGTTGGTGGGATCCAGATAGTACCATTTGCTGCCGTCCTTGATCCAGCCGGTCTTAACGGTGTGATCCTTCTTCAGATAGTACCAGTAATATTCGAAGATATCGACCCAACCTGTCGCCTCGGACATAACGCCGTTTTCATCGAAAAGATAGTACTGCTTTCCAACGGTTCCCACCGGACTGGTATCGACTCCGCCGTAACAAGCCATCAGGCCGGTGTAGTAATCAAAGAAATACCATTTTCCTTTTATCTGTTTCCAGCCGGTGAGACAGGAGCCGTCCTTCTTGATATAGAGCCAGCCGAAATCTTTGGCCTCATACCAGCCATTCGGGCACAGATAACCATTTTCATCAAAATAGTACGGCTTTCCGTCAATGCGTGCGAACGTTTTCTCAAGACGCTCTCCGTCCGTGGATACGTATCTCCACTTGCTTCCGGATTTTTTCCAGGACCATCTGACGGGATTCTCATCCTCTACCCAGTAGCTGCCGATGTCGGGAAGGCAAAGATAATATCCGTCATGGTATTCGTCATAGATGTAGCCGCCTTTAGTGAAATAGTACCAGCAGTCATCTACCACATGCCAGCCGTTTTTCAGTACCTCACCGGTCTTCTTGTTGACCATCCGCGCGAATCCCTGATAGAATCTGGCGCCATCCGAATAGTCCCAGGTCCATGGGCTTCCGTCTTCATAGTCATCCGTGTGGACGGTTTTTGCCTCGGCCTCTCCGAATCTCACCGGTGCGAAGAGCAGAATGAGCGCCACCGCTGCAACGGCAAGCAGCAGTTTTTTGATCGTTTTCCCCATAAAATCCCCCTTTCTGAATCCCCTAATGGGCTTAATAAACTGTAATTTAATTATATTCGGAAGTGAAATCGGTTTCAATCCATTTTTTTGCGTATTTCTGCGTCGAAACACAAGTTTTTCATGACAAAACTCCCGAGACCGTGTATAATGTTGCTTAGTGGATCTCGCGGATTTTGCCGGATGGGGCCGGTACGCGGGATCGGACATCTTAGTTTTAGGAGGAGGAAACACTATGAATGTGTACACAACGGACAAGATCCGAAACGTCGCCCTTTTGGGCCATGCAGGAAGCGGCAAGACTTCACTGGTTGAAGCGATCGCATATCTTGCAGGCATGACCAGCCGCATGGGTTCCGTGGCAAACGGGAATACCATCAGCGACTACGAGAAGGAAGAAGTAAAGAGAGGAATCTCTCTGAAGACCACCGTGATCCCGGTTGAGTGGGATGGCGTGAAGGTAAACCTTCTGGATACACCGGGTTCCCCGGATTTCATCGGCGAGGCAGAGGAGGCAGTGTCCGTAGCAGATGCAGCGGTGATCGTGGTTTCCGGTAAGTCCGGCATCGAGCCGGGCACAAAGCGTGCATGGGAGTTCTGTGAGAAGAAGAAACTTCCCCGCATGATCTTCGTTACGGAAATGGATGACGATCACGCAAGCTTCCGTGAGGTCGTTCAGTCTCTGCAGGAGCTGTACGGCAAGCATATCGCACCGTTCCACCTGCCGATCCGTGAGAATGAGCAGTTTGTGGGTTATGTAAATGTTATCCAGCAGAAGGCAAAACGCTGGAATGACAAGGGAACCGTAGACAAGTTCGATGTTCCGGATTACTCTCAGGAGAATCTGGAGATCTGCCGTGAGGCTCTGCTGGAGGCGGTTGCCGAGACCAGCGAGGAGTTCATGGAGCGTTATTTCGGCGGAGATACATTCTCCGATGACGAGATCCGTTCGGCTCTCCGTGTCGGCGTTCATGACGGTTCCGTAGTTCCGGTACTGATGGGCTCCAACACCCTGGCACGCGGTATGTTCACACTGATGGCGGATATCATCAAGTATTTCCCGAGCCCGGATCAGTGCAAGTGCGCAGGTATCAATACCACCAACAACGAAGTATACAACGCAGATTACGATTTCGCAAAGCCGAAGTCAGCGTATGTATTTAAGACCATCGCAGACCCGTACATCGGTAAGTATTCTCTGATCAAGGTTATGTCCGGCGTTCTGAAGCCGGATGACGTGCTGTTCAATTACCACAGAGATGCGGATGAGAAGCTGGGCAAGCTTTACACGATCTGCGGAAATAAGACCGAGGAAGTGAAGGAGCTGCATGCCGGAGATATCGGAGCATTGGCGAAGCTTTCCGTAACGCTGACGACCGATACGCTGTCCATGCGGAAGACACCGGTAACATTTATCCGTGCAGCGATCTCCAAGCCGTACGTATTCCGTCGTTATTCTGCTAAGCAGAAGGGCGATGAGGATAAGATCTCCCAGGCATTGAACAAGATGATGATGGAAGATCCGACCCTGAAGACCATCAATGACGGTGAAAACGGTCAGACTCTGGTTTACGGTATCAGCGGAACCCATCTGGAATCCGTTCAGAGCGTTCTGGCAGAGAAATACAAGGTAGAGATCGATCTCTCCCGTCCGCGTACCGGTTTCAAGGAGACCATCCGCAAGAAAGCAGACACCGAATACAAGTACAAGAAGCAGTCCGGCGGACATGGACAGTACGGTCATGTCAAGGTGATCATCGAACCTTCGGGCGATATGGAAAAGCAGTACGTATTTGAGCAGACCGTTGTGGGTGGTGCCGTTCCGAAGAACTATTATCCGGCAGTTGAGAAGGGCGTGATCGAGTCCGTTAAGGCCGGCCCGCTGGCTTCCTATCCGGTAACGGGCGTAAAGGTAACGCTCTACGACGGAAGCTATCATCCGGTAGACTCCTCCGAGCTTGCCTTCAAAGTGGCAACCGAGCAGGCGTTCAAGAAGGGATTCATGGATGCGAGCCCGGTACTTCTGGAGCCCATCGCAACCATCGATGTTGTGGTTCCGGACGAGTTCACCGGCGATGTTATGGGTGATCTGAACAAGCGTCGTGCACGGGTTCTGGGCATGAATCCGGAGAAGAAGGGTTATACGGATATCCAGGCAGAGATCCCGTATCTCGAACTCTTCGAGTATGACCAGAAGCTGTACTCCATGACCAAGGGCAGCGGCGTCTTCACCTATGAGTTTGCAAGATATGAGCAGGCTCCGGATGAAGTTGCCAAGAAGGAGATCGAGGCAAACAAGAAGGAAGACTGACAGATTTCAGTCATCGGATCATGAGATCGGATGCCGGAGTCTGAAGCCACAGAATAATAAATCAGGGAGCAGTCATGACGGCTGCTCCCTTTTTTGCGCTCCTGATAATGTAGTTTGGTTTTTGCGGTTTTATTTGTGCAGATGTGAAGTTTTACTCCTCATCGAAGAAGGACAGGGTATCCAGCGCTTTAATGGCACTCTTCAGATATCTGTCGTCCGTGATGGGCAATTTGAAACCGGAGCGGAAGAGTGCGTTCATCGAGAACCGGTTATTTGCCTGCAACTGCTTCACGGCCTGACCGTCCTTGTTCCGGTAAGCCACCAGACCGAGCACGGTTTCCGTGGAGGTTCCTTTCTCCACTTCCCGATCCAGTGTTTCTGAGAATACCGCATCCGGTACTATCTCGATGTCGAAGCCGTAATCCTTCATGGCGTAGATCACATCGGCCTGGGTCACGGTATGGTTGTTATATGCATGGAAGACGCTGAAGGCGTTGTCCGCTCCCGCAAACCGGAGTACGGCCTCGGCACTGCTGTCGATGGGAGAGAACTCCACCGGCTCATCCAGCGCACTCACCGGGAACTGCTTCAGGCTCTTATACGCCCGGAGGGACCGCATGAAGCTGTTGGTCAGG
>JAILAR010000132.1 GCA_024681515.1 Eubacterium sp. | reverse complement strand
GAGCGAAGATGAGAACCGCTTCGTGGCGATGCATCATCCTTTTACCATGCCCATGGAAGAGGACTTAGGCAAGCTGGAGACAGATCCCGGCGCTGTCCGTGCAAAGGCTTACGATATCGTCCTGAACGGCGTTGAGATCGGCGGCGGGTCCGTCCGTATCCATCAGAACGATATTCAGGAGAAGATGTTCGAGGTCATCGGTCTTACAGCCGAGGATGCGAACGACAAATTCGGTTTCCTTCTCACTGCCTTCAAGTACGGCGTTCCGCCGCACGCAGGTCTGGCTTACGGCCTGGACCGTCTGCTCATGCTGATGTGCAGGAGCGACACCATCCGCGACGTTATGGCCTTCCCGAAGGTAAAGGATGCTTCCGACCTGATGAGCGAGGCTCCGAATGTGGTGGATCCCGTCCAGCTGGAGGAGCTTGGAATCGCGCTCGTGGAGCAGGAGAAGTCAGAGACAGATGTGCCTGAGGGAACCTGCTGAGAGAAGCTTTCTCGACTGAAACAGTATTAGATTGTGCCGGGTTAAGGCGCTAAAAGCGCCGTGACTAGTACCGATACAATAAAAAGGTTAAGTTTTTTATGGAAATCGTTTGGACGATCATTTTCATACTGCTCGGTACGGTTGCCGGCGGCCTTCAGGCCATCGGCAACCGCCGTTGGGATGCTTACATCCGCGCTCGGGAGGACTACGAGGAAGATGTCGACGGCAAGATGACCAAAAAACAGAAAGCCGAATTCCAGGCACGAAAGGAAGCGGAAGCGAAGCTTACATGGATGCCGGCAAAGGATGTGATCAAAGAACGTCCCGGTCGTCTGATCGCCTACATTATTTTGGGCGCAGCCGGTGCAACGGCACTTGCACTGATTTATGGGGTAAATGCCGCGACCTGGACATTGCTTGCCTTCTTCACCGTGATGATCCTGATCGCCATGATCGATCTGGACACCATGGAGATCCCGTTCTCCCTGAATGTTGTGATCCTGGGACTGGGACTGTTGTCGCTGCTGACATTTCAGGGCACAGAGCCATTCTCTGACATCACCATCGTAAACCGTATCGTGGGTATGCTGGTGATCGCAGGACCGATGTTCCTTTTGGATCTGATCATTCCCGGAGCTTTTGGCGGCGGGGATATCAAGATGATGTTTGCAGCGGGCTTCCTTCTGGGATGGAAGATGATCGTGATGGGATTCTTTATGGGCGCCATTGTGGGCGGCGTGATCGGTGTCATCGTTCTGATCCGAAAGAAAAAAGGCGGGAAGGAACATATGCCCTTCGGTCCGTCTCTCTGTATAGGCATGGCTTTGGCCGTGACCTTCGGAACGCAGCTGATAAACTGGTATATTGATGTGCTGAAGAAAATGGTCAGTCAGGATTAGACCAAAATCAAAACAGGAATTGACAAGATAGCCGACACTATGGTAATCTATCGTAAACCGTTGAGGAAGAGTGAGTAGGCAAAACCACTGTTTTCACAGAGAGTCGCGGGTGCTGAGATCGCGGCAGACATGTTTTCGCTGAATGGACTTCTGAGGGCGACCGTAAATCGGGTTGATATGATCAGTATCAGATCATTACCGAGAGTAAGGAAGCCGGAGCGAGGATCTCCGTTATCAAAATCCGGCGTATGGAAGTACGCATGAGTGGATGCAGAAGCATCAAGCCGGGTGGCACCGCAGGCAGATATGATTCAAGATGAATTTCAGGCCTGTCCCAGCAGCAACTGTTTGGGACAGGCTTTCTCTATGTCCCAACGATCTTCACAAATGGATTATCATGGAGCACGGACTGTATAAGAGTTGTAAGGGATGTGATCAGTACCACGTGCGAAATGATAATCTCACGGAGCGCTTTAGGCGCGTAGTATGGAATAGGAGGATAAAACCATGGCAGAAGAACAGAAGATCCCGTACAAGATTTATCTCACAGAAGACGAGATGCCGAAGGCATGGTATAACCTTCGTGCCGACATGAAGGTGAAACCGGCACCGCTGCTGAATCCGGGAACCGGTCAGCCGCTTACGGCTGAGGAACTGACGCCCATTTTCTGTGAGGAACTGGTAAAGCAGGAACTGGACAATGACACACCGTTTATCGAGATCCCGCAGGAGATCCGCGATTTCTACAAGATGTTCCGTCCGTCACCGCTGGTACGGGCATATTGTCTGGAGGAGAAGCTTCAGACGCCTGCAAAGATCTATTACAAATTCGAGGGAAATAACACCAGCGGCAGCCACAAGCTGAATTCCGCCATAGCTCAGGCATATTACGCAAAGAAGCAGGGCCTGAAGGGCGTGACCACGGAGACCGGAGCCGGTCAGTGGGGTACCGCGCTGTCCATGGCCTGCGCATATCTGGGACTGGACTGCAAGGTGTACATGGTAAAGGTTTCTTATGAGCAGAAGCCGTTCCGCCGCGAGGTGATGCGGACTTACGGTGCATCCGTAGTACCGTCACCCTCCGAGACGACGGAAGTAGGACGTAAGATCCTGGCTGAGTTCCCGGGAACCACAGGAAGCCTGGGCTGTGCCATTTCCGAGGCAGTGGAAGTGGCTACAAAGAATCCGGGCTATCGGTATGTACTGGGAAGCGTGCTGAATCAGGTTCTGCTGCATCAGTCCGTGATCGGTCTGGAGACCAAGATCGCTCTGGATAAGTACGGCATCAAGCCGGATATCATCATCGGCTGTGCAGGCGGTGGCTCCAATCTGGGCGGTCTTATCGCACCGTTTATGGGCCAGAAGCTTCGCGGCGAGGCGGATTACCGCATCATCGCGGTAGAACCGGCATCCTGCCCGAGCTTCACACGTGGTACATTTGCATATGATTTCTGTGATACAGGTATGATCTGTCCGCTGGCAAAGATGTATACTCTGGGCTCCAGCTTTATCCCGTCGGCCAACCATGCAGGCGGTCTCCGGTTCCATGGTATGAGCAGCACTCTGTCTCAGCTGTATCATGACGGTTATATGGAGGCAACCTCTGTTGAGCAGACCGATGTCTTCGAAGCGGCTGAGTTCTTTGCCCGCACCGAGGGTATCCTGCCGGCACCGGAGAGTTCCCATGCCATTCGTGCGGCTATCAACGAGGCTAACAAGTGTAAGGAGACCGGCGAGGAGAAGACCATCGTCTTTGGCCTGACCGGAACCGGTTACTTTGATCTGGTTGCTTATCAGAAGTATAACGACGGTGAGATGAGCGATTACATCCCGACGGATGAAGAGATCGCAGCATCGGTTGCCAAGCTTCCGAAGGTGAATGCATAAAAAGGCATAATCCGGAGGAATTTCTATAAAAAAATGCGGAGGATGGTCCTCCGCATTTTTTATGTTTTTACAGACCCCAATATCTGCGCTATGGTCAGCAGGTATATCAGCCGTGATAACCGGCCAGATCCAGTGTCACGTATCGGAAGCCGAGCTGTTTCAGGCGGGCAGTAATGCCAGCACTGATTTCCGGCTCGGCCAGCCGGTGGATCTCGCCCGGGAGAACTTCGATCCGGGCCAGAGAGTTGTGGATCCGTACCCGGTACTGTTTCAGGCCTAAGGTGGCCAGATATGCCTCTGCCTGTCCGACCATGCTCAGTTGCTTTTCGGCGATGGGATTGCCATAGGGGAATCGGGAGGCCAGACATGCGAAAGAGGGCTTGTCCCAGGTGGGCAGTCCGAACTGTCTGGATAGCTCACGGATATCCTCTTTGGTGAGACCGGCCTCGCGGAGTGGACTTTGGATCTCCAGTTCCTCCAAAGCACGAAGCCCGGGACGGTCATCCGAGAGGTCATCCACATTAGTTCCTTCCGCTACATGGGTATAGCCTTGCTTTTCCGCGACAGACAGGAGCTCAGTGAAGAGCGCTTTTTTACAATGGTAGCAGCGGCTCGGAGGGTTCTCACGAAAGCCGGGAACCTCCATGGGGCGAAACTCAAAGAACAGGAGGGGGATTCCGTGCTCCCTGGTGAAGTCGGAAGCCTCCTCTTTTTCATTTTCCGGAAAGACAAAGGACGTGGCGGTGATGGCACACATCCGGCTGCCCAGTACCTCGTGAGCAATGTAGAGCAGAAGGGTAGAGTCTACGCCGGCAGAATAAGCCACGGCAACGCTGCTCATGTCTTTCAGGATGCCCTTCAGCCGATTAAGTTTTTCTGTCAGTTCGGAGGAGATCGAAGAAGTCGGTGTTCTATGTACGATCTGATCGTTTGTTTCCTTAGTGCTTGTCATACAAATTCTTTCCTTGTCAGGATTTTTTTACATCAGCTTTTGTCTGTGGTTGACAGCCTTCAGACAGGAAAGCTTCTGTCTAACTCGGCCCGGATCTCGATAAGAGAGCGGCCGGTTTCTGCAGCGATCCGAGACAGATCGTCATATTCCCATTTCAAACGTGTGATGCCGTAACCTGTGGAACTCTTTCTGCGGACCGGACCGTAGGGTGTATCGACGGTTTCGATCCGGCGCTCCAAAGTATAACGGTTCACTGTCTGCTCCCGAACGCCGATGGTGGCGGTATGGAGGAAGATCAGACGGAGCAGAGCTTCTCTTTTCTCTGCGGAGCAGATTACGGAGATCAGGGTTCCGGGGCGGTTTTTCTTCATGGTGACAGGTGTTGTAAAGACTTCCAGAGCGCCGCCCTGCAGCAGCTGCGCTGTGGCATAACCGATCTCTTCGGCTGTCATGTCATCCACGTTGAAGGATAATTCCAAGATCGTTCCGGGGGCAGGGGCTGCGGAAGAAACAATGTTGCCAGGATCCGGAGAAATGCACCGTGTATCGGAAGTGTTTCCGGGTTGCGGTGTATCGCTTTTTTCTGTGGTTGTACCCAGGATCGCACGGACGCAGTTGGCTATGGGAAAATCCTTCTTCCCCATGCCATAACCGACGGCTATGGGAATGAGAATCGGCATATCCCCGAAACGTGTGGCAAAATGTCGGAGCAGTGCGGCACCTGTGGGCGTGCAGAGCTCTCCGTGGATCTTTCCGCCATAGACGGGAATCTCTCTCAGCAGATATGCGGTGGCCGGTGCGGGAACCGGAAGGATTCCGTGGGCACAGTGAACGTGCCCCGCGCCGACGTGGATCGGAGAGACGATGATCTCATCCACATCCAGTTCATGCAGGATCAGGGACACGGCAGTCACGTCTGCCACGGCATCCCAGGTGCCGACTTCATGAAAATGAATTTCATCTATGGGCTTTCCGTGCACATGTCCTTCCGCTTCCGCGATGGAGGTGTAGACCGCCAGAATGTCCTCTTTCACAGCGCTGTCGAGAGGAAGAGCCTTGACTACGGCGCTGATCTCCTGAAGTGTTCTGTGAGAGTGGTGATGTTCGTGATCATGGTCATGATGGTGTCCATGGTCATGATGGTGCTCATGGTCATGATGGTGTCCATGGTCATGATGTCCATGGTCATGATGTTCGTGGTCATGATGTTCGTGATCATGATGTTCGTGATCATGATGTTCGTGATCATGGTCATGATGGTGTCCGTGGTCATGATGGTGTCCGTGGTCATGATGGTGCTCATGGTCATGATGATGAACAGGAGCATCGCAGATTTCCTGCGCATCCATGGATCCTTCCTCCTCACCGAGCACCAGCACACGTACGGAAGAACCTGTGATGCCGCATTTTTCAGCGGGAACAAGCTGATAGGTTACATCCGGGATCCCCAGCTGATTCAGCCGGTCGATCATTTTCCCGGGATCGGGAAGTAGTTCCAGAAGCGCGGCTGTCAGCATATCCCCTGCGGCACCCATGCCGCAATCTAAATACAGTGTTTTCATACTATGATACCTTTCTCGGGAATGAATTACGATGCCGGGGGCAAAAAACTTTTGTGCCTGGCTGATGATACGAGGCATGCACGCTTCGTGTGCAATACGACCTTATCATACTGTTTTTTTGAGCGTTAGAATCTCTGAATACAGAATCAGCGGTTCTCAGTCGAGAACCGCCGATATCGGAGATACCGGACAAAACGTCCGAAAATGTGTCTGCTAAATAATTCTTTGTTCGGATGAGCTGTCGGGATGAAGAATTGTTACTGCTTCCCTGCCGTGCTGACCTTTTTGAAAAGCGCCCGGCGGACTCTTCCACGCGGATCGCTGATCAGAAGTACGATCAGCCAGATGATCATCGCCAGAGCAATGACGGCCAGTCCCAGGAAGCTGTCATTCAGCATATCCTTCAGGGACGGAGAGAAGTATTCCGCACCAAGTTCTATATACTCAAAGACGGCGTCCACCAGCCACATAATGGATGCGCCCCAGAAGAGCCAGCAGAGAACGCCGACCTTCATGTCATTTTTGGAATCCTGAGGGTCTCTCCGGTACCAGATCACGGTACTGATCACAGCTGCAAATACAGTAATTAAAAGTGTCATGATATCCTCCGTAAAAAATGAATTCAGTGAGATGATGTGTTCTCAGATGTTTACTCGGTCTCCTGCTCGATCTCTTTTTGGGAACCTACCAGGGCTTTTCGCTCAATCAGCGCGGATATTCCCATCATTCCGCCCCAGATCAGGGTGACAAGAACGGCCATGGTTACGCCTACGGTGGACATTTCGTTTAACATTTCCGTGGTGCTTTCCGGCGTTGCGGCACCGGTCAGGAACGGAAACCAGGGAGTGATCTCTCCGTGCCATAGGTGCTCGAAGGCAAGCAGGCCGGAGCCGCCCCAGAGAAGATGGTTCAGCCATTTCATCTTTGCGGAGAAGGGCAGGCGTTTTGCGGTTTCGACGGTTTCGTCATCCAGTCGAACCTGCACTGTCTCGGACTTCTTCGGAGAAGATTTCTCCTTCTTTTCAATGATCTTTGTGGTGATGGTGGTGATCACGGCTTCCGCAGCCGGTACAAGAAAACAAGCCATAGGAACCTCCTTATTATCTCGTTATTACATACGTGTTATTGAATAATTCAATGATTGTATGCTCTTTAGCGGGCTATAGCGGGCTATGACCATTCCTTAAATAATCACTGCCCGTATAAGCACACTATAACATATTTCAGGGGGGATTTCAAAACCAAATGCTACACGATATGAGGTTTGTGTATCAATTTGCATACCAATCCGGAAAAAAGTCTCAAAGAAGTGTGAAATGTAACGATTGCAATAGAAAATAAATCGGTGTATCATGTTGAACTGTGATGTATGACCCTGTCACATAATATAATTAAGTTTCACGAAGCGCATAAGCGATAAATATGTGCGTTTTGATGATCTGCGGAGCGCCTCGGTGCTCAGTAAGGAATAGGAGATTGCAATTATGGAGAACGTAAAGGTTCCGGAGCTGTTTGGCTCCATGGTGTTTGATGATCGTGAGATGCGTGCGCGTCTGTCGGAGGATGTATAT
>JAILAR010000125.1 GCA_024681515.1 Eubacterium sp. | reverse complement strand
TAAAAAAACTATAATTACCGCAGCGTTACTTACGCTTCTTTCGGCGGGAATGCTGTTATCGGACACGGGTGGCGCAGTCCATGCCGCGGAGACTGAAACGGCGTCCTCATCTGCCGGCAAGTGGAAAAGAGAGTATGACGGCTGGACCTATACGGATGAGTCCGGAAAAGCCGTAACTAACCGTTGGAGAAAAATAAACGGTAAATGGTACTTCTTTAATAAGGGCGGTATCATGGAAAAAAATGCGTACCAAAACGGTTACTATCTTACGCAGAGCGGCGCGTGGGATAACAAACCGGCGGTTACCGGCTGGAGAAAAAATAAAACCGGCTGGTGGTATCAGCTGGAGGACGGCTCCTGGCTTAAGAACTGCTGGAAGAAGATCAATGGCAAGTGGTATCATTTTAACAAAGAAGGCTACATAGAAACCGGCTGGATAAAAAGCGGAGGCAAGTCGTACTATCTGAATGAGGACGGATCCATGTATACCGGATGGAAGAAGTTTGGCAATGACTGGTACTTCTTCCGTTATATCGGAGAAATGAAGACCGGCTGGATGGATGATCTTCCGGACTGGTACTATTTCCAGTCAGACGGGAAAATGAAGACCGGCTGGCTTACACTGAAAGCTATGGTTCAGGGAACGGAAAAAGATATCAGGTATTATTTTATGCCGAACGGGAAGCTGGTTACCGGATGGAAGAAGCTTGATAATACCTGGTATTATTTCCACGGCTCCGGTGAACTTGCTTCGGATATATGGGTGGACGGTTACTACGTGGATGCAGACGGAAAATGGGTTCCGAATAAAACACAGGAAGAACAAAATGCTGTTCGTCTGAATGTGAAGAACATTCTTCAGAATCCCGAACTCCCGAATGGCTGTGAGGTAACATCCCTTACCACGGTTTTGAACTATGCCGGCTTTGATATCACAAAGGAGAATCTGTCAGATCAGTTCCTTCCGAAGGGTGAGATAGAAGAAACCTCTCCTTACGAAGCATTCATCGGAGACCCGAGAGATCCGGATTCCTGGTACTGTTGCTGTCCGGCCATTCTCAAATGCGCGGATGCGTATTTTGACAGTATTGAAACTACCAAAGCGGTTGTGGATCTGACAGGCTGCTCCTTCAACATCCTGACGTCCATGATCGACTCCGGGAAGCCTGTGGTGGTTTGGGGAACTCTCCGGATCCAGCCGCCCCAGACTCTTGCTTATTCCTGGCATGTAAACGGGGAGGAGATTCCGAGATATGCGAATCTTCACTGCCTTGTTCTTACAGGATATGATAAGGAGAAAAATGTTGTCTATCTGTCGGATCCGCTTGTCGGAAATACTACTTACCGTCTGGATGCTTTTAAAAAAGTATTTGAAGATATGGGAAGTCAGGCGATCGTGATCAGCGATACGGAATAAATAATGGATCGATTCCAAAAGAATCGCATCCTCAAAATTACGGAGGCTGATTATGAGAGAAAATGACAAGTCCGTCGAGGCAAGGTTGGGAGAGGCGGGATTCTGCATTCTTTATCTGATCACTGTGATCATGCTTTTGTTTATCATCAGAGGAAAGTGGGCCGCGGCGGATAACGACTCCTTGTATAATCCGGAATTCGTGCGTTATCGTTTCGCTTTTCTGCTTACGCTCCTGCTTTTGATCGGAGACTCCTTTCATCTGATCCCTCGGATCATTGAGAATCTGAAGGGGCGTACGGAGCGTCAGGCGTTCTATCTTGGTCTGGGAAATATCATTTCCTCCATCACCATGACGGTGTTTTACAATCTGCTGATGAAGGCCGGCGATGGGATGGAGTATCATTTTGAAGCCTATAATCTGTGGGTGGAACGTATGATCCTGTGGCTGACCGTGATCCGGATCGTACTGCTTCTGTTCCCGCAGAACCGCTGGTTTTCCACGGAGGGAAACCGGAAATGGGCTGTAATACGGAATGTACCTTTTGTCATGATCGGATTACTTACGATCTTCGGTTACTTCCGGGTGATCAGCAATGCATCAACCTATGGCATTTCAATCTTTGTGCAGATCATTGCTGCAGTGGCTTTCAGCTTTCTGGCATATCTCCCGGCAGCAATCTTCGGAAAGGAAAATCCGAAGCTGGGCATGCTGATGATACCGAAGACGGTTTGTTTTGTGTGGATCCTGGCGGTTTTGACATTCGCATGATCAGAGTTGCTGCCACGTAAGACGAAAAGGAGAGAATACTGCAATATGAATAAATACGTGAAGAGAGTATTGAAGACCTGGATCCTGATCCTGGGAATGCTTTTTTTTACCGGCTGTGTTAAGACTGCGGATGTTTCGGAGTCAGAAGCAACTGTGGAGGAGACCGGTGAACTACCCCCACTTACACTTCGTTTAGAAGTCGGGGCTTCTTGCTTCATCGATCCCGGTTATTATCACACCACATGGCAGTTTTCCCATGATCTCCACAAGCGTTATGGTTCGGCGAGTTCCTCACCTACCGTTATT
>JAILAR010000084.1 GCA_024681515.1 Eubacterium sp. | reverse complement strand
CGGGCTGCATCTTCGGAATAAAGATAGTCCCATATCTGCTCACAGGGTGAGAACTCTGTCTCTTCGTTCTTCATCATACGGGAAACCGCTGTACTGATCATGGTCTCCGCGCGGTCATGCGGTCCGTAAACACTGAGGATCCGCATCCAGATGTGCCTGAGACCTTCTTGCTCTGCATAGTAACGGGTCAGATTCCCGGCGCAGAATTTGGCACTTCCGTAAGCCGTTTCCGGATCAGTAGTGGTATCCGAACGAAGCGCCTTATCCACCCTCCCGTATTCCGCCTGGGAACCGGCACCCACAAAGGTCTTACAGCCCAGCTGCTTTGCAAATCGGACAGCGTCCATCGCCGCATGTACATTTCTCGTCTGCTGGATCAGGTTATCCCGTCCTTCCCCATAGGAACCCTCCCATGCCAGATGGAAGAAGATATCTCCGGAATCTGTCTGAGCGTCACCGGAATCCGCAGACGTCGCATCCGCTTTCCACACGACCCCCTGCTTCTCCATCTCCAGCATCGCGCTCCGATACTCCGAAAGATCCAGCCGGAGCACCCTGCAATGCTCCATATGCTCCAGTTCCTCCGCCCGCGCAGACGTGCGATGAACCACTGCCAGAACTTCATATCCTGCCCTGATCCCTTCGTCGATCAATGCACGGCCGATGGCGCCTGTGGCACCGGTAACGACCATTCTTTTTTTGTATTCTTTATTATTTTCTTCCATAACCGTACCTCATCCCACCTGTCATTCTGAGCCGAAGGCGAAGAATCCTTTTACTCGCACCAGTCACAGGTTTTTTCGTCGCTACGCATTCCCTGCCCGTATGCGTTGCCGCGCACAAGGCACCGGAATGCTTGTTCAATCCGGCTTAGAATGACATATACAAACTTGGCGTAATGAACTCCAGCCGCATCCGCTGCCCGATCTCCGTCAGTTCCTTCCGGATCAGGGCATTTCTCACATCCGCCTCTTTTGAGAAATCATAACTTACCTTGTCATTGCAGTAATCCGCCGCATAATCTCCGGAGTACCCATCCATGCCTGCGATCCGCACATGCCGTACCCCTGCCGCTGCCAGAAGTTTTAACACCATCACGCCGGAATTATCGATGATCTCCGGTGCATCCGAGGAATAGCTGGAGAAATTCACTTTATAGGCGTACTGCTCTGCCTCCTTCATGTTGGAGGTGATGATACATTTTGCATCCGTATGCCCTTCGAACTTCGAATATCTGCGCATATTGCTGCTGAAAATGTAATCCGGTCGGAACCGGTCTCCGGTGAAGTTCACCGTGATCACCATAAGCTCCTCTTCTTCGATCTTTCTCTGGATCTCGGCGCCATAGGTCTGCAAAGACCGTCCCGGTGCGATCAGCAGAAGGTTTCTGCCTTCCCATGCATCATGCAGCTGCCGGACCGTTTCCTGATCGTCCAGGTAGTTTTCCTGGTATTGCCGATAATAGGACTCCGCCTTCTCCTTGGAAAAATACACCTTGTCATGAGGTGCGATGCCCCTCAGCAACTCGCTCATGGACTTTTCGGTAAGACTCTCCTTCACCGCGAAATGGATCGCATAATTCGGATGGCAACCGTTCTTGGCGGAAAGGTAAAGCGGAAGGGAATACCCCCAGAACCGTTCCTTATAGATGTCCTGCAGATATTCATCCATGATCTCCAGCATGGGTTCCACACGGTAATGCGTCCCATGGTATTCATTCATATAATCAGCAAAAAGCTCCATATTCAGATTTCCGGCGCCGCGTCCCATACCGAAGACGCTGCCGTCGATCACGATGTCACGCTCCAGTTCCAGCTCCACGAACGCCTCCGCATTTCCGAAGGCCTGCTGCAGATTGTTATGGGCATGATATCCCAGCGCGATCTCTTTCGGAAGAACGCGGTCTGCGATCTCCACATATTTCAGGAACTGTCTGCGCTTCATAAGGCCGAAAGAATCCACGACGGAAACGGCATATGGATCCAGCGCCCGGAACGTGAGAAGCGCCTTCTCCCACTCTTCATCACTGTACTGATCCGTTCCGACAAATTGTACGAACACCGGATAGCCTGCCCGGATCAGCTCCTGACACATGGAATACGCTTTGATCTGCCTGTCCTTCTTGAAAATGACACGCAGCCCGTCCACAGAGTCTCCCTGCTTCGGAACCAGCCGCTCCACCGGTACCGGTGCGGACATGTCCACCATCCCCACATACATCATTTCCGATTGTTTCGGCGAGATGGCCTCCGTTATGGATCTCACATCCGGAAAGACTGCCCTGTCCGGGTCGTACGTATCTCCTTTGATAAATCCCACTTCAAAGATCTCCACGCCGCTCTTGGCCAGCTTCGGGCCGATGCCGCGGATGGCATCCCTGCCGAAACGCCAGTCATTTACATATCCACCGTCCCGCAGCGTGCAGTCCAGCAGTCTGACCTTCCCCATTCATTATCTCCTATTCCATACTTCGCGCCTTCCGGCGCTCCGTTACGAATCATTTCGCGCGTATATTCCGATCACTCACTTTATCCTTCTTTCTTTAGTCCGCGCTCCATGATTCGTCATCATATCATTCTACGCCCCAACGGGGCGAAGAATCCTTTCACTCGATAAACATATTCTCCGCCAGTTCTTCTCTCGGCAGGAACGGCGCCAGATCCTCCAGCGGAGGGCTGACCAGTGTTCCGTCCTCCAGCCTTCTGGCACTGCTCTTCGGTTCAAAGTTTTGTTTTGTTGTTACGATCACTTCGCAAAGGATCGGTCCGTCCGAAGACAGGATCTCTTCGATCCGCGCTTCCATCTCCCGATTTCCGCCGATCCTCACATACGGCAGTCCGAACGCTTCCGCCAGTTTCCCAAAATCCGGAAATGACAGATCTCCCGACTCCGGTCCGATTCCGACCTTCGTATGGTCTCCGAAAAGATTTGTCTGTGTCTGTCGGATGGAATGATATCCCTCATTGTTGATGAGGAAGATCTTCACCGGCAGCCGGTTTGTGGCGATGGTCTGCAGCTCCTGCAGATTCATCATGATACTGCCGTCACCTTCCAGACATACAACGTACGGATGACCGTATTCCGAAGTCGATGATCCCAAATCGTTACCATCCGCAGACATCAGCTTTTTATCAGCTTCATCCAACGCTGTTCGTTTTTCATCGGTTTTATCTGACTTTGTGTTTCCTGTACCGGCGCCCTGCATCGTTCGCTCTGCCACTGCTGCGCCGACAGCTGCCGGCAGACCGTAGCCCATACTTGCCACCGCATTATTATTCAGAAACCGGCTTCCGTTCTTGATCACCCAGCTCTGGTGTCCCGCCACGCAGCAGGTCCCGTTGCTGGTAATGGTGGTGATCCCCTCCGGAAGTGCCCGGCTGATGATATCAAATACCGCGTACGGATTTGCAGGGACATCCTCTGCTTTCTGTGCCTCCGTCACTACAGGATACTTCTTCTTCCAGTTCTGACAGATTTCGAGCCAGCTTTTTTTGTTATCCCTTTCAGGATTCTTCGCTTCGCTCAGAATGACATTGTTCGAACCAGTCTCAGAATTCTTCGCTTCGCTCAGAATGACATTGTTCGAACCAGTCTCCGGATGACAAGAGAGCGCCTCCAGCATCTCGCTCAGGAACACCTTCGCATCCGCATGGATGGCCTGCTCCACATGGATCGCCGGCTTCTTCATTTCCCCGGCATCGATATCCACCATGATCACCCTTGCCGCTCTGGCCCAGGTCTCCCAGTTATATCCGGTCACCCGGATGGGCAGGCGGTTTCCGATGGCCAGGATCAGATCCGCATTCTGAATCGCAAAATTCCCCGGACGATCTCCCATATTTCCGCCACGGCCCACATACAGCGGATCGTCGGTTTCCATCAGGTCGATGGCATCCCAGTAAGTGCAGACCGGCACCTGCAGCATTTCCGCCACCTTATGGAATTCCTCCACGGCGCCTGCCAGACGGATCCCGTTTCCGGCATAGATCACCGGCCGCTTCGCCTGTCTGAGTTGTTCCAGAACATCCGGGATGATATCCGTATCAAAAGGACCCGGAAGTCCCATTTCATCTTCGTCTTTCACGCGGTCAAATTCGCCATATCCACGCAGTTCATCCGTCTCGATGGTGCATCCCTGGAAATTCACAGGCACATCCAGCCATATCGGTCCCGGCCGTCCCGCAGTTGCAAGATACCATGCCCGCTCCAGATGATAGCGGATATCCTTCGGATCCTCCACCATCACCGCGTATTTGCACATGGCCCCCGCCGCTTTTGTGATATCAAATTCCTGATCCCCCACGGCGCGAAGCTGCCGGCCCGTAAACCGCGCATTATAACGTGCTGTCGTATCATACCGCACCTGCCCGGATACCACGAACATGGGGATGGAATCCAGCCATCCGCCCAGGACTCCCGTAAGTGCATTCGTCCCGCCCGGGCCCGTGGTGACACAGAGCAGCGCCATCCGGTTTGTCAGACGCGCATAAGCCTCCGCCGCGATGGCACTGGCCTGCTCATGATGATTGTAGGTACAACGGAGCTTTGGATGATGTCCGAAGGCATCATTCAAATGCATGGCTCCGCCCCCGGTCACGGTAAAACAGTCCGTGATGCCGCGCTCCGTCAGGAAATCCGCGATATAATCTGCAAGTCGTATTTTCATACCATGGTCCTATCTCA
>JAILAR010000015.1 GCA_024681515.1 Eubacterium sp. | reverse complement strand
TTACCGGCAGGAGCAGCCGCCTCCGCAACAGCTTCCGCCCTTATCCAGCCCGCAGGCGCAGCAGGGGGCGCCCATCAGGACCTGCAGTCTTCCTGGGAGAGTCTCGATGTGTACGCGGCGGACGTCCCCGCCGTATTCGCCGTCCACATGAAGCACCACGGGTTCGTCCATCTCGATATCGATGGTGGCGCCGTCCCGCAGGGTGAAGCCCTTCAGTTTCTTCTGCTTTCCTCTTACCAGCACGGGCAGTTCAAAGAAGGTCTTCCACTTCGGGATGTTCTCCGCCACGCAGGTAGAGATCTTCCCGTCGGTGGGATCCGCGTCGGGAGCCATGGGAACGCCGCCGCCTTCCCAGGGAAGGTTCATGGCCGCCAGGAAGATCATTTTGCGGACCATGAGCACATCCTCCAGATCGCCGTCGTAGATCACTCTTCCATCCCGTGTCTTCATGGTAAAGAGGGATTCGAGGGTCAGCAGGAGATAGGTCAGCTTCCCGAAACCGATCTTGTTCAGGAAGCGCTTCTGTTTGGATTTCAGGGCCTTCTTGCAGACCTCTGCGTCCAGTCCCACGCCGGAGCTGATGCAGAACATGCGGGGTGCCCGGTTGTCGCCCTTCACCCAGCCCAGATCCACGCGGGTGGGGGATTCGCAGTTCAGGATCTGCATCAGGGCAGGTACCGGTTTTGTGGGCAGGCCCAGTCCCCTGGCAAAGTCATTGCCGGAGCCCGTGGGGATCACGCCCAGCCATACCCGGTCGAAATCCGAGATTCCGTTGATCACTTCATTGACCGTGCCGTCGCCGCCAAGCACCACCAGATTCACGTGGATATCCTTGGAGCTGTACCGCCGGATGATCTCCGTGGTAAGCCGCGCCGCATGCCCGCGGCCGCGGGTGCGCCACGCGTGATACGGGATATTCTCCGCCTCCAGTATGGCACGGATACTCTTCCAGACCTTCTGACCACGGCCATTTCCGCCGCGATAATTAACGATGAAGTAGTACATGCGTTTCCCCCTTTTATGTCCCGTTACATCCCATTATGTTTCATCATGTCTCGCCATGACACGTTTTGTTCCGTTATCTGCTCTGTGTTCCGTTCTGTGATCTCTTCGACGATCTCTTCTGTACGTGAACGTTATTTGTGGAACAGCTTCTTGCTCTGGTACTTCGGCTCGCAGGTGAGGTTCATCCCCAGCTTCTTGAACACGCCCACGTCCACCTGGGACAGGATGACGGAGCTGTGGACTTCCAGACCTTTCAGGTTGGGAAGCTGTGCATACGCCCGGGCCGCCGTCTCATCGGAGACTGCCGCGATGGACAGAGCGATGAGAATCTCGTCGATGTGCAGGAGCGGGTTGTGGTTCCGAAGGAATTTCACCTTCAGCTCCATGATCGGCTCGATGACCTGCGGGGAAATGAGTTTCGCCGCGTCGTCAATGCCTGCCAGTACCTTCAGCGCATTCAGGATCATGGCCGAGGATGCACCCAGCAGGGAGGAGGTCTTTCCGGTCACAATGGTTCCGTCCGGAAGCTCTACGGCCGCTGCCGGACCGCCCGTCTCCTCTGCACGGATATTTGCGGCCGCCACCACCGGACGGTCTGCCGGGGAAAGCTTGGCCTTCTTCATGAGAAGTTCCAGCTTCTGGATGATGGAATCGCTGGCATCGCCTTTCCGGCGGTCGCACAGGGCCTGATAGTAGCGGCGAATGATCTCCTGGTTGGCCGCTGCCCGGGTTGCTTCGTCGTCAACGATACAGTAGCCGGCCATATTTACGCCCATGTCCGTGGGGGACTGATAGGGGCTGGTGCCGGAGATCTTCTCGAACATGGCTCTCAGCACGGGGAACACTTCCACGTCGCGGTTGTAGTTCACCACGGTTTCGCCGTAAGCCTCCAAATGGAAGGGGTCGATCATATTTACGTCGCTGAGATCTGCGGTAGCCGCTTCGTAGGCCAGGTTGACCGGATGGTTGAGGGGCAGATTCCAGATCGGAAATGTCTCGAATTTCGCGTATCCCGCTTTCACGCCGCGCTTCTGCTCGTGGTAGAGCTGGGAGAGGCAGGTCGCCATCTTGCCGCTGCCGGGGCCGGGAGCGGTGACCACCACCAGCGGACGGGTGGTTTCGATATAGTCGTTCTTGCCGAAGCCCTCGTCGCTGACGATGAGGGGGATGTCCGAGGGATAGCCGGGGATCGGGTAATGCCGGTACACCTTGAGGCCCAGAGCTTTCAGTTTTTTCTCGTAGGCGATGGCGGATGGCTGCTCCTTGAACTGGGTCAGGACCACGCTGCCCACGAAGAGGCCGTTGTTGGTGAAGGCGTCGATGAGCCGGAGCACATCCATGTCGTAGGTAATGCCGATGTCGCCACGGACCTTGTTCTTCTCGATATCGCCGGCCTTGATGGCGATGACGATCTCGGTCTGATCCTTCAGCTGCTTCAGCATGGTGATCTTCGAATCCGGAAGGAAACCGGGCAGCACGCGGGATGCGTGATAGTCATCGAAGAGCTTGCCGCCGAATTCCATGTAGAGCTTGCCGCCGAACTCGCCGATCCGCTCCATGATGTGCTGGGATTGCATTTCTGAGTATTTGTCGTTGTCAAATCCGATCTTGTTCATAGTTTTGTGTCTCCTGTTATCTTTCGTGCACGTTGAGTAATTGTGTTTTGTTTTGTGTTAGTGTAATCCGGTTGCAATGTCATTCGGATAAAAACATCCTGTCATTCTGAGGAGCGTAGCGACGAAGAATCCCTTCACTTAGTCAGGGGATCCTTCGGCTCGCGTTGCTCGCCTCAGGATGACATTGGTTGAGTAATTGTATTTTATTTAATGTTAGTGTAATCCGGTGCAACTCATCCGTCGGAGTCGTTACCGGCGTCTTTTTCCGGTTTGGTATCGGAGGTTTCTTCTGCGTCGGTATCGTGAGATGCTTCTGCGTCGGTATCATGAGTGGTTTCCGCTTCATCCGCAGGTGCTTCCACGCCGTACTTCTTCCTCTCGGCCTCTATGATCTTGGCCATGAGATTATGGGACATCTTCCCCTCATCGGTCGGGGATGCATCGTCAGCGCCTGCACCCGGTGCATTGTCCGAACCATCTTGTGCACCCTGTCCTGTCTGCGTGGATGGTCCTTCCTGCGCGTCTTGCCCTTCCTGTGCATCCTGCGTCGCCTGCGCGTTCTGCGCTTCCTGCTCCGCCTTCTTGGCTTCTTCCTCCAGCAGATCCATGCTGGCATCTCCGACGGAGGATTCGTCCGCGAAGCCTTCGAAGATCTCGGTCTTACCCTTCAGGATGTTCAGCACATGCTCGTCCACGGTGTTCTCCGCCAGCAGACGGAAGACTTCCACGGACCTTGCCTGTCCCATGCGGTAGACACGGGAGATAGCCTGCGTCTCGATAGAGGGTTTCCACTGGGGTTCGCAGATCACAACGACGCTGGCAGCCTGAATGTTGAGGCCCACGCCGCCGGCCACGATCTGACAGAGGAGCACGCTCCCGTCCGGACCTGCCGCAAACTGATCCACCAGATCCTGCCGTTTATCCGCCGGGATACTGCCACTGATGGGGCCGAAGACCCGGTCTCCCAGGATCTCCTGCACTCTTGCGATGGTATCCAGGAAGAAGGAGAACACCAGAACCTTCCTGCCCTCTTCCTTCGCCTGCTCCGCGATCTCCAGAAGACGCTGCGCCTTCACGGAATCTGCCATGTCCTGTACGTTCCAGGACACGCGGCGAACCTTCGCGAAATTGCCTTCCATGAGAGTGTCCTTGTACACCGCCAGTTCCTTCTGACCCAGCCGGCACCACTCTTCCTTCTCCACCTTGTCGGGAAGTTCTTTGAGCACGTCCTCGCGGGTCCGGCGGAGATACACCGGTGCGATCTTCTCCCGGAATTCCGGTGCCATGGACAGCTCCTTCATGCCACGGATCTCCGCTGCCTTCTCCTGATTCAGCATACTGATCAGGAAGATCATTTCATCCACGCGGTTTTCCAAAGGCGTACCCGTCATGAAGAGCACCCGGTCGGAGGCCGCCGCATAACGCATAAGTCCCTTGGTCCGCTCCGCCTCCGGATTCTTCACATAGTGCGCTTCATCCACCACCAGCAGATCCACACTCAGCCCTTCCTGCGGTGGCAGCTTCGTCACCGTCTCGAAGGTGGTCACGGCCACACCTCCCTTTTCGATCCAGCTGCGGAACTCGTCCTCACGGTCATTTCCGTAGATCTCGGAAGCGGTGAGCTTCGTATGCTTCTTGATCTCGCGGATCCAGTTTACCAGCACGCTCACGGGACATACCACCAGGAAATGCGTCCGTCCTTCGGTTTTCAGATGTGCCATGGCCGCCAGTGCCTGCATGGTCTTGCCCAGGCCCATCTCGTCACCCAGGAGGGTGCGTTTCTGGTGAAGCACGTATTTGGTGCCGAATTCCTGATAGTTACGGAGGGTCGCCACCATGAGGGATGTGTCCAGCGGGAATTCCTGGATCTCCCGCGCCACTTCCTCGGGAAGTCCCTGGCTGACGGGGCCGGAGGCGCCCACCAGTTTTTCCAGCAGGGCGTAGACCGGAGCCGTGTTCTGCAGGAACCGCTCCCAGCAGACGTCCGGTGTCAGGGCCTTCTCCCGCTGCGCGAAATCAGCGTAGATCTTCTGCGTCTCGTCCGGTACGCCGGAGTCCTGCCATGCCTTTAAGATCTGCCATGCATCCAGGCTCTTCTGCTTATGCAAATGCAGCAGCGACCGCCAGCTCATGGGCGAGGTGAGGGGTTCCATCAGGGTAAGCAACGTTTCGAAGCCCTGGGGAACCGTGGTGGACAGTACCACCGCCCGGCGCATCAGTTCTTCCGTGTCCTGCAGGATCATGACGTTCCGCACCAGTGCTTCCGTGTCCGGGGTACGTTCTTCCACCCGGACCCTGGCCACGCTGCCTGCGTTCCGTGCGATCTCCTGCACCCGGCTGATGATCTTGTCCAGGGTGCTTTCCCCGATGCCTGCAAGGTCGTCCAGCTGCTTCACGGACATTTCCGCCAGCTGACGGACGTTCTCGTAGCCGGCTTTCTTCAGGGTGGTCACAGGGATGCCCTGGCCGCCGGCGTTCAGCTCATCCACCGAGGTGGTCTCCAGCATGCGGAGCATGGCCAGCTGCTGTTGGTTTTTATAGGCCGCGCGAATCCTTTTCAGCAGTACCTGCTCCGCGCCGGTGATGGCGGAGAGTTTGCCCCGGGCGTCCTTTACGCTGCGGTAAAGCCCGGCCGCTTCGATTGCAGTTGGTTGGTCCATATGCTACCTCGCGTTGTTGTTTCAATCCATGTTACCGTTCATGATGTCGATCTGTGTAATTCGTGACATCGATTCGGATGATCATTCATGACGTCGATCTATGTGATCGTCGTAACGTCGTTCCGTGCTATCGTTTATGACATCATTCTGTGTGATCATTCGTGCATCCCGTACTCGGTATCCACGTTATACAGTCCCCAGATCTCCAGCGTAGCCTTCTGTCTCTCACTGTTCTTGTCATTTGCATCAAATGCCCAGTACAGGAACTCTTCCGGCAATGTGTCCGTGGGGTGTCCCGGCAGGAAGAGCAGATAGATCCGTCCGCCGCCCAGGCCGCGGCACCGGGTGGGTTCGTGGGTAAAGTTCCCATCCTCGTAGGATTTCTTCTCAAGATATCCTTCCGTGGATTCACCCACGATCAGCGCGTAAGTATAGTCATCCAGCTTGCGGATCTCCTGGAAGTTTCCGGTAATCTCGCCTTCATACAGAGTCCCGTAATCCCTTGTTCCTTCATAATACTCATTCATGTGGAAGCTGCCGCTGAAAGCACCGTCCTTGCCGATGTAGGCCATACCGCCCCAGTCGTCATTTCCGTTGGACAGCCAGAGGGCCTGTGGGATACCGTCCGGAAGCTCGTTAACGACAGGAGCATTTGCCACCGCAAGCTCCCATCTCAGCTGTTCCTTCAGCTGGTTATAGCTCTTGCCCCAGAGCGGAACATAGTGCGTCACGTTGAAGAACACGTTGTCGACAATGTCGTTATACATCACCACTGCATGGACGTCATGGGACAGGACCTTCACCGTGTTGTCATACTGCTTCTTCGAGCCTTTCTTGCCCTTGTAGGTGTAGGAATCCCCGTCCGGGCCGCTGGTCCAGGATGCGAGTTCTGTCGTTGTCAACGTCCCGTCCGGCAGTGCATCGAACCGACTCCAGGAATAAGTCCAACTCTCATCTCCTGAGCTGCGGTACAGATACAGCATGCCGTTGGATTCCCGGGTGAAGAGGCTGTACCGGGTTCCGCCGCCCGCCTGAGCGACAAATGCCTGCTCCTGGTACAGGATCTTGTAGGAACCGATCTCCGCATCATACCCGTAAATGTACAGGTCCTTCGTTCCGTAATCGTCTACCTGGGGCAGCATGATCAGATCCTCCATACCGTCGCCGTTCACGTCCGCCGTGGCGCAGACGCCGCCGTCAGAATAGATCATGGACGCATCCAGCGTGTCCTGCTCCGTATCCAGGATATTGGAGAAGAGCTGCACTGCTTCTGCCTTCGGAGGCTGCTGCACATTCTTCGCCTGCTCGGTCACCTCTTCCGTGTTGACCTGCGTATCCTCCGTGGTCTCCGTCTCGGTGGTCTCCGTGGAGGCATCAGTCTGAGGCTCCGTGGTTGATTCCGTAACGTTTCCCGTAGTGCTTTCCGTCAGATCCTCCGTGGATGCCTGAGTAAACGTAAAAAGCTGCGTACTCGGTTCATTTCCCGCAGAAGTTCCCGAATCATCGGACTTTGTCAGCTTTGCGACCAGAATGATCACCGCCGAGATCACGATGATGGCCGCGATACTGCCGAATAAAATGATCTTCTCTTTCTTGCTCATGACATCCCCCTGAATATGGCACCTGTTTTTGAACATACATAGTCTATTATATACGTTTCGGTTTCTTTTGTCGATTATTTTTGAGTGCCCGGATATTTGGATATTGGGCCTAAGGCGAAGCCTTTCCTATGCAAAAGAAAAGCTGTACCACACACAGGTACAGCTCATCATTTCGGATTCCCGACTTTCTTTTATTTCTTCTCCCCTTTTTTCTTCAGCCGGTAGGTTCGGTTGCGGTTGCTTCCCATTGGTTCAACCTCTTCCATATTAGCAAGAATTACACGAGTACGATCAGGACTAACTCCAATTTCTACTGCTATATCAACCGTTCTTGCTTCACCCTTTCTTTCAAGATAGGCAATTATTTCATCTATGTGTGTCTGTGTTTTTATCGTTTGTTTTTTATCGTTTGTTTTTTATCGTTTGTTTTTATCGTTTGTTTTCCTTGCTTTTCAAACGACAACACAAGTGTAGTTCTCCCGGGATCAAAGTTTTCGATAATCTCCGGGGATTCAAATCCTTCGTCAGACCATGTGTTCAGGATGTCCGGTACACCGCTTCCGGCACGTTCACCGATATCGATCAGATTAAACATTTTCATCAATCCTTTATTTCGTGGATCGGACACACCACCGAGGATATATTGCTCCTTGCCGACACGGATACAACCGGGATTTTCAAGTGTAAGTTTATGATCCTCCAGTTTAATCACAACACCTTGCGGCTCATCCACAAAAACGATTACCACTTTATATGACTATTAGTGATCATGATTACAGGTTTCCCCACCCAAGAGCGATAGAACACCCTCATTACATTCATCAGTGTCATCGGGTATCCGGTACTTACCTGTGAACTACCCCGACCTATAGAGGTCGGAGCTTCCTGCTTCAACCACCACAGCTTCGTCAACGATATACGTTATAGAAGTCTTACACGATGTCCACAGGCGTGAGGTTCGGGCTATTCCATCCCTACCGTATATTTATCGCATTAGGCGACAAATTGTTGTTTATAGATTCGCATGCCTTCCGTTAGGATATTTTTGGCTGCATTGATATCGCGATCATGCGTTTCGCCACAAGCAGGACATGTCCATTTCCGAACATCAAGCTTTTTGGCCAATGGATTTATGGTCCCACAACAATGGCAAAGCTGACTACTTGGAAACCATTTGTCCACCCGAA
>JAILAR010000171.1 GCA_024681515.1 Eubacterium sp. | reverse complement strand
GCTTCAGCATATTTCCGGCATCCAGAGAGCCCTCGGTCTTGCCGGCGCCCACAATGGTGTGCAGCTCATCGATAAAGAGGATGATCTGCCCGTCGGACTTCTTCACGGAATCCAGCACTGCCTTCAGACGTTCCTCAAATTCACCTCGGTACTTGGCACCGGCGATGAGGGACCCCATATCCAGGGAGAAGATCTCCTTATCCTTCAGAGAATCCGGTACATCGCCCTTTACGATCCTCTGCGCAAGGCCCTCGATGGCAGCCGTCTTACCGACACCGGGATCACCGATCAGAACCGGATTATTCTTGGTCTTCCGGGACAGGATCCGGATGATGTTACGGATCTCAGTGTCCCGGCCGATGACCGGATCCAGTTTCTGATCCCGTGCCCTCTGTACCAGGCTGGTACCGTACTTTTCCAGCGCATCATAGCTGTCCTCCGGACTGTCGGACTGTACCGTCCGGCCGTCACGAAGATTCTTTACCACGTTCAGGAATTCCGACTCTTTGATCCCGTATTTCTTAATCAGGTTTTTCACTGCCGAGCTGCCATGCCGAAGCAGTCCCAGGAAGAGATGTTCTACGGAGATATACTGATCTCCCATCTTCTTCGCTTCATCCTCAGCATCCGAGAGTGTCTTCCGGAGATCCGTGCCGATATACTGCTCCTGAGATGCGCCGTTTACCCGCGGAAGCGCGTTCACAAGCCCCTCTGCCTCCCGGGTAAACTGATTCATATCGATCCCCTGCTTCGACAGGATCTTCACGATCAGACTGTCCTCGATGGAGAGCAGCGCCAGCAGCAAATGCTCCGCCTGCAGTTCCAGCTGTCCGTTCTTATCCGCCAGCTTCTGCGTCAGCTCAATGGATTCAATGGATTTTTTCGTATAATTATCAAGTCTCATAACACCACCTCCTATTTGCACACTTCGCGCCTTCCGGCGCTCCGTGAAATCATCACGTCGCACGTATATTCCGCTTACACACTTTTCTCTTTCGTCCGAGTCCGTGCTCCGTTTTTTGTTAGCACTCTCCACTGGTGAGTGCTAATCTATTTGATTCTGTTATAACACCATGCAGTGCAAATGTCAATATATTCTTTTTCTCCCCCCAAAAACTATGAACAGATCCCGAAATAACCCAAACAACAAAAGGGAACAGATGCTTTTTCACGCCATCTGTTCCCTTTTTATTGATTCCATACTCGCGCCTTACGGCGCTCCGTAGATTATCATATCAATTCTTACGCCTTCCAAAGTCCATGCAGATTGCAGTACTCATAAGCTGCTTCCACCTCATCCCCGTCAGCCAGTGCGAAAACAGCCTTCGGCTCCTCTCCCGGTTTCAGGTTTTTTCTCTGGAAGCCCTGCTTCGTCTGCAATGCGATCCACTCAATATAATGCGCTTCCATCATCGGATGAATCACGGAGCCAACCGTAACCGTTACGGTATTTCCGGAAATCTCGATCACCGGAACATGCTTCTCCAGCGCGCCGTCCGTGGTGCCCGGCTCCAGTTTCTGCATCTTCTCACCACAACACATCATCGGTACACCTGTACCCTTAACTACCTCAACGATCTGTCCGCAATGCGAACAACGATAGAATTCCATCTCCATAATCCCCTTCTCCTTTCCGTTTTCGATTTCCGTTTTCGATTTCCGTTTTCTTTTTCATTTCTATTTCTTTGATGGTTTGATCTGTATTCTGATCCGTATTTCGATTCGTATTCCGGTCCGATCAAATCCATGTATATTTTACCATAACATCGCTAAAATAACAACCGAAAGAGAATCCGATAGAACAACCGATAAACAGCCGAATTTCGGTCATACAATGCAATAGCGATACGCAAGCGTATCATTTGTCAAAATGCAGTTTCTCCTGCCGCACATCGGCCAGATGTCCCATATCGTTAAAAAGCTCCAGCCGCGGAACCACCACCTCACTCTGCTCCGGCCACAGAGCAAAGACGGAAACGGAGCACACACCATACGGCAGAGACGAGAGAACAAAAGGAAGGGGCAGGTTCAGCAAATGCGCAAACAAAACAGCTCCGGAGCCTCCATGCGCAAACAGAGCGATGGTGTCATCGAAGGCATCTCCTTCTTTTCCATAGCGTGTGCATATATAACTGCTTCCCCGGCGCTTCAGTCCGTAACCTGCCAGAAAAGCGTCCACACCCTCTGCCACCTTACGATACTCCGCCAGCAGCCGATTATCCCGGAAATACGGATGCTGCGGCCACAGATTCCTGTCCCTTTCCAGATATTCCGGATTCTCCGTCAGAAGTTTGCAGGCCAATGTCCAGGGATGTCCGTTAAAAGGTACCTCCCTGCCCTCGGCTGCCGCCTCGGGAGACGTGCCCCAGTCGATCTCATGCATAAAGGGCAGATGCGTGATCGTAAGCCCCTGCTGCTCTGCCGTGAAGGAAGCCGTCTGCATCGCCCTTCCCATAGGGGAGGAATAGATGGCACTGATCTTCTCCTGCTGCAGGCGCTGCGCGGTAGCCCTGGCCTGCAGGATCCCGTTCTCCGTCAGGCAGTCATTCTTATAATCCGGTTCCCCGTGTCTTACAAATATCAACCTCATAATAGCTCCCTCTAATAATACGAGCCATGCCGCCTTCTTCGGATACTCACGCAAAGCATGTCTCGCAGTCCTGCACGGCTCATTATTTGCTCATTATTTGCTCATACTTCGTACTCTCACCGTTTACGGAAGACCGCCGTTACTGCAAAGACATCACCGCGTACTTCTGCGAAGATCTCTCCATCCATTGCCTGCATCAGCCGGCGGCAGATATACAGTCCCAGACCGCTGCCCTTCCGGTTCTCCGCATTGCTGCCGCGGTAGAAGGAATCGAAAATGTTCGGAAGCTCCCGCTCCGGCAGAGTACATCCGCTGCTTTCCACCGTCACCAGTCTGCAATCCTCTTCATCCGCAAATGTGATCCGAATACTCCGGCCGTCTCCGTATTTCAATGCATTTTCCATCAGATTCTGGAGCACCTCCAGCCCTCGCTCCTTATCTCCTTTGATAAGACAGTTCTGATACGGCTCTATGGTAAAGCTTGTTCTCTTCTCCGCCGTCTTCTCTTTATACAGCTTCTCCAGCGCATCCATGACTTCCGATAAATACCATTCCCCGTCAGATACCTGGATCTCCAGGAAATCCTCCCGCGCCGTACTCTGGATCTCCTCGATGTATTTTTCCAGCTCCTCCAGGTTCCGCTCGATTCCCGCATAAGCCTCCTGCTTCCTTTCCTCTGTCTCATACAGGTTCCCGGAAAGTGCCTTATTATACAGCTTGATGGCCGAAAGCGGAGTCTTGATATCATGGGACATGGTGAGGATCAGCGTCTTCTTCTCCTGCTCCATGGCCAGCCGGTCATTCTTATCCGTCTCCAGCTTGTCCCGGAGCATGTCCATCCCCCAGAGGAATCGTCCGAAATACCGATCCTGTTCCTCTTTCACCGGAATGGACAGATTTCCCTTGGAAAGCTCCACCGGCAGTTCTGCCATATCCCGAAACGGTCTGAGGATCTTCCGATAGATATAGATCAGAATCCCCGCCGTAAGCAGAAGCGCGCATACCCACACTCCATTCAGGATCAGAAGTACCGGCAGACGGTTCGGAGCATATCGATATGTGATCTGATAAAGCGTTCCGTCCTTCGCCGGAAAGACGGTATACTCTTCATTGATGATCCGGTCGGGATCATAGACGGAAATGTCTGTGATATGGGAAAACGCCGATGCCTTCGAGACGATCCCCTCCTTCAGAGACTGCCTGACTCTTCCCAGTTCGACCCGGTATCCCAGATCATTTTCATTTTTCCAGGCACGCAGAAGAAGGAGGTTGCTGCCGACAGCCAACAGCACCTCCAAAAGGAAGATCAGTATGATCGCCCATTTCCGCTTCTGCATCAGATGTAATCCTTTTCCCCCTTTTACATATGCTGTTTGTCCGAATGATTCTTCGTATATTCCGGATCCTCTTTATGCCTCAAATCGATATCCCACACCCCATACCGTGATGATATGCTCCGGTTTCTTCGGATCCTTCTCCAGCTTCTCCCGAAGCCATTTGATATGCACTGTCAGGGTCTGCAGCTCCGATTCGGAATCACTGCCCCAGACGTTGTTGAAGAGATAATCCTTTTTTAACGTGGTACCTTCGTGCTCCATCATCAGTTTCAGGAGTTCATATTCCTTGGCCGTCAGATCGATGGTGCGGTCCTTTCCGCCATTTCCTCCACCCTCTCCGGCTTTACCTGCATCCCCACTGACGGTCAGCACTTCCGTCACAGTGTTCAATCGGAAGGGACCGCATACGATCTCATCCAGTTCAAACTTCCGACGCATAACTCCCTGAATCTTTGCGATCAGGATATCGATGTCATAGGGCTTTTCGATATAATCATCCGCGCCGATCCGGAGTCCTTTCAGCTGGTCTTCCTTTCCGGTCCGCGCACTGGTGATCAGCACATAGGTGTTGGAGGATTTCCGTACCTCGGACAGCACGCCGAAGCCGTCGATCTCTCCCGGCAGATTGATATCCAGAACAAGCAGCCTTGCACCATAGGTTTCATACAAATGCAGGGCCTTCTCTCCTGTCTCCGCCGTGCTGACAGTGTATCCTTCCTTCCGAAGAAAGTCCGACAACAGTGATGCGATCTCCTTATGGTCTTCCACGATCAGTATATCTATCATTTTCGTCTTTACCCCATAATTAGCACAAAACAATACACAGATTGCGAGTATGCCACGGTATCACAGCCAGAAGCAAAACACATTTTAACCCCGCACCATATAAAGTAACATTCCCGTTTTTGGATCACGATCCGCTGCGCAGGTTTTTGTACAGACTGACATGTTGCTCCAGATCCCCGAACCCGTTCTTCTTATAAAACCCGTAAGCCGGCTTATCCTTGTCCGTCTGAAGAAAGATTCCCGCCAGTCCCTTCTTTCGGACCTCCTCCTGGATCATTCCCATAAACCGACTTCCGATCCCCTGCCCCTGCAGCTCGGGAGACACACAAATCTCTTCGATGTTGTAATTCGTTCCCTCCCACCAGTGGCGGATCATCCCCACAGAGAGGGCACACAGTTTTCCGTCCACCAAAAGCCCGTAGTTCAGGGCGTTATAGGAACATGAGATCTCCCTCATGTACGCCATCAGCTGTTCCCGGTCACTCCAGTCATCGTTCCACGGCTCTCCGCCAAATGCCTGTTTATACAATTCCGCCATCTGTGGAAGATACGTTTCGTCCAGTTCGATCATTTCAATTCGGTCGAACGTTTCGTCCATCTGCTCCGACATTATCATTCACCTCAACCATCTGCTTCCGAGACACGGCCTTGTGGTCCCGTCAAACAAAAGTGTAACACGATTCCGGCTTTATATCCACCCCATTATGAAAGAGTCCCCCTGCTTTACTCGCAGAGGGACTTTCCATTCATTTTACATTTCCCTTCGGTGTCCCATGTGGATACCGATATGTCCGATTCCCAGGATCACATCCGCTGCCAGAAGGAAGATATTTCCACCATAGATAGCGATAAAGAGGACCGCCAGCACCGGAAGTGTTGCACCCGCTAACGGTACGCCCAGGATGCTGCTGTAAAAATCCTGCATCCGCTTCTCACTTCGAAAATACCGGATCCAGAACACTTCATACAGGAGCATAAGGAGAAATGCACTGATCAGCCACGCCAGCCACCAGCCGGCGTCCCGGACATTGAAATCACTGAAGATCAGCAGGACCGTTGTCACCAGCACCTCTCCGATCCTCTCCAGAAGGAGCAGGATCTTATTTTCATTCTGTACGTATTCTTCGTAGTCCTTCGGCTGGTTCTTCGCCCAGAGGCCGTTGGGAATGAACAGCATCAGGAGGAAGATCAGGCCTGTATATGAAAATCCGAAATGCATACAATCACTCCTTCCTGTAACGCTTTGTACCTCCGCAGCCGGTTTGCCCGTCCGCACTCCGTGCGTCCGGGTAAACCAACCACGGAGGTTCCTGCTTCGCAGGTCGGATACACGTGATCATAGCCCTTCGTGCAAGCACGGGACTATGATCACGTATATCCAAATACAAAGCTTTACCATCCCTGATCCATCAACCAGTTATTTAATGCACGCTCTCTCTGCTTCTGATCCTTTGTTCCGTCATCAGCGTTGTCGTACTCACCCTGAATATTTCCGTCCACGATGTACAGAACCCGGGAGCATCTGGCTGCTACCTTGGCATCATGAGTTACCATGAGAATGGTGGTGCCTTCCTCGTTGAGACGGACCAGCTCATCGATGACCTCCTTGGAAGAGGTGCGGTTCAGAGCGCCTGTGGGCTCGTCTGCGAAAATGATCTTCGGATCGTTGATCATGCTCCGGCAGATGCAGGCCCGCTGCAGCTGACCGCCGGACACTTCGTTGATGTCATGATCCGCAGTCTCGATGATGCCCAGCTTCCGCATAAGCTCCTCGCCGCGCTTCACCTTCTCTTCCTTGGAGATCCTTTCTTTCTTGCTCTCAATGGCGGGAAGAAGGATGTTGTCCAGGATGGTCAGATTCTTCATCATGTACATCTGCTGGAAGATGAATCCCATCTCATCCAGACGGACATCTGCCATCTCCTTCTCTCCAAGAGAAGTGATCTCTCTTCCGTCGAAGATCACGGTTCCGCTGGTGGCCTTATCCATACCGGACACCGAATACAGGAGGGTTGATTTACCGGAACCGGAGGGACCCATGATGGCTACCATCTCCCCCTCTTCCACAGAGAAGTTCACATTTTTCAGAACGTGGTTCTGACGCTTCTCGATAATGTATGTTTTGCAAAGGTCTTTTACTTCCAGAATTGTACTCATAGCTATCTCCTTCTATCATGTTAATCCATATTGGTTTATCGTCCACGGGATTCTTCACTTTTGATCCATCTCCCAAGAATTATTCGATGTTGGCTGTATCGCTGCTCTTGATCTTGCGTGTGCACTGTGCCACGATCCAGGTCACCAGGACGGTGAATCCGAAGATGATTCCCGGATAAGCCAGTGTCATGCTGACGTTATATCTGTAATCCACCGTATCCAGACCCATCATTCCGAAGATGGGAGTTCCTACCAGATTTGTTACCGGGATGGAAATCGCCAGAGCCAGCAGTACTGCGAAAAATGCACAGATACCGAAGCGCCATACATGCCATTTTACGATGGCTCTGTTACGGAAGCCCACCGCCTTCAGCAGCGCGATCTGGGTCTTCTCATCCGAAGCGAAGGACCGCTCCATAAGAACCGTTACCAGGATCACTACAATCAGTGTGATGAGCAGCAGCAGATTCTGTACCGCTTCCATGGAATCTGCAGACTTCATACAGTCATCGCAGAATTCTGCAGCATTCATTACCTTCAGGTCATCCACACCCCAGACTTCCCTAATCTTATCCTTCCGTGCTTCGATCTCCTTCTTACTCGGATCGTCAGTAAATTTGACTCCGAAACCGAAGGTACTTCCGATATGAGAAAAATCCGTTTCCGCATCCTGATGCAGCCGTATCACCAGACCCATCTGATTCATGGACTGGAATGTTGCCGTTACCAGATAATCCTCGGTGTGATCTCCGTAATCCACCGTAAATGTATCTCCGAGCTTCAGTCCCGTCTTCTCCATGATGGGAGTTGTGATGGCGGCCTCATGAACATTCTGCGGTGCAGAACCTTCCATGTAACTGTACTCATCCGAAGTAACATTGATCCCCTGCTGCAGGTCAAGCTTATACTTCTTCCCGTCAACGATCACCGGATACTTGTACTGGATCTCATCGCTGATCACGCAGGGCATTCCCGCCTCCGCAAGGAGTTTCTCCTTTTCGCGGATATACTCTTCAAAGGCCTCTCTTCCTGTTCCCGTGAGCCGCATTCTGTTATCGGAATCTTCCACATACAGATCTCTTCTTGCACCGAAGGATTCCACGAAACTGTCGCTCTTCATGGTTGCCGTGATATTCACGATCATCAGCACCAGAAGTGTGCAGATGAAGATGGACAGGAACACCGACAGATACCGCTTCGGATTACTCCGAAGATCATTGGTCGCCAGGAAGAATTCCGTATTCTTCCGAACCTTTCCGCTTCCTTTGGTTTTCTTCTTCCGGAAGCGTTCCCCGGTCTGACCGCTCCGGATGGCGTCTACCGGAGACAGCTTCTTTACTTTTCTTGTACAGAGCCATGCAAATCCGGTAATTATCAGAACCACCGCCAGGCCGCCGATGATGTGGGCCGCCGTGTCACTGTCATTTCCAAGGACCATATTCTCACTGACGGACTTGATCAGCATCTGCCCGAAGGGGAAGCTTAAGGCTCCGCCGATCAGGACGCCCAGCACCGCAAGGGCCAGATACTTGGCTGCATACATTCCACGGATCTTCCGATTCCGAATACCGATGGCCTTCATCACACCGATCTCATGGAAGTCTTCCATAACCGAAAGGTTGATGGCGAACCGGAGTACCACGAAGGATACGATGATCAGTGCCACGGACAAGATCAGAACTACAAATGCTATGATCAGAGACAGTACATAGGTCAGCTTGATGGTGCTTCTTGCTCCGTCAAAGGAGATACCGTCCAGATCGGCGATGGCAGCTGCAAATTCCTTTACATCATCCGTGTCCACATAGGCCATATCACCGCCCCATTTTCCACGGATGGTCTCATCCTCCACGATCTTCTCCATGTCCTGCCCACAGATCAGGAAACGGTTATTTCCCATCATGCCGGATCCGAGGCAGGCATCCTTGAAAGTTCCGTCAATGATGAAATCCAGTTCCACGCCTTCCTTGGAGAAGTGAAGAGTGTCACCCACCTTCAGGTCATTCTTGTTCAGGAATCTCAGCTGTGCGAAGATATGTCCCGGCTGTACCTGGGTGATTTCCTTATTGTCCTTATCAAAATATTTCAGACCATCGTCATCGATATTGGTGATCATCATGGTGCTGTCAGATTTCGACTTCTTTCCGTCATGGGTGAGGTCCTGCTCTGCAAGGGCGATGTAGCTTTCCAGACGATAGCTCTTCGCTTCCTTTACATCTTTCAGCTGATCTCCCAGCCCTCCGAAACATCCCGCGCCCTGGGTGATGACCACATAATCCCCGAGTCCCGCCTTATCCAGGTAGTAATCCGTTCCGTTCAGCACCGCCATCACGTTGGACAGCCCGCTGGCCACGAACATCGTCGCCAGGATCACGAACAGAAGAAGGATCAGATTCATGCTCTTCTTCCTGCGTATATCTTTCTTCAGAATTCGAAACAACATGACTTATGTTTCCCCTTTCTCATCTTCTGAGGTTAGAATAACACGGGAATTATTAAATAATAATTAAATGCGGAAAAGCCATACAAAACCGATTTACCACGTCCGGACACACACATATTACAGTTGAAACCTCCCTGCTCGAAATGTATAATGGAGTCGTTAGAACACACAGCACATGAATGGAGATTTATGCTATGCTTACGATTCATTTCGGGGAAATGGCCGACGTTAAATACGGTCCAAACTGGTTCAAATATAATTATAAACCGGAGTGGCTGGCGGAGCCCTTTGTTCAGGAAATGATCCTGGGTGTCGATAACTCAATCTACATCGACGGTCTCGTCATTAACAGCCCGGTACTCGGACCAATTCCTCCGGAACGACTGTCCGGCGGGCTTAAAACCCTTATCATGATCTACGAAAAGCCGGAACTGGTATTCAACGCTACCAGTTGCGGTGAAAACTGTGCTCCCTGGCTTCTCGAGATAGGAAAGCAAAAAGACGTAACCGTCAATCTGGAATACCTGATGACATTTCCGGAGCCTTTTGAAATACGGATCGAAAATGAAGATCGAATCGTAACAGACCCGAAAGAATACATCCTCACAGCAGCAAACTACATTTAATGTACGCAAGAGGGACAAGAACCATGCACGGAAAACACCATGTAATCGTTGAATCCTCCGGACTCAAGTATTCCTTTGAGATCCGCCGAAATATCACCATCATTCAGGGTGACAGCGCCACCGGTAAAACCACGCTGACTGAAATGCTTGCAGCATACAGGAGACTTGGTCCCGGCCAGGGCATCACCGTTTCTTCAGATGTTCCCGTCTATGTATATATCGATGAAGACACAGAATGGAAATACAATCTTGGAAAGGTTACCGGCAGTCTGGTTTTCATAGATGAAGACTATCGTTTTATCTATACCAAAGAATTTGCCGAATATCTTCCAACCACCGACAACTATTACATCTTTATCACACGTAAACCCATCTACGAGCTTCCATACAGCACAAATGAAATCTATGGGATCCGTACCTCCGGTAAATATCACTTTCCGGAGCAGATCTATCATGAGTTTTATCCTCTATATCCCGCCTTACAGTGGGCCGCTGAACACACAGACATGGAATCTCAAAAGAAAGAACTCCTTATCCTCGTCGAAGATAAAGAGTCCGGATATCAGTTCTTCCAGAGTGTTGTCGGTAATAACCGTTGTCTCAGTTCCAAAGGGAATTCAAACCTGTATCGTAAAACGCTTGAAACCGATTCTAAGAACGGCCTTCTGGTAATCGCAGACGGAGCTGCATTCGGCCCGTATATTGACATGCTCGTTAAATACGCGAAGCTCGATGCACACATTGCATTATACTTTCCTGAATCCTTTGAATGGATGATACTGAAATCAGGCATCCTGCGCGATACAGACATAGACGAAATTCTCTCCCATCCCGAAGACTACATCGACAGTCAGGAATATATCAGTTGGGAGCGTTTCTTCACGGCACTGCTTCGGGAAAGAACCAAAGAGGATCCGGTGAAGCGCTACGAAAAGAAGGAATTGTCCTCATTCTACACCGGTGAGAATGCAAAACGGATC
>JAILAR010000059.1 GCA_024681515.1 Eubacterium sp. | reverse complement strand
GCATTTTTTACTGAACGGATCCCTGAATGCAGAGGTGGAAACGCTTCCCGGTTATGTAAATGCATGGCTGAATGAACTGAATCATGCGGAAAGCTATGTGGACATGCCGGATTGGGACGAATGGCTTTCCCAAATGTTATCCACACATGACAAAGGAGTTTTTCTGTTGCGGGCGGACCGAGCCATGGGGAAAACTGCTTTTGTATCTCATCTGGATCCGCTGATGGAAGGGGATGAACTGCTGGCGGATACGGTGGTGGCCCGGGCGTACTACTGCGGCAGACGAAGGTTTCGGCAGAAGGATGATTTCCTGGATCAGATGAACAGCGGCATGTTCCAGAAATTGAGTGCCACGGAGCAGATCGAGGGAAAACGTTTCCAGATCCAACTGGATGATTGTGAAATGCAGCCGGCGGTGCAGCTCTCTGCATATCTTGGGTTTTATCTTGATTATTACAGAAAATACTATGGTTTGGAAGAAGAAGGAAAAGTACTTCTGATCATTGACGGCATTGATGAGATCTCTTTCATGCAGTCCATGGGGGAGACGGGAATCCTGGATTATATTCCGAAAGCAGAGGATCTTCCGGAGCATGTGTACATTCTGATCACTTCGCGGATCGAGGAGGAACAGCCGGAGACCTATGCATCGGAGTTTGTTAACCGATATGATTTTTCGGGACGTGTGATGTACAGGCGAAGAGATCCGGAAGGATGTGTCTCTGAGATCCATAAGAGGAATCTTCAGAGATTTGTTCAGGATCGGTTGAAATGGACCGCGGACAGTGAGGAATCCAACAGGATCATAGAACTTTCGGATGGAAATTATATCAATCTGAAGATGCTGATCAAGATGATGCAGGGAATGGAAAAAGATACGGTTCAGGCGTTCCTTCAAAATGGTTTTCAGCCGGAGCATCATCTGGAAGAGTATCTGACCGCTATTTATCAGAACGGTGGTGTGAAGTACGGTTCTTTGGTAGATCAGCTGCTGACCGTGATCTGCAGTGCCATGGAACCGATCAGTCTGCGGACTATCGCATTTCTTACAAATTTCAGTTCTGATATGATAACCTGTGATCTGCTGGGTGCGATCAGTGATATCGATGCGTTGCTTCAGGTGGACCGGGCCGGTGACGGAAGTGTGATCCGTCTGTCGAATCTGAAATACCGGAAGAAATTGCAGGAACGTTACATTTCCCAGATCCACAGTCTGGTGGATAATGCGATCAGTTATATCTTCTCTGTTTATGATACCGGCATTCGCATTCGGGAGGAAAAGCAACGTCTGCGGGATGATCCGAACGTTTCTGAGGCCGGGAAGGAACAACTGGAGACGTTCCGTGAGATTCTTCTGCAAATGTATCAGAAGAAGGAGATCATTTACATCCATGCGTATATCATGAATTATTTGCAGATTCTGAAGGATCTGGGAGATGATCGGGTAGCAGAGCTGGAGTCAAGGATATGTTCCCTGGACTTTTTGAATTGTCTTGCAGATTTCGAACGATGGACGGACGGAAAGCAGCATGGTTTCTGGGGATCTGAGAAGGACCGGTTGATCAGTTCGGAGATCATTGAGATCGGGGAAAAACTTCATTTTGAGGATACTACACAGGAGGCAGAGCGGCTGCACCTGCTTACGGTTGCGTATAACTGCAGGTCTTTCTCTCTTTTAGATCTGGGGAATGCGGGCGAAGCTGTAAAGGATCTGGACCTTGCAATCGAATATGGCCTGAAGGCGCAGGAACTGGGATATGAAAAAACGGATTTCGGACTTTTGTTCAATAGCAAGGCCGTTTATCTCAGAAAAATCGGAAGACCTTTTGATGAGTATCGTATATGGATCGAAAAATCTCTGGAATACAAGAAAAAGAAGCTGGAAGAGGATTTCCGTCATAAGGTCGAAGCCTATCTGGTGTCCGTCGCAAATTACATAAAAATGATGTATACGGAGAAACGTTATGATGAAATGGATGAGTACCACGATCTGATATTCGGACCGGATGGAATCCTTGCGGAAATTCACAGAAGATTCCCGGGTCAGAAATACATGATCGATGAGGATGGGACACGGTACGAGTACGGATATTACTATCTTTCAACATGTATCTATGAGTGTTATGTTCGAAGTTTTTATGACAGGGGCATGCTCACCGTGAGAGAAGAAATTGACTGGCTTATGGAAGTGGAGCAGGACTATCGGCGCCTGATCGAACGAAATCGACAGATGGTGGATGAGAAGGTGCAGGTTCAGGAACCTCTGATCCGATCACTTTACAAGTGCCTCTTTTACAAAGGGGAATTTCTGATGATGGCAGAACGGACGGAGGAATCAAAAGTCTGCTGGAAGGAAGTGGTAACCCTGATCAGGGATCTGGATCGTTCGAAACGTTTGCTTGCGAATAAAGGTTTAAGGGAGATCCTTGAAACTTTTGTGAAGAACCGGCCGTTTGACGTTGATACCCAGGCGTATGTGGATGAAGTCTATAAGCGTTTGTTTGGAGAAGAATGAAAAAAAACAGCAGCACTTTCTGATTTAGTTTGACAGGAGGATGATCAGTTGAAAACAGTTCAAAGCAATAATGAAAATGAAATACTATTATCGGATGATCCGGCAACCGTCCTGGACCATTTTCTCCACCTCCCCATAAGCACTCCGGATCCGATCTTCTCTTTGTTTCGTACTCTTCCTGGGGCCATAGAGCATAGCGGAGGGGAAAAGCAACGTTTCCTGTATGTTCCCGGAACCAGAGAGGATCGCTGCGTTCTTGCGGCGCATGCGGATACGGTGTTTGACCGGTTTTATATCGAGAAGGAGGCAGCTGCAAAACTTGCATTCCACGATGGGGTTTATTTCAGTGAGTCGGATACATATGGGATCGGTGCGGATGACCGCGCGGGTTGTGCCATGCTGTGGCTTCTCAGGAACAGTGGGCATTCTCTTTTGATCCTGGATGGGGAGGAACACGGACAGATCGGCGCAAAATATCTCAGATCAGAGTTTCGGGATCTGTTTGATGAATTAAACAACCATTCGTTCATGCTCCAGCTGGATCGGAGAGGAAGCCACGATTATAAATGCTATTATCTCGATGTGCCCGAGGAGTTTAAAACGTTCATTGAAAGCTCTACGGGATATGAACTCTCGATTTCAGGCGGTTTTACGGATATCTGCACGTTATGCGAGACGGTAAGCGGAGTGAATTTAAGCATTGGTTATTATAATGAACACACGCGGGAGGAAAAACTGGTTTGTGAGGAGTGGCTTCATACGTTCGAACTGGTGAAGAGCATGACAGGTCAGCCGATGAAGCGGTATGAACTCCGCACCAGAAACTGATATGCCGTTTGTTCTTCAGACCCGGACAGCTTTCAGGCCTTTTCCGGAGCGGGTCGGACGGCGGATACGTGAGCGACGCCAGGCGCAAAAAAAA